>WFXF01000044.1 GCA_015490755.1 Gammaproteobacteria bacterium
CCGGCTTCCTTCAGACCGCCCCTCGCGGGTTGGCCCTTGCCATTCGCTAGTAGTTAGCGTTAAATATCGTTCATTAGAACAACTTAACGGTGATCTTCCTACAGAGGACTTTCACCTCATTAGTTCATGCCCATGTTGGGCGTACACAATTAGCTCCATTGGACCGTCAAAAGCGTCATTTTTTTGTGTATGTCG
Source organism: Gammaproteobacteria bacterium (assembly GCA_015490755.1). Classification (GTDB taxonomy): domain Bacteria; phylum Pseudomonadota; class Gammaproteobacteria; order JAADGQ01; family JAADGQ01; genus S141-38. The sequence goes on from WFXF01000044.1 coordinate 196, forward strand.
CAGGCTCCATGTTACACAAAAAAGTGCCACTTTAGCCGGCCAATGAGCATGGCGTTAGAGTGGCTACCAAGTGGGGAGAGATACAGGGCAAGTCGGAGAAAGAAGGCAAGCCTATACCATCTATTGATGGGTTAATAGCAGTTACAGGCCTGGTGAATAATTGTGTTGTAGTTACACGAAATATATCGGATATGCAGCAAAGTTCAGCGGAGTTACACAATCCGTGGGAATATACATAAAAGCTCCAGCCACCGTCCCATTAGCTGTAACACAGTTGCCAAAGGAGAAGTCATGTTGCAACCCATACCAAAAGAGCTGGAAAACCTGATTTCCAATCTATGGCAATCATTTTGTAGTGCGGCTTCAACTGAAGACCCGTCCCTCAATCCCGATTGTTTACCATTACAAACATTACACACCGTTTGGGCAGGCAGTGACTTTGTGGCTCAAAGCTGTATTCGTCACCCAAATATGCTTTTTGAACTGGTGAGCAGCAATGACTTAAATATAACCTATGAAAAAGACAGGTATAGCGCATCTCTTTCAAAGTTACTTTCAGAGGTAACAGAAGAGACCGTACTGCTTGATACATTACGACATTTTCGTCGCAGAGAGATGGTGCGTATCGCCTGGCGCGATCTCACTCAACTGGCTTCACTCAATGAAACCCTCTCCGATCTTTCTGCACTTGCTGATGCCTGTGTTGATGAATCATTAACACTGCTTCATCAGTGGCAATCAAAAATTTACGGAACACCTGTAGATGAAAATTTAGTGCCGCAAAAAATGGTTGTCATCGCCATGGGTAAGCTTGGCGCTCATGAGCTGAATTTTTCTTCTGATATTGATCTGATTTTTGCCTATCCATCACAAGGCCAAACAAGCGGCGCATCCAAAAGCTTGAGTAATGGTGAATATTTTACCAAGCTTGGCCAGCGTCTTATCAATGCTTTGTCATCCTTAACGCCTCAGGGTTATGTATTTCGTACCGACATACGCTTGCGTCCATTTGGTGACAGTGGGCCAGTTGCCATGAATTTTGATGCAATGGAAGCCTACTATCAAACACATGGCCGAGACTGGGAGCGTTACGCCTGGGTTAAAGCCCGAATCATATCTGGTGATTCCACATCCGGTGAACAATTACTGAAAATTATGCGCCCCTTTGTCTATCGTCGCTATCTTGATTTCAGTGCTTTTAGAACGCTGCGGGAGCTCAAGCAAAGTATTAACCATGATGCTGAACGTCACAAAAAAGAGAACAACATCAAACTCGGGCGGGGTGGGATTCGTGAAGTCGAATTTATTGGTCAGGCTTTTCAATTGATTCGTGGTGGCCGAGAGCCCGAGCTTCGAGAACGCAGTATTTTAAAAGTTTTATCCTTGTTGGGGGAGAAGAATTACCTGCCTAAATACGTTGTTGATATTTTGTCTGAAGCCTATATCTTTTTACGCCGTACTGAAAACCGTCTGCAAATGATGGAAGATAAACAGACTCATACGCTTCCTGAAGAGAGATTGAGCCGTGAACGACTGGCTTTTTCTATGGGTTTTTCCAGTTGGCTGACATTTTCAGCGGCGCTTGAGCAGCATTTAAACCAGGTTCAAAGTCACTTCGAACAAGTTTTTGATGCTCCTCAAGCGGATCACACCACACAATTTTCCAAAATCTGGCAAGCCAGCGATCATTTAGAGCATGCGGTCACGCTGCTCACTCAGTCGGGTTATGACAAGAGCGCGATTGAAATTGCTCAAGTGCTCACACAATTTCATCAATCATCACGTTATGCAAATCTGACAAAAACTGTTAAAGAGCGCCTTGACCGGCTCATGCCTTTGCTTCTGGGTGCGATACTGAACCAAAGCTCATCAATCAAACCATTGCAGCGGCTTATCCATTTGATCGAAACCATGACCCGGCGCAGCGCATACTTTTCACTTCTCACTGAAAATCCAATGGCACTATCCCAATTAGTGCAGTTAAATCTGGCTTGTCCCTGGATTACCGAGCAATTAACGCGCTCTCCTTTGTTGCTGGATGAACTGCTTGACCCAAGAGTGCTTTATTCACCACTCGACAAAACCAGTATGGAGGTTGAGCTGGCTTGCCAACTTCAACAAGTTGAAGATGATGATCTTGAGCATCAAATGGATCTGTTGCGCCAATTTAAAAATACCCATGTTTTGCGTGTAGCTGCTACAGATATTATGGGGAAATTACCGCTCATGAATGTCAGTGACTATTTAACAGCGATTGCTGAAACTGTTTTGCAACAAGCGCTGTGGCTCGCGTTAAATCGCCTGACTAAAAAGCACGGTATGCCGCAAAGATACAAAACAGACAGTGATGTTAGTTTTGCCATTATTGGTTACGGTAAACTGGGAGGAATTGAGTTGGGCTATGGCTCTGATCTGGATCTTATCTTTTTGTATGATGATGGTCACAGCGAGCAGCAAACCACAGGCCCTAAACCAATCAGTCATGCCCAGTTTTTCACCCGATTGGGGCAAAGTATTATTCATATCCTGAATACACTGACTTCATCAGGAATACTCTATGAAGTTGATATGCGTTTACGTCCTAATGGCTCTTCCGGTCTATTGGTGAGTAGTCTGGATGCTTTTTCAACCTATCAACACTCATCGGCATGGACATGGGAGCACCAGGCGCTGATTCGGGCGCGATTTATTGCTGGTAATAACCACAATGATCTTTGTGACAAATTTAAAGCAGTTCGGCAAAAAGTGCTTTCAACAAAAAGGTCATCCAAAGATCTAAAACAAGAGATCAAAAAGATGCGGGATCAAATGCGCCAGGCACTCGCAAGTAAGCAGCAGGGGATATTTGACATTAAACATGCTGCAGGTGGCATCGTCGATATTGAATTTTTAGTGCAATACGGCGTACTTTCCAATGCGCACAAGCACCCCGAACTGCTTCGTTGGACAGATCATTTATGCTTGCTTGAAGCGCTTACTAAAATATGTTTTTTTACAGATGAAGAGTTTAAACAGCTGAGTCATGCTTATCGCAGCTATCGTCATGCGGGTCATCATAAAGTACTTCAGGGAGAAAAGGTTTTGGTTGATAGCCAAAGATTCAAAGAAGAAAGAGCTAAGGTTAAGGTAATTTGGCAAAAACTAATTGATAAATAAGAATTTTTGTTAATTCAGTACCAGAAATACTGATGGTGAATAAAAACCTACCAATTTAGTGAGTTATGGTTTATTATAGATTTTTGTGTAAAAAAATATGACAGTTTGTGTTACTCTTGATCTTTATTAAAAAGGTTTTTTAGTTTTTTCTTGGCAGGAAGCTGTAGCAAAATTCGTAACGCGATTGCCCTCCAGTGATTGAAAGAGTTTCGTTTTCCTGCCTTGTTTTTTTTAAATTTTCGACATTTTTTGTTTTGCTTTCCTTTTCACTTATTTGCCCATTGTCAGTGGTAGCACGGATCAGTTTCCGTTACCATGCGCACCATGAACTTAAATACACTTAAAACACGTTTTGCACCCAGCCCGACAGGGCTGATTCATTTAGGCAATGTACGTACCGCCTTGTTTAACTGGCTAATGGCAAAAAGCCAGCAGGGGCACTTTTTGCTGCGCATTGAAGATACGGATCAGGAGCGCAGTAAAACTGAATATGTACAAGCTCTGGAGGAGGATCTGAGCTGGCTGGGTCTGAATTGGTGGCAGGGCACTCTCGATGATGGCTCACAAACGCCCTGTATGCAGTCTGACCGTAGTGCCGTTTATCATGATTACTACCAGAAGCTTGAAGAGTCCGGGCTGGCTTACCCCTGTTTTTGCAGTGGTACTGAGCTGGAAGTCTCACGTAAAGTGCAGCGCGCCTCTGGGCGAGCACCGCGTTATGAAGGACGTTGTGGCTTTCTGGGCAAAGAGGAAGTGCAAGCTAAATTGGATCAAGGCTTAAAGCCTACGCTGCGCTTTCGAGTGCCGCGTGGTGAAACAGTTGAGTTTGAAGATCTCGTTCGCGGCACTCAAAAATTTGCCAGTGATGAAATCGGCGATTTTATTATTCGTCGTGCCGATGGCACACCCGCTTTTTTCTTTAGTAATGCGATTGATGATTCATTGACCGGAGTGACTTGTGTGTTACGCGGTGAAGATCATTTAACAAATACGCCGCGTCAGTTGATGTTACTGCAAGCATTAAAATTAAGAGCGCCCGAGTATGGTCATATCTCCATGATTGTAGGGGATGATGGTTCACCTCTCTCGAAGCGACACGGCAGTCGTAGCGTGGCTGAATTACGACAAAATGGTTACTTGCCCAATGCAGTCAATAATTATCTGGCACGACTTGGTCATTATTATAAAGATAACCAGTGCATGAGTCTGGATGAATTGGCTGCACAGTTTGGTGCATCCAATCTGGGGCGAGCTCCGGCACGTTATGATGTGGCTCAGCTGGATTACTGGCAAAAAGAGGTGATCGCGCAGATTGATGTCGAGTCGCTTTGGCTGTGGATGGGCGAAGAGGTGCACTCATTGGTTCCCCTAGATAAAAAAGAAGCTTTTATTGACGCGGTGCGCCCTAATATCAAATTACCCCATGATGCTCTGTTGTGGGCTCATCATCTGTTTGCAAAAATGCTCGATTTACAAGGCGATGCTTTACAAATTGTCCAGCAAGCGGGCGCTGATTTTTTTAAAGCAGCTATTGAGGCTGTGACGGCACACCCCTCGGACTTTAAACTGCTCAATAAACAGATAAAAGAGACCACGGGTGCAAAAGGTAGAGGTTTGTTTCAGCCTTTGCGCATTGCAATGACCGGTGAACACAATGGCCCCGAGATGAGTGCATTGTTGTCATTGATGGGAGAAGAGCGCATTCGCCAGCGCTTCGAACATTGCCTTGAAATTATTTCATAAAGTTTAATCATGTTGCATATCTATAATAGCCTGACAGGCAAAAAAGAAAAATTCGTTCCGATTGTTCCCGGTAAAGTGGGAATGTATGTCTGTGGTATGACGGTTTATGACTATTGTCATGTAGGTCATGCACGAGTTTTGGTGGCTTTTGATGTGGTTGCGCGTTATCTGCGCCACTCAGGGTATGACTTGACGTATGTGCGCAACGTCACAGATATCGACGACAAGATTATCAAACGTGCCCATGAAAATGGTGAACCGTTCGAAGCATTAACTCATCGTTTCATTGAGGCCATGCATGAAGATGCGGCATTATTAGGTGTTTTGCCTCCCGATCAGGAGCCGAAAGCCACCGCTTCGATGGATGACATTATCGCCATGATTCAAACTCTGGTGGAGAAAGAAGCAGCATACTGCGCTGCTAATGGCGATGTTTATTATGACGTGAGCCGCTTCGAGCGTTACGGGGAACTGTCGAGCAAAAAGTTGGATGATCTTCGCGCAGGTGCGCGTGTTGAGGTCGATGAAGCGAAAGATGACCCTCTTGATTTTGTTCTATGGAAATCGGCCAAACCCGATGAACCTGCATGGGATGCGCCGTGGGGACGGGGTCGCCCAGGTTGGCATATAGAGTGCTCTGCCATGGCGGCGCGTTGTTTGGGTGACCATTTTGATATTCATGGGGGTGGCATGGATCTGAAATTCCCACACCATGAAAATGAGATTGCTCAATCTGAAAGTGCAACGGGTCATCGTTATGTGAATGTCTGGATGCATAACGGATTTGTTAATATCGATAATGAAAAGATGTCCAAATCATTGGGCAACTTTTTCACAATCCGTGATGTATTGGCACGTTATCAGCCCGAAGTGGTGCGTTATTTTATTCTTGCCAGCCATTACCGCAGTCCACTGAACTATTCCGATGAACATCTGGATAATGCCAAGTCAGCATTAGATCGCTTTTATCTGGCGTTGCGTGATCTGCCAGTTTCAAAGTTTGAAACCGGCAGTGAATATGAGCAGCGATTTCATGATGCGATGAATGATGATTTTAATACGCCTGAAGCGTTGGCGGTACTGTTTGAAATCGTTCGGGAGATGAATAGTCTGCGTGACTCTGATACTGAAAAGGCCACTCAATTGGCGGCACTTCTGCGCCATTTAGGTGGCATTATTGGACTGCTTCAAGAAAATTCAGAGCGTTACTTTAAAGGTGCGGAAACTGAAGATGGCATTAGTAGTGATGCTATTAATGCATTGATCGAAAAACGTAAAGTGGCGCGCCAGAATAAAGATTGGGCTGAATCGGACCGGATTCGTGATGAGTTATTGTCTCAAGGCGTGATCATTGAAGATGGCAGCGGGGAAACGAGCTGGCGTCGTCAGTGAGTGAACTGGGTCTTGCGCTTGTCTCATTTTTTGCAGCGACACTTTTGCCTTTTAGCTCAGAGGCTGCACTGGTGGCGGGAGTTGCTGCGGGTGTGCCCGTGCTAAATGCTGTGATTGCTTGTTCGATCGGGAACTGCCTTGCCTGCTTGTTGAACTTTAAGCTCGGTGACTGGCTGCGGAACAAGATGCAGAATAGAATGGAGAACAGTCGCGGTGGACGGCTTTCGCTGGGCTGGATGCAGCGCTATGGCAAGGCAAGCCTGTTTCTGAGCTGGCTGCCTATTATTGGTGACCCATTAACTGTGATTGCAGGTATGGCGCGCGTGGGTTGGTTATGGTTTATTGGCGTGATTTGTACGCTGAGAATTGTTCGCTACGTCTTCATTGCAGGTGCGATAAGCTAATGTATGAACTTATTAAAACTTACTGGCAGCTCTGTCTTTTGCGCCTGGGGCCACAAGATCTGCCAAACTCTTCTGTTTTGTTATACGCAACACTTGTTGTTTATCTTGTTGTTGACTTTGCGTTGACTGTACTGGATCTCTCTTTTGGTGCATCAATACTTGCGGCTCTGATCGATGCGGGGCTGTTATTGGCATTTACAGGGCTATTGCTGTGGGGGCGCAGTTTACCTGAAAGAATGACTCAGGCTTTTACCGCACTGCTTGGAAGTGGTGCACTGTTGGGGGCTTTGGCATTTCCGGTTCTATCCTGGCAGTTTGCTCTAGGGGTTAAAAACCCGAATATCCTGGTGCCATCTTTACTGCTACTGGCTCTGTTTGTCTGGAATATTACTGTGGTGGGGCATATTTTTCGCCATGCACTGTCAGGGTCGATAGGGCTGGGTTTAGGGCTTGCTGTGCTCTATGTTTTTATCTCGATCAATATCATGCGATCACTTTTTTATACAGTTTAATTATGCACATCCATATTTTAGGAATTTGTGGTACGTTTATGGGCGGCATCGCATTGCTGGCACGTCAACTGGGTTATAGCGTCAGCGGTTCGGATGCCAATGTTTATCCACCCATGAGTACACAACTGTCAGATGCAGGCATTCGAATTATCGAAGGTTTTGATTCCAGCCAATTCAAACCTGAGCCTGATCTGGTGGTGGTGGGTAATGCGATGTCTCGTGGTAATAGCGCTGTGGAATATATGCTGGAACGTGGATTGGATTATACCTCTGGTCCTGCATTTTTAGCGAATTACTTACTGAAAAATCGTTGGGTACTGGCGGTTGCTGGAACGCATGGAAAAACGACAACTTCGAGCATGCTGGCATGGATTCTGGAGTATGCGGGTTTAAAACCTGGCTTTTTAATTGGGGGAGTCCCCGAAAATTTTGGGCTGTCCGCCCGGCAAGGAGATGAGCCATTTTTTGTAGTCGAAGCGGATGAGTATGACAGCGCTTTTTTTGATAAGCGTTCCAAATTTGTTCACTATCGACCGCGAACATTGGTACTGAATAATCTGGAGTTTGATCATGCTGATATTTTTGACGATCTGGCTGCCATTCAAAAACAGTTTCACCATCTGGTGCGCACCGTTCCTGGAAATGGATTGATAATTACTCCCAGTGCTGATGAGGCATTGAGCGAAGTTTTGCAACAAGGCTGCTGGACTCCGTGTGAATATCTGGCGGATCAACGAGCTTGGCATGTCACTGATAAGTTGGCGGATGGCAGCCAATTCACAGTCATGTTTGCTGATAAAGAGATGGGGCGAGTCGATTGGTCATTGATCGGTGAGCATAATATTGCCAATGCATTGGCAGCGATTGCGGCAGCGCGCCATGCGGGTGTGATTGTTGAGCATGCTGTAGAGGCTTTATGTCACTTTAAAAGTGTAAAGCGCCGCATGGAAATTCGAGGTGTTGTCAATGGCATCACAGTGTATGATGATTTTGCCCATCACCCTACGGCAATATCGAGCACACTGCAAGGGCTTAGGCATAAAGTGGGCAAGCAGCGAATGATTGCAATTTTGGAGCCGCGTTCAAATACCATGCAGATGGGCATTCATCGTGATACGCTCGCGGCCTCATTAAGTGAGGCAGACCAACTGTTTATCTATCAGCCTGATGGCTTGGGCTGGGATTTGAACTGTATAACAAGAGATGTCGTAGTGCCGACTGTATTGCTGAATAATATATCTGAAATTGTGGAAGCGGTAGTGAAGATGGCTCAGCCACAAGATCATGTGCTGATTATGAGCAACGGTGGTTTTGGGGGAATTCACGATTTGCTTATAAATAAATTAAAAGAGATAAAATAGTTGCAACATAATAAAACAGGGAACAGTGCGATTACGGTCGCAATCACAGGCGCATCCGGGGCGCTGTATGGTTTGAGACTGCTGGAGGCACTGCTTGAAGCGGATGAAGACGTTTATCTGTTGATCTCTGAAGCGGGCCGAACCGTGATTGAGATGGAAACGGGCTTGTTCGTTCCTGAAGATCCTGATGAGGTCGAAGAGATTTTAAGTGAATGGTTTGCCGTTGACGAAGGGCAGCTTCAGGTGTTTGATCGACGAGAGTGGACAGCGCCAGTCGCCAGTGGCTCTAATGCACCGCGCGCCATGGTGGTCTGCCCATGTTCGGGTGGAACGATCTCTGCAATTGCACATGGCGCGAGTAATAATCTGATCGAACGTGCTGCCGATGTGATGCTCAAAGAGCAGCGGCAATTGATTTTAGTTGCACGGGAAACCCCACTTTCGACGCTTCATCTCGAAAATATGCTGAAGCTCTCTCGCATGGGTGTCACCATCATGCCGGCCAGCCCCGGCTTTTATTATCAACCACAGCATGTGGCGGAATTAGTGAATTTTATGGTTGCCAGAATACTTGATCATCTGGGTGTCGAACACGATCTGGTCGAGCGCTGGGGCTAAAAAAACGTTTCCTGGCTATAACTTTTCATGTTACACACACGCTTCCTCAATCTCTGTTTCAAGTATGAGCTTGACCTCTTGATAAATGTTTTCTAAATCGCTGAATTTTTTTGCTGCACTTTCCAGATTGGAATCGCGACCCATCACTTCAAGTTCAAAAGAGAGTTCGCTTATGGCGGTGGCTTTAAGCTGACCGGCACTGCCTTTGATTTTATGGGCGATGAACTTGACCTGTTCGGCGCTGTTTTTATGAATGGCCAGTTTCAGATCAGCAAAGCTTGTCTCAAAATTATTAATAAAGATCTGAATCAGGTTTTTGAACTGTTCATCATTACCTTGGGTTAATGTACGTAATGGCTCAAGATCACACAGCTCTTGTGTCGTTGCTGGCTCTGTTTTTATTTTATCATCGTTTGCTGTGGTACTGTTTGTGATGATTCGGCTAATGGCTTGTTGCAATTGTTCAATATTAATAGGCTTGGCAATATAATCATCCATACCGGCATCCAGACATTGGTCACGGTCGCTGACCATCGCATTAGCGGTGGCGGCAATGATAGGGGTATGGTTATTTCCACTCTCTTCCGAGCGAATTTTTTTTGTGGCAGTCAGGCCATCCATCTCTGGCATTTGAACGTCCATCAAAATCAGATCAAAACGGTTCTTTCGCCATAACTCCAAAGCGATACGCCCATTCTTTGCCAGAGTCATTTGGTGACCCAGCTGAGTGAGCGCCAACTGTATGACTTGTTGATTCACTTCGTTATCTTCGGCAACCAGAATATTCAGTGGCGGTATCTTTGTATCTGACACGGTATCGTGTACATTATGGTCTCTGTTTTTTTCAATATCCTGCTCACTGCTTGCTTTGAGAACGACGATAAAATGGAAGGTGGAGCCTTTGCCCAGTTCACTCTCAACCCAGATGCGGCCATCCATCAGTTCTACGATCTGCCTTGATATGGTCGTGCCTAATCCGGTGCCGCCATATTGACGTGTGGTTGAGTTATCCGCCTGGGTAAAGGGTTCAAAGATGGTTGCCAGTTTATCTTTAGCGATGCCTATGCCGGTATCCCGTACTGAAAAATGCAGTGAGATCGAGTTTTTCTGTCTCTCTTTTAGAGCCACATGGAGTTCAACTTCGCCTTTATTGGTGAATTTGATGGCATTGCCAAGCATATTAACGATCACCTGACGCAAACGTTCGGAGTCACCTGATAGATAAATGGGGACATCATTAGTAATAGAGGATATCAGTTTAATACCTTTTTCACGGGCATTAATCGTATGGGTATCTATGGTGTTATCAATCAGCTTATGGAGGTTAAAGGTCCTGTTTTCTAATATCAATTTTCCAGCTTCGACTTTTGATACATCAAGAATGTCGTTAAGCAGTGATAATAAGGTTTTTGCTGAAAAATCGATGGTATTTAGCTGTTTTCGTTGCTCAGGTGTCAGTTGTGATTCGAGGGTGAAATGGGTCATGCCGATGATTCCATTGAGCGGCGTACGTAGCTCATGGCTCATATTGGCCAGAAAATCTGATTTGGCAATATTTGCCTGTTGTGCTTTTTCGGCATATCTCTCTGCATCTTTTCTGGCGTACTCTGCTTCATGCCACAGTTTTTCTGACTCTTCTAAAGTGTTTTGCAGTTGCTGGGTGCTGGCTTCTGCGAGATGTTTGGCCTCCAGTAACTCTTTGTTGGAGCGCTCAAGCTCCTGAGTGCGCTCCAGAACCTTGTGCTCAAGAGAGGCCGTCAAGTCGTGCAGCTTGGCACGTGATCTGGTGAGGCGGGAGAGCATCTCTTTGAATGAAAGTGCTAAAATACCGATCTCATCACGTCCCATCTCTTTGATTTCAACATTTTCATCACCTGAGGCAACACGGTCAGCGATTTCGCGCAAGGTAATCAGGCGACGAGTTAATAGGCGTGAGGTGATTGCGGCCAGTACACTGATTAATAATATGGCAATAACAGCGACATAGGTTAGTTGTTGTGCCAGCCCCAAAGATTCGGTGTGGATCACCTCTTGACTGGTGACTGCACTGATGAGAAAAAAACGTGCCGGGTTGAGTGAGTCGAAATAGAGGCGGTGCGTTGCGATACCAATTTTTAGTTCGGGAATGCTGAAGCTGTCAAAAACTTCAGGATCACTTGAGATCTGATTGATATCGATCGGGTATTCATCTTGAATCATGGCGGACTCACCCAGTTCAAAAGCGAGCTGTTTCTCTTTGTCTGGATGAATAATATAGTCACCGTTTTCATTGGTAAGATAGTAACGGGTGTGGTCATGTTGCTGGTAAAGGGATGATGCCAGTTTCCGAAAGTCAACATTGATGACCAAGGCACCAAAAACCTGACCATCTGTTGAAAATACTGGAACACCGATACGTAGTACCGGTTGCAGGGGAAAGGCAATTTTACCGTGTTCCCGGTTATAGTTGACGCGTGAATAGTAGACTTCACCTGCATTTAAATGAAGTGATTTTTGAAAATAGGTGGCATCTCCTTTGTGCTGTAGATTGATCTCTTCAACAATTTCGATGCCACTTTCAGTCCGATTCACACGTACAAGTTCACGGCCATGATCGGCCAGACCAATAAGGCGGAGCTGGGTATAGGGTGCACGCTGCTCCATGATGATCTGAAAAAGTTCACCCAGTCGTCGTTGCCAATAGGCTCCACTTAAGTTTTCTACGTCATCATAACCCTCTGCACGGTAGGCTCGAATAATGCCATTAACAGCCGGTAATTGGCTTAGAAACAGCGCCTCTTCTTTTATGTTGTTTAAGCCCGTTTCCAGTACAGTGTTTTCACGTTTAAGGTCATTGGATAGACTTTCTAATGACTGTTGTTTCAGTAGAGCGCTCGCATTAATAAAAGAGATATAGGTCACTCCGATCACGCCACTTCCGGTCAGTAAAAAAAAGAGCAAGGCAATTTTTAAAGGTAATCCAAAATGCACTGTATTGCCCCTTTATTCGATAAAGCTCTGAAGCAGAAGTGTGGCCGGCCAGGCTCCTGAAATATTGCCTGCCTGGCGCAACAATATCACCTGTTGCTTGAGTTGTATCACCCGTTGGAAAACATCATTCGATGTTTTGTTGCCTATATGGTCGGCATAGAGCGACGTGTGGAATAGTGCGAGCGTGATTATAGCCAGATATATCAGTGTCTTCATGCGCATCCTTGCAGGCGGTTATGCTATATGTAGATATGCCTGCTTTTATCGGCGAGCTTGAAGCATTACTGGAGATGGGGCTTAAGGAATTTTTTCTCCTGATGCCTGAAGATCCGCATGATACGATGATCGCACCATTGGGCCACTGGCGATATTGGTAAAACCCATTTTGTCACCAGTTTTAGCGAAGTTCACCTGGTTCCCATGCTCCAGCGTGGGAACCCATACCGCAACATAATAATAACTCCGTATGCATCCCCACGCTGGAGCATGGGGACGAGGTGTGTTTATATGCTTAACTTAATGGCAGTGGGGCTAAGGGGCATGCATTTTTGCACCGTCCAATGGAGCATTTTAAAAGTTTTTATTCATTGGTATGCGATTGAATCGACTCCAAATTCCACCCTGAAATTAGTTGCGTTAACTTCTGGTATAACCCTTCCGTTTTCTCTCTTTAGAGAAACAATTCCGTAACCTTCTAGAGTTTTTAATGTCCTTGATAAGTTAGATTTTTTACGGTGACTTATTTGCTCTAATTCAGTCAAGGATCGAGGTTTTTTTTCCACAATAAGCTTTAACAATGCTTGATTCTCATTACTGAGTACTTGTGCTAGTGACTTTATGGACTCAAACCATATCTTTGGTTCACCTGCCCCTGGCTTATATTCACCTTTTACTATGGCTATCGTTCTTTTTTGATATTTCTGCCTGGATAAAATACCAACATTCATAATTTGCATTGCACTCACCTTAGCCTTCGTTAAATATTTTTTCTACATCAGCCCAAAAATCTTCAAGTAACTGAGCTGGGGTTTCAAACTCATACGGCTCAATAACTTTTCTTTTATGTTTGTGATCCCATGTAATTTTTTTAGCTCCATACTTTTTCCTCTTTGCTTTAACTCCATGCGCATTGTCATAGCCTAATACCCTGACATTATTGTGATCATGCAGAGTGAGCGAATATTTTATTCCGTGCGGTATATGCTTATTCTCTACGACCAACTTCGCTTCCATCTTTGTCCAGAAACCATTTTCCATGGGAAATATTTCACCATCAAGTTGCAACAGGATTTCTATCTCAATATCCAGTCTACTGTTTTTTGGCAATTTCCACTCCACACCTTTAGTTATCATTTGATGATAACTCGATCGTAGCACGATGTGAGTTTTTTTCAACTTCTTCTAACAGAATCTTTGCAACAGATCACCCGTTACGAGCCTGGTCAACACCGAGTATCGGCGGTTAGTCTCTATCGGCTGGCACGTGCCATGGATATTCCGCTCTCATGGTTTTTTGATAAATTTGAAGAGCATCCTGATGAGTTGGGACTATTGGAGAATATGGTCGGTGAGTCACGAGAAAACTGGCGACCTGATGGGGAGGGTGATCAAGTGAACTTGTTAATTTCCCTGTGGAAAAGGCTCCCGATAGAGCAGCAGAAAAAGCAGATTCTTGGGCTGCTGGAATCCATGGTGTTGAATTGATTTTTGGCAAGTTGAGCATTTGGCTACGATATTTTTCCAATTGGGCAATTAAAATATCCTTACGGAACCTCCTTTCCCTCCGCCTGTAAATCAGCATGATACGATGACCGCACCATCGGGCCACTGGCGATATTGGTAAAACCCATTTTGTCACCAGTTTTAGCGAAGTTCTCAAACTCTTCGGGCGTTATGAAACGTTTAACTGGCAGATGGTATTTGCTGGGTTGCAGATACTGGCCAATGGTGAGCATGTCACAGCCGTGATCACGCAGGTCTTGCATAACGTTTAATATCTCTTCTTCCGTTTCACCAATACCGACCATTAATCCTGATTTGGTGAGTACGTCATTTTGGCGCTCTTTGTAACGTTTGAGGAGCGTTAATGACCATTGGTAATCTGCGCCAGGGCGGGCTTGTTTGTAAAGTCTGGGTACGGTTTCCATATTGTGATTAAACACATCAGGTGGGTTTTGTGTTAACTGATCCAGCGCAATATCCATGCGGCCTCTGAAATCAGGTACCAACACTTCAATGGTGGTCTGCGGTGTTTGCTGGCGTATTTTCTGAATGCAATGAGAGAAGTGTGCTGCACCGCCATCGCGCAGATCATCACGATCGACGGAGGTGATGACGACGTATTTTAACTGCATCGCCTGAATTGTCTGCGCCAGTGTTGCAGGTTCGCTCTCATCCAGTGCTTTGGGTTTGCCGTGAGCCACATCACAAAAAGGGCAGCGACGTGTGCAGATGTCACCCATGATCATAAAAGTCGCGGTGCCTTTGCTGAAACACTCACCAATATTGGGGCAAGAGGCTTCTTCACAGACGGTATGTAATTTTTGCTCTTTGAGTATTGTTTTGATTCGATTGAATTCGGGGCTATTGACGGCGCGAGCACGAATCCATTTGGGTTTACGCAGGGGTGTGGTGGTGGGTACAATTTTGATCGGAATTCGCGCCACTTTGGCTTCGCCGCGTTGGTGCGTTAATTTGTGGTTATTTGAATCTTGTTTCATTGTCTGTCCAGATTTTTAAGTAACAGGCTCAAAAGCTGTTGTTCAACTTTTTTGAGGTCAACAGTATGATCAACGAGTTCTGACAATTGAGTGACTTGAAGGCCTTGATAGCCACAGGGGTTGATTTGTTGAAAAGGGGTTAGATCCATATTAACGTTCAGGCTCATCCCGTGGTAACAGCCATTACGTCGTATTCGCAGACCCAGTGCTGCAATTTTTTTGTGATCGACATATACGCCCGGTGCATCCTGGCGGGATGTTGCCTTGATATCGTATTTTTCCAATAGTTCGATGATGGTTTGTTCTAATAGCGTGACGAGTGGGCGCACCTTAATTTCCCTGCGTCTTATATCAAGTAGAAGATAAGCGATGATCTGGCCGGGGCCGTGATAGGTGATCTGACCGCCCCGGTCACTTTGTATGATGGGAATATCACTGCTTGCCAAAATATGTTCAGCTTTCCCCGCCTGTCCCTGGGTAAAAACAGCGGGGTGTTCCACAAGCCATATTTCGTCTTCAGTCTTATGACCTCTCTGGTCGGTAAAAGTACGCATATTTTGCCAGACCTGGCTGTACTCTTGTTGTCCGAGTTGGCGTACTTTCATTGAAGCGAAGCTATATTCAGAGTGCCATCAGAACAAGTGGGTGATCACTTAACTCTTGATAAATTGCATCGAGTTGAGCTCTGTTTGTGGCTTCAAATGTCACCGTGACAGAGGTATATTTACCACTTTTACTGGGCCTGTTTTTGACAGCCCCTTCAGGAAGGTCATCAACATGTTTGCGCACAATACTGACGACGAGTGCATCAAATTCGTCACAGGCCAGCCCCATCGCTTTAACAGGGAAGTGACAGGGAAATTCAATTAAAGATTCTTCTTTGCGACTCATAGCTAACTAATATTCAGGTCTGTTTTTAAAATACTTGCAAGGCATCAAGCAGTGCTTGTTTCTGCTTTGGAAAAAAGTGCCCTGCGCCCTGAATTGTAACAAAATTCAGATTCGTTCGTTTTTGTGCCCATTGACTGACTGCATTGTAGGGTACGATTTCGTCTTTATCACCATGGATTACGGTAAGTGGTCTGGGGTCGTTATCAATAAAGCCGAAATCATAGAGGTTGACGGCAGGTGCAACTGCAAACAGGCGTGATACTTGAGGCATTTTTATCGCCGCTTTCAAACCGGCATAGCAGCCAAATGAAAAGCCGCCCAGCCACAGTGGAGTGTCCGGGTGCTTTGCATGTAACCATTGCAGGGCTGCAACTGCGTCATCTGCTTCGCCTCGGCCATCGTCCCACTCACCTTCGCTCTCTTCAACGCCACGAAAATTGAAGCGTAATACGCAGCACTCTTGATGAGCGAATGTTTTTGCCATCCAGAACACCACTTTATTGTGCATGGTGCCACCGTGTTGCGGGTGGGGGTGGCAAATTACGATGGCAGCTTTGGGGTGTGGGACAGTGCTGTAAATCGCTTGCAACTGACCGGCCGGGCCGGGAAAATTACATCTTGATTGTATTGGCAAATTACCCCTTCCTTAAAGGTATTGGAAGCACAAAACCATTCATCATTTTGAAAAATGAGCATCTAGTTTATTCAGCACATCCAACCCATGGGCTCTATTACCACGAGCCGCCAGAGCGCGAAACCGTACTTCACTATCAAACTCTGCAAGTGCTTGAGTTGAAAGCTCTTCAATGAGCTTATTTATGCTTACATGCCGATGTTGTGCTAACGCTTTCAATCGGCTGTGTTTGTCATCAGTCATGCGAATAGTTAAAGTTGCCATATCATTTATCCTTCAAAAACTCTTCAGGCGTTACAATCCGTAAACCTGGAAATTTCAATTCTGAATTTTTTAAATCACCAATGTTATTGGTAATAATATGTGTAGCATTACCAGCTAATGCCAGTTCAATCAAAAAATTATCACCTTCATCTATAAGGTTTGGTCGCCACAAATAGTAAATTGGAACCCAGCGACAAACTGAGTAAAGGGCGTTACATAGCTCCCTTATATCATCGTTAGTTAGTGGACATAAGTTCAATACTTTCTTTCTTTGGCTTACGTCCTCATATTCAGAAAATAGAGTATTACTGATTAGAGGGTTACATTTACCTTGCAAGCATTTCCTCAATATTTCTCTGCTTGGTCCACGGGAACCTATCAGGGCACTAATAATCACGCTTGTATCAACGACTACTGTATAAACCATTTGTCAATGGTAGCATATATGCCGTCATAAAACTCTTTGCTGTGCCATTTTATTTATAAAAGCTTGCTTCGCCTTCCGGGCGGGTTTTAAAGCGTCGGTGAACCCAAAGGTATTGCTCTGGTGTTTTGTTGATAGCCGTTTCTATAAGTTGATTGATGCGGGTTGCATCTTGTTCATCGCTGTCACCGGGGAAGTTTTCCAGCGGTGGTAGTAGCTCAAGGCTATACCCTTGCTGGTCAGGCAGGCGATGAGGAAAAAAGGGGATGACAGCTGCACCACTCATTTTTGCTAAACGGCTGGTGGCGGTGATGGTGGCTGCAGGAATACCGAAAAAAGGCACAAAAACACTGTGATGCCTGCCATAGTCCTGATCGGGCGCATACCAGATGACATTGTTTTTTTTCAGACTGCGCAGCATGCCGCGAATATCCTCGCGCGGGATAATTTTTTCAAAGTGTGCTTCTCGCCCCCGTAGAATCATCTCTTCGAGCAGTGGATTTTTATGCTGACGATAAAGTCCGTGAAATGTACTTTTGGAGGCGGCGCTTAATAACCGGCAGCCGATCTCGAAAGATGTAAAGTGAGCGCTGAGAAGAATCACCCCTTTGCCATCATTAAAGGCTTTTTCAAGATGCTCCAAGCCTTTGATGGTGTAGCATCCTTCCAGTTTTTTTGCGGGTGCCCACCAGCAGAGTGCAGTCTCCACAAAATACATACCCAGTGCTTCAAAGTGCTTGTTCAGCAGTTCGTCTTGCTCTTTTTGAGACAGCTCTGGAAAGCATTTTTGAATATTAATTAAAGCGATTTTTCTTCGGCGTCTAGAAAACTTCTTCAGAATATGCCCAAGATTCAAGCCGATACGAAGTTGTATCGAAGCGGGCAGGTGTATGGTTAGCCAAAGTCCACCTAATGCAAACCATAACCCCAAAAAACGAGGGTTGAAAAAGTGGTAAAGCGGCGTTGATTTGACTTTTGGCATAATTCTTGTTTAAAACGAGCAGTGACACAAAATATTTACACTCTCAATCAATACGGTCAAAGTCTTCAGCGGGAACGTCAGCTACCCTGTCAAGAACAGACAAGGCATGTTCTCGTGAACCTCTTTTCGCTCTTTCTTGCAGATACTCCTCTGTATGCAATGCTGATAGCTTTTCAGCGATCGCATTTACAATAAACTGGTTTATGGATGTATCTCCCTTTACCTGCATAATCTCTTTTTTATAATAATCAGGAATTCTTAATGCAAAATTCATCTTGGTTCACCTCTAATATCAAGAAACTGCTTGGGTGTAACAGGTTGTATGGAAAAAGACTCTTTAACATTTCTAAAATCTTTAAGATTATGAGTAACAATGTACTCGGCATTACCATTGAAAGCAGTCTCTAATATCATGTCATCTTTGAAATCAGATAAAAAAGGTCGCCAAAGATAGTAAATTTTTTGATGTAAGGAAATAGAACAAATATCATCAACAAACAGACGGACTTCACTTTTCGTTAAATGGCTATACCTTGCTATATGCTCACTTCTCGTTAATACATCTTCAAGCTCAACGACCAAAGGAACTGATACAATGTTAATAATTTTATCGTACTGAAATAGCCACCGAATTAACTTATATGATGCACCTTGTTTCGAGTAAAGAGCGGATAGAATAACATTTGTGTCTATAACAATATTCATTTTTGATATTGTATATGATATTGCCTACTGATGAAAGTTATGTTAATTTTATATCGCTAGAAGAGTTAAAATCAAAACATAGAAAATGATCATTAAGGAACGTTCACGAAATGACTGAAGAAAATCCACTGCTGGATGCACAAAAAAAATTTATAGATGCTGTTCCATTTCGTGCAATGGCCCGCGAGAAAAAAGCACTTGAGCAAACGTTGGGTATGACGCTTTATACTGATTTGAAATCTCCGGAAAATTCGCCCTCGTATCATCGTGCGATTGTCGAAGGTTTTTTGGTCAACACAGAAGATACACGTGAAGCTTCTGAAGAAAATCCTGTCTCTTTTTCTATAGTGGGGGATGTGAGTCCGGGGGATGAATTTTGCCCAGGTTTTTTGAGTGGTCAGGCCGTGTCAGTGGCAACGGGCAGTATTATTCTTGAGGGTGATTACTCTGTTGTTCGCATGTGGGAAGCGAAACGTGACGGTAATAACATCACAATTACCCGCCCTTTCCCGCCTCGATTTTTTATTGAAGAAGAGGGCTGTGAAATCAAACAGGGCAGTGTTGTGATTGAGGCCGGTGCGGTGTTGTCACCCGCTTATTTAGGTGCTGCGGCGAGTTTGGGGCTGGAAACTTTAGAGGTTGCATCGCCTCCTAAGGTGACTGTTTTTTCATCAGGTGATGAGGTGATTCATCACTCTGAGGAGATGCGGCCCGGTGCGATACGTGATTGTAACTCGGTGATGTTAAGTGCTGCTGTGATGGAAGCGGGGGGCGTTCCTGATTTTGCGGGCATTATGAGCGATGATTTTGATGGTTTCGTTCGTAAAGCACGAAATGCGTTAAAAACTTCGGATATGTTATTAATTTCGGGTGGAACAGCGGTGGATGGACGGGATTTTATCTCTGACCTGATTCGTGAGCTGGGTGATTTGCTGGTGGATGGTGTGCAGATGCGTTCAGGTCGCCCTTTGATTATGGGAGTTTCTGATGGCAAACCCATTGTTTGTGTTGCGGGTTATCCGCCTGAAGCGTTGCGTGGCTTTGAGCTGTTTGGCGTGATGGCAATAAAGCAATTGTTAGGACGAAACTCTAAATTAGGAACGTTCACGAAATAACTTCTGCACTCTGACTTGCTCTTTTGCTTCGGCTCAAACGATCTCAAGAGGCGCATAGGCCAGCTATGCGCCTCTTGAGATCGTTTGAGCCGAAGCAAAATTTCTACGCCATAGTTGCAGAAGTTATTCCGTGCACGTTCCTTAGAGAGCAGCTGAGTATACGCTCTGAACAATCATTAATAGTTATTCAGGGCTGTTTTTTATCATTCAAAGCGTTCCGCTGGTTTTCAATGGGATTTTACCCGTTGGGCCTGCTTTACCAATAAATTGCAGTGCTTGTTTTAGTTCGCGCGGCGCACGGGCTTTGGCTTTTAGCTCACCTTTGAAATCATAATGGCCATCTACGTTGAGCTGTAGTATGCCATTCATATCAAGTGGGCCTCCTTCTTTGGATTTGATCACACCCTTTGTGCCATCGTCAGTCGGTTCAAGTGCCAGTGTGAAATCACCAATTTTTAGTTCACTCAATGCATCAATAACAGCATGGTTCCATGCCAGCCTGCCACTGGCAGAGGCGACTTTCATGTTATCTGAAAATTCAATCTCTTCAAGCTGACCGTCTAACACGCCTTTTAAATCAACGGGAACTGTTTGTAAAAAGGGTTTTAGGTCAGTGATCGGCATTTTTATGTCAATATCACTTAAGTTGAGACCTCCAAACAGCCTCCGGTTTAAGGTGAGATTGCCGTAGCCTCCTTCAGTAATAAATTTTGTATCGATTGATATTTTTCCCAGCAGCAGTGACAGAGGGCGGAATTCCCAGCTGATGGCCTGGACTCGAAAACCGTTGGGCGCAATGAGTGTTTCTGCGCGGCCACTCCAGAGTGTGCCATCCACCTGGTAGAGCTTGACTGGAAGAGTGTCTTTAATCTGAGCATGAATAAAATTTGCAGGTATCGTTAATACCAGAAAAATAATAAAGGCGATGGCACCTGTCAAAATGTATTTGAAGTATGGTTTTATCATTTATAACCCCTCCATGACCAATCGTGCGTTGACTCGCCCACTTAACGATTGAGTATCAATGGTGATACTGGTGGCTAAAATACCGTAGTTCTGTTCGAGGTAACCGAGCCAGCGCACCATGTCATTAAAATCGGCTTTATCCAGTCTGACACGAACTTTACTGTCACCTACGGGTTCGACCCGTTTGAGTGCTGGGCCAAGTTTTCTGTTTTTTGCACTGCTGTCGATCAGGGTGAGCAGTGATTGGCCTTGTGTATTTTTTTGTGAAGGCAATGATTTTTTACGCAGCTCTGTAAATTCAGTCGCCATTTTTTTCATTTCTGAAAGTGTTGATTGTTGTTGCACGACCGTCAGTTTCATGGAGTCAACACTTTTGCTGAAGGGCTCCCAGATGATCCAGTAGAGAAAGGCTAAAACCAAAAAAATGGCTCCAGTCACAAGAAACATGCGTTCACGAGGTTTGAGGCTTGCAAAGTACTCTTTCATCTTCAGGCTTCCTTGATGAGCAGTCGTGCTTCAACTTTTTTGGTGCCAGCACTGGCGGATTGCAGATCGACAATAATGCCCCTGTTTTGTGTAAGCCTGGCTTTAAGTTGATCCAGCTTAGCCAGATCTTTTATTTCGATTTGCAGTGTCAATTGGTTATTTTTATAACTGATACGGCGTAGATCAAGCGTGGCGGTCTCTTTCAATATGGGTGCAACTTGATTCAGTAATTTTAAAAAACCACCTGAGCCCTGGCCTTGCTTTCTACGAAGGTCGGCTAAATGGCGTTCCATTTGAACGGGTGGGTTGACGATATTTTTTGCATCAGGAAATGTTTCTCTGTAGAGCTGCTCAATTTCTTGTTGTAGTGCTGCTTTTTGTGTACTCAATCGGGAGTAGTCGATCATTGTAGTGACGGCCCCTAAAAGCATTAAGATCAGTAATATGGTGAGTGTGGGCAACCAGGGTTTCCAGAACTTTCCCATTTGCTCACGGCGGCTGTATGGGCCTTGCAGCAAGTTGAGTGTGTCAGGTTGCTCGCCATAAGTCATAGCCATCATCTGCAGTGGTGATTCGGTGCGTATGACGTGATTGAGCTGTACTGGAATATCTTTGAATGCAGCGGTGATATCAATTTCATTCTGGCATTGAATAACATGAATGGTTTCAGGCTTTTTGTCATCTTCAGTATCAATGAGTGTCAGGTTAAGAATGGTATCCAGATTATCATTGTCGATTACAAAGCCGCTTGTATGGCCGGTACGAACCAGAGTGGTTTCCCCCACAGTTAGAAAAGTCCAGTCCCCTTCAGTGTAAGGTATCAATAGTAGGTCGGGGGTCATGGTTTGCGGGTATATGCCGGCATCCTGCAGCTCTTTTTGCCATTTCTGCATCAGGGAATGAGGCAGGATGGCGGTATGTATCAGGTCATCATCACCTGGCTGCCCGATGGCAAAGTGCATTTTCTCAACATCATCGATCATCTGTTCTTCGAGGCTGTAGGGCAGTGCTTTTACGATACGTTGTTTGTTTTTTGTCGGAATATGGGTGCTGGTCAGTAGAAGCTGAGTGCTGGGTACAATGATAATAATGCGTTGATGATTATGTGCAACAGTGGCGGCATCGTGTAATGTACCGCTATTAATCGGGCCTGCTTGCTCATTATGTAAAGTGTGCTCAAGCCATTGAACCTTCTGGGTCTCCTGCTCATTAAAGCGAATGAATAGTTGGTTTTGCATTGTTTAATAAGCCCCTTGGCCACGCATTATCACGGCAGCTTTTCCTGTATCAGGTCGATGTACTAAAGTCGTGAGCAGTTGCCGCCCACGTCCAAAGTGTGATTCACCGGATAGTATAAAATAATTTGAGTTCACACTCAGTCTACTTAAGTCGATATTACTTGCACTCACATCATTTTGAAAACTATCTGTATCGCTGTAGCCATCTTCAGGTCGGGATTCAACAAAAGATTCAGCATCGCTTTGTTCAATGTTTTCTCCAAGCGCCTGTATCACAGGTGCGAGTGCGGTATTGATATTAATCGGTGTACGTTCAGGCAATGTTGTGACAAAGGGTGCGAGTGTTTTATATGTTTCAGTATCAATTCCACTAATAAGCCGTAGCTCACTGGGGCTTACCATTTTTGTATTGGCGGTACGATAAGCAGGTTCTGCGCCCAGGTAGTCATAATCTTCAGCACCACTTTTGTCCACGTCACTGTTTTTATCAATCCAGTCAACTACTTTGTCGGCAATGTCAGGATCAAGATCCAGTGCACTTAGAAGGCGTCTGAATATTTTATAATCAGGTTCACTCAGCTCTTCGTTGCCATCATCACTTTTTTTGAGCAGACTGTTTAGATTAAAACGGCTCTGCATATCTTCAATGCGGCCTACAACCTGTCCCCCATCGACATCAATGGGGGGAATGGTCATAGCCCACTCTTCACCGAGTGCATCGACTTGATTGTTTTCGCGGTCTCTTAACAAGATACCAATACCCCATGACTCGACACCTAATGCGTACATATAGGCTGTTTCAGTATTGAGTATATTGCTGGTGCGCCGGATATCAATCTGCTGACGGGAGATCATGTTGACCGCCAGTACAGTCACAAGGGCGACAACCAGAACAGCAGTGATTAATGCAACACCTTTTTGCTTGCCGGGTATGTTTAATTTTCTATCGCACACCGTTAGGTTTCCCGTAATATTCGTTGCCAGGTACCCTGAATAGTCGTTTGATTTCGCCCCATGCCTCTAACTCAATGGTCAGCTCAACAGCGCGAGGCACTTTAATGACTCCACTCTCTTGTTCTTGCTTTGTTTTTGTCGGCCAATCCTCTTGCCAATCCATATCTTTATCAAGAAAACGTATTGAGGCGGATTTTACTTTGGTAAGCAACAAGCTTTCCAATGGCTCTGAGCCTGGCGCACGATCCAGCACTGCCCAGCTTAAACGTATGAGCTTGTTGTCATCTAAAGTATAGGCGATTCGTTGTAAATTGCTGCGTGGCAGAGCAGCCGGGTTCGGGCGACCCGTGCGTGTGAACTCCAGTAGAGTGCCTATGGCTTCACCATCATTTACCATAGGTTCTTCCGAGTCGCCATAACTATTGCGAACAGGGCGAGCAATGGCTTGCTCTATATCGCGTGTGATCAGAGTAAATGCAGCTTGTAACTCGGAGAGTTGTTCAGTTTTCTCTTTGGCATGGCTATAAGAGTTTAAAACGGTGGTGAGTCCGGTGTAAGTCATGAGGGAGATGATGGAAAAAACCGTGAGCGCAACAAGCAGCTCAAGCAGTGTAAAGCCTCGGGTTTTATCTGGTCTGATATTCATCATTCCCGACGACCTACAAATCCCCCCATTGTGGCTAATGGAGATTCGTCATTGCGTTCTGCTTTTACTTCTACGCTGAGTTTGTGTACATAATCATCTTCAGTTGAGGTAATGGTGGTTTTCCAAAACCACTCTCGCCCTGCCATTTTCATTTCCCCTGTGGTCGAGCCTGTTGCGGGAAGTAGATCGGAGACATGCAGTTCGGTAATTTTATTCATAGCCACCCACTGTGCGATGGTTTTGTCACGCAAGTAGCTTGCATTACTGATAGTGTCACTCACTGCTTTGATGATTGCGCTCAAGGCAATGGCCAGCACGAGCAGTGCGACGGTGACTTCGATGAGCGTAAAGCCGCTGTTTTTATATGGAATGTTCACTGTTCTTTCTGAGGATCTTTGAATTCAATTTTCCCCGTGATCTGACCGATGACGTGAAACCCCTCTGTTTCGCCATCGTAGCGCAGAAAAAGATCAAAGGGAGTAAGTTCTCCACTGGAAAAAATATAGAGGCGCACCTCTTCTTCACCTCCAAATAGAATGGATTCGCCTTCAAGGTCAGCTTCTAAAATCATGCCTTTGGGTAACTCACGGGCTCTTAAAATTTTATCATCAACAAGAGGCGACCACTCTTCTTCCAGGAATTGCTGAAAATCATACCCAGTCTCTTTCAATGTCACGGAATATTCACGCGAAGTCAAAATGGCCTCTTCACGGGCTAAATCCAGGAGCGCAGCCAGTCGCTGTGCCTCTTCTTTCAGTGCTGGAACTCTGTTGTCACGAAAGGATAGCGTTGCAAAGCTGAGAATGATGCCGATGATGAGCACCACCACCATAATTTCCAGCAGAGTAAAGCCACGTGACTTGTTCATACCTTACTGGTTAAGGTTCCAGTTACCTATATCTGCATTAGCGCCTTCACCACCGGGTGCATTATCGGCGCCTTGCGTATAGATGTCGACATTGCCGTGTACACCCGGGTTTAGGTATTGATAAGGTCTTCCCCATGGATCTTGAGGTAGGCGATCAATGTATCCACCATCTTTCCATGTTGCTGAATTGGCTGGTTTTTGAGTAAGTGCTTCCAGGCCTTCATCGGTTGAAGGGTAGTTATAGTTATCCAGTTTGTAGAGGTTGAGTGCATTTTCAAGGGTGCGAATATCTTGTTTGGCCTTGGTGATACGTGCGGCATCGGGACGATCCATAATTTTAGGCACAACAATGGCGGCTAAAATACCCAGAATAACGACGACAACCATAATTTCGATGAGTGTAAAGCCACTCTGTTTTTTACTGTTTTTTTGTGCGGTTTTTTGCATTTATAGATCCCCTGAAAATTTACTTGGAAAATTATTTAACTAACTGATTTAAATCAAATATAGGTAGCAAGATGGCTAATACAATCAACAAGACCATCACCCCCATAAATAAAATCATAAACGGTTCAAAGAGTCCGACCAGTGTTGCGACGGTTGATTCCATTTCTCGCTCCTGGCTATCGGCTGCTCGCTCCAGCATCTCTTCCAGGCGACCACTATTTTCACCACTGGCGATGAGTTGAATCGTCATGGGAGGAAAATAACCGCTGCGTTCCAATGCGGTGTGAATGGAGGCACCTTCTTTTACCATTTTTGCGGCATCCTCGACTGCGCTGCGCATCGGAATATTGGATATTACGCTGGATGAGATGCGCAAACCTTCCAGAACGGGTACGCCACTGGCGGTTAATATACTGAATGTACGAGCGAATCTTGATGAATTGAAACCGCGCACTAATGAACCGATTAATGGCAGTTTTAATAATAGACGATGATATTGTTGCTTGGGCCCCGGTTTTTTTAGCAGACTGGTGACTATAAAGACAGCAAAAGCCAGTAACACTATAAAAATCAAGCCATATTCCCGAATTACATCACTGAGACCGATCATGATGATGGTGAGTATCGGCAGTTCTTGTCCGGTATTTTCAAAGACCTGAACAACTTGCGGCACCACATAAGCGAGTAGTGCGGTGATCACAACCACGGCAACAATGGAGATCATAATCGGATAGATCAATGCCAATGTCATTTTTTGTTGCATGGCCTGGCGGCTTTCTGTGTAGTCAGCCAGGCGCTCCAATACCATATCGAGATGGCCGGATTGTTCACCAGCGGAGACGGTTGAGCGATACAGATCAGAAAATGCGTGAGGGAAATCTGCCAAAGCAGTGGCCAGTGTGTGGCCTTCCATCACACGAGAGCGCACGGCCATCAACATACTGCGCAAACGAGGCAGCTGACTCTGTTTAGATACCGCTTGCAGTGCTTCTTCAACGGATAAACCTGCACGTATCAGTGTTGCAAACTGACGTGTGATGAGTGCAAGATCAGTGGCTTTGATACCACGCTTTAGTGAAAATTTCTGGTCGCTCTGTTTACTCTCTTTTTGCCGGACTTCGGTAACAGTGAGCGGAGTCCAGCCTTTGTCGCGAAGTTGTTGGCGGATTTGTTTGGCAACATCACCATCCAGTACACCTTTTCGTTCACGGCCGGTATCATCCAGTGCGGTAAATTCAAATGCAGCCATTTGTTATCCCTCACGTGTAACGCGCAGAACTTCTTCAATGGTTGTTTCACCATTTAGAACACGGCGCAGCCCATCATCACGCATACTGGGTGTATTGGTTCGAGCATGCGCTTCAAGCTCTTGCTCACTCGCCCCGTTGTGGATCATTTCGCTCAACGCATGGTCAATTTCGATGAGTTCATAAATACCGGTGCGACCGTTATAGCCGGTGTAATTGCATTCGCTGCAACCTTCCGCATGGAAATGAGTGAGTGTTTCATCATGGTTTCGAGCAAACAGTTGGTAGTCTGCTTCAGTAAACTCTGCCTGGCGTTTGCAAGCAGGGCATAATAAGCGCACCAGACGCTGGGCAAGCACACCAATGAGACTGGATGATAGTAAAAAAGCTTCAATACCCATGTCACGCATTCGTGTGACGGCACCGATGGCAGTATTGGTATGTAGTGTTGATAATACCAGGTGGCCGGTCAAACTGGCCTGAACCGCAATTTCTGCTGTTTCCAGATCTCGAATTTCACCAATCATGACGACATCAGGATCTTGGCGCAAAATGGCGCGCAACCCTCGAGCAAAGGTCATGTCTACTTTTGAGCTGACATGTGTTTGACTGATGCCATCAATATAATATTCAATGGGGTCTTCCACCGTCATGATGTTGCGTTTTTTATCATTGACGCGACTAAGGGCTGCGTATAGTGTGGTTGTTTTGCCCGAGCCTGTGGGGCCCGTGACCAGCATAATGCCATGAGGGCGTTTGATAATGCTGTCCATTGTGGCTAATACTTTGGGCTCCATGCCGAGTTTTTCTAAATTCAGTCGCCCTGCCTGTTTATCCAGTAGCCGCATAACAACACGTTCGCCATGTCCCGATGGGAGCGTGGAAACACGAACGTCTACGGGGCGACCTGCAATTTTCAGTGAGATACGGCCGTCTTGTGGCAAACGTTTTTCAGCGATATCCAGTTTGGCCATGACTTTAATGCGTGAGACCAAAAGCGGAGCCAATGCACGCTTGGGTTCCAGCACCTCACGCAACACACCATCGACGCGAAAGCGGATGACCAGGCGGTTCTCATAGGTCTCTATATGGATATCCGAAGCATTTTCTTTGATGGCTTCAGTCAATAAAACATTGAGTAGCCGGATGATCGGCGCGTCATCTTCACTTTCGAGCAGATCTTCCGGTTCGGGAAGTTCCTGGGCGAGGCGTGACAGATCCATGTCTTCCCCCAGATTGCCCATGGCTTCCATGGCATCCCCAGAACCATGT
Source organism: Gammaproteobacteria bacterium (assembly GCA_015490755.1). Lineage (GTDB taxonomy): Bacteria > Pseudomonadota > Gammaproteobacteria > JAADGQ01 > JAADGQ01 > S141-38. The sequence goes on from WFXF01000044.1 coordinate 28,211, forward strand.
TCATAAATTTGTTGTAGCTCTGCATTAAAAGCTTCATCTTCAAGTGATTGAAGCTTGATTGGTATACCAAAAAAGCGACGTAGCTCAGCAATGGTAGTGGTGGTTATTGATGCTTTGTGGAAAATAGTGGCGATACCATTTTCGTTGTTGTGCAGTAAAACACCGTGGCGTTTCGCATAGGCAAATGGCAACCGCTTTGGTGTATTTTCATTGAGGCTGGCATCAGTAAGTGTTGATGCTTCATCATTTTCAATGTCACTGCCCAGAGCTTCGATCTCTTTAGTTGATGAGTCCATAATCACTGATCAGGTTTGGATTTGATATTTTGAACAGCACTGTCGTCCATAAATGGCGGTGGTAATTCTAAAAAACTTTGCACCGGAGGCATCACAGGGGTTTCGCTGTCTGGCAACATGGATAGACCTTTCGCCTTAACTTTGAGTTGTTCAGCGCGAATATAGCTGTACTTGCCCTGACTAATGTTGCTGGTGGTGGTTGAGTCTCGCAAAATAACCGGGCGTAAAAACATCATCATATTGGTTTTGCGCTTTGTTGTTTTGCTGTAGCTGAAAAGCCGCCCAAGCAGAGGGATATCACCGAGTAGGGGTATTTTTTGTGCACTTTCAGCGAGGTCATCTTTAATTAAACCACCAAAAACGATGATGCTGCCATCATCAACAATGACATTTGTTTTAATGGAGCGTGTATTGGTAATAAGATCCACGGCACCATCGACATTAGGGCTGATGCTTTCAACCTTCTGTTCGACTTGCATCTGTATTGCATCACCCTCATTAATTTGAGGGGTTACTTTTAATGTGATACCGATATTTTCACGTTTAATGGTCTGGAATGGGTTGCTGGGGGTTGAGCTGGAACCCACACTGGAGTAGGAGCCGGTTTTGAATGGAACATTTTGGCCGACAACAATTTCAGCCTCTTCGTTATCCATCGTGATCAGTGTGGGTGTTGATAGAATATTTGTGGATCCATCGCCTTTCAAAGCGCGAATGAGTGCACCAAAACTAAGTGCGTTATCTACGATTTTACCAACGCCGAGTGTCAGTCCGGGTGCTATGGAGGGAGAGACCCCGGCATCGATTGCTCCCCCTATTTCTGCGATACCGGTTCCAGCACCACCAACACTGAAATTACTGATTCCTGCGGGGCGACTGGAATCACCTCCGACAGCCCACTGTACCCCAAGCTCTGCGGCCCGATTGGATGAAACTTCTGCAATGATGGTCTCAATGTAGACTTGGGCGCGTCGTATGTCCAGTTGTTCAATGACTCTTCTAAGTGAATTAAAAAGATCTGGTGCGGCAGTAATAACCAGACTGTTGGAAAGTTCGTCAGCTTGTATATTGATGGGGGATTGAGGTGAACTGCTTGCCTTGCCCTTTTTACCCTGTTTTTCTTGCTCCAGACTGGTGCCGACTCCAGTCAGGACAGGAACCAGATCTTTGGCTTTGGCGTAATGCAGGTAAATGACACGAGTATTTCCTTCGGTTTCGAGGGGTGTGTCAAGATGGCCAATAATACTGCGCAGCTTGGTACGGCCTGCTTTCCCGCCACCAATCAAAATACTGTTGGTGCGTTCATCTGCGATCAATGTGGGGGGGATATTACCCGATTTACCTTTTTTATTACCCTGTTGCTGCAGAGCGGTCAGTATACGTACTACCTCATTGGCAGAAGCGTGTTCAAGTGGAATGATTTCAACTTCATTATTGTCAGGCAGGTCAATACGGCTGATGATTTTAACGATACGTTTGATGTTCGCAGCCCGGTCTGAAATGATGAGCACGTTTGCTGGTGAGTAAGCGGCAAGGTGGCTTTGCTGGGGCAGTAATGGTCGTAAGATAGGCACCATTTGTGAGGCAGAGACATTATCCAGCTGGAGTACCCGTGTGACAATTTCATCCCCTTTTCCCGGGCGTTTGCTGTTCACCATGGGAATCGCTGACTGTTTAGCATTAGCGACAGGAATAATCTTGATTGTACCCTTGTTGCCACTAGGTACAGCGGCATAGCCATGCACTTCCAGAACTGTCAAAAAAACTTCGTAAACTTCTCTTTCATCCATTGGGTGTGATGAAACGATGGTTACTTTACCTTTGACTCTGGGGTCAATAATAAAGTTTTTTCCAGTGATCTCGGAGATCGTGCTGATGACTGCACTGAGGTCAGCCGCTTTAAGGTTAAGTGTGACAGGTTCCGCTTGGGCGGTGAATGATGCGGCCAGCAAAATAACAGCACTGAATATTTTTAATAAGCTTGTTCGATGTTTATGTGGAAACATGTTAATCCTGTTACAAAATTTTAATTATCTAATCGGATGGTGACGATAGTGGGCGAGCCATCACGTAATACTTCCGCACTCACTTCTTCTGCTTTTGAAAGCTGTTTGAGCAGTTTCATAAGCTGCGTGCTGTTGCTCATATCGACACCATTCACTGAAGTTACAATATCGCCAGGAAACAACCCCAAATTATTAAGAGCATCTTTATCGCGCCCAGTTTGTACACGGTAGCCTACCAGTTTGCCATCTTCTCTGTAAGGCGCTGAACGAATGATACCAATTAAACTTACGGGGTCATTGACCAATGCATCACGATACTCACGTATTTTTTGTGTTCTGGATGCAGTGGAAGGGCGGGGTGATGATCTTTTATTATTTGAATGGCTGGATATGTTATGACCTGTTGAACTTGTAGGTACTACTTTTTTAGGAAGACGCAGTGTTTCATGGCGACCATTATGCAAGAGCACAATATGGTCACTATGAATCTCTTTGAGTATGGCTCCACCGGGAAGTTTTGCATCAATTGCATATGGATTTTCACCGCGTTCACTGCCTGAAGGGCTGTAGATAATTGCTCGTGCGCTTTTGCCTTGAGTCGCGATCACGCCACGCAATACAAGGTTTAAGCGAGTTTCGCGAACGACGGGTGTTGGCGTTTGGGATTTAGGGGTATCTGTACGACCAAACAGGTTCAGTCCGGCAATGGTTCGTGCAAAACTCTCCGGTTTGGCTTGAAGAGCCATGGGGGCAGCTTCTTTAATAACTGTGGGTGCACTCTCTCTATCAGGAGCGGGCGCTAATATACGCCAAGTCAGGTCGGCTATATTATAGGCGAGTAATAAGACAAGCAAATAGGCACACACAGTCGCAGTGCGAGCCATTGTTGCTTCCTGCATCACTGGCCGCAGGTAATGTTGAATATCCATTACGGGTATTGATTTCCTGTATTCTAAAGCCAAATTTATTAGTGTTTTATAACGACTTTTAAAAAAATAATGTTAAAATCAAGAAAAATTTAGTGTCAATTATAACTGAATTTTTTAATAGTACCGGATAATAATCACATAATGAAACGAGACCCTCGGTTACGTCTGCTTTCCAGTGACCATCATCAAGCACTGGTGATGGTGCGTAAGATTCAAAATGCATGTAAATCAGGTGAAATTGACCTGTCTCTTATAGGTGAGGTAAGGGTCTTTTGCATGGATGAGCTTAAGCCGCATTTTGCTCTGGAAGAGAACCATTTGTTACCAATATTGAGTAAGTATGGTGAACATAATCTTGTGGCCCGAACGTTAAGCGAGCATGAACAGATGATGAATCTTGCCACTCATCTTGAGCAAAAAAGTGCACTTCAACAGCTATCAGTGCTGTTGAAACAACATGTTAAATTTGAAGAGCAGGTTTTGTTTGATATTATCCAGAAAAAGTTCAGTGGCGCAGAACTGAACCGTGTTTGTAGTCATTTTGCAAACATCGAATAGCTCATTTACCAGCTGAATATTTTCCATGAAGGTCCCACAGCTGCGGGGTCAATATCATCACGCCGGGTTTCCAGATTGCCATCACCATCGGTATCCATCAAATAATAGGGTGGCGCATTTTTTGGCGTAATTTTGATCATGTAAAGCTGTCCGCCGATACGATACTCTTCTATCTTTTGGTCATCTTTTTGAATGATTGTCACTTCGGGCTCAAGAACATCATTGGGCGACTCAGCGAATGAGGTGGAACCGATCAGTAGAGCAACAGTAATTAACAATAAACGCATGATGTTTTCCTGTTTTAGAGATTAAGCAGTTTTTCCTGCTCTTCAGCAGAGGGTTCAAAGCCTGTTTTTTCATAGTGACTGAATATAATATCAACAACTTCTTCCGGTGTGTCGGCCATTTGAAATAGTTTCGTATCTTCGGGATTAATCATTTTTTCTGTCAGCAAGCTTTTTTCAATCCAGTCAATGAGACCACTCCAAAAAGGTTTATGTACCAAAATAATTGGAATACAGCGACTTTTACCAGTTTGAACCAGTGTCAGGATTTCAGCAAGTTCATCCAGAGTGCCAAAGCCACCAGGCATAACTACATAAGCGGATGCGTACTTTACAAACATGACTTTGCGTGAAAAAAAGTGGCGAAAGGTGAGGGAAATATCCTGATACTCATTGCCTGATTGTTCATTGGGTAGCATGATGTTCAGGCCGATGCTGGGCGATTTTCCTCGATACGCCCCCTTGTTGATCGCTTCCATAATGCCGGGGCCGCCTCCACTGACTACGCTGAATCCAGCCTCGGATAGTGCGTAACTGATCTTTTCAGTCAATTTATAATAGGGGTGATCTCGTGGTGTACGTGCTGATCCAAACATACTGACGGAGGGCTTTATTTTAACGAGCCGTTCAAAGCCTTCAACAAACTCAGCCATAATCTGGAAAATTTTCCAGGACTCGCGATTGAGCAGTGTGTCGTCGGTGGGGGTCATACTTTGATGAATATGTTTCTTCTTCATAATGTGACCTCAAAGATTTATGTGGGTTCAATAGAATGAAACATGTTTGTTGTTAGGTATATAAGGCATAATAAACCAATTATTCCAAGTTGCTATAAGTTTAAAAACAAAATGCCTGATCAATCAAAAACACCGTTCCTTCTTGTGGATGGTTCTTCTTATCTATTTCGTGCGTTTCATGCACTTCCTTCACTGGTAAATTCAAAAGGTGAACCTACTGGAGCGATTTACGGTGTCGTTAATATGCTGCGCCGCTTGCTTGAACGCTATAAACCTCAACACCTGGCAGTCGTTTTTGATGCCAAAGGTAAAAATTTTCGCCATGAACTTTATGGTGAATATAAAGCCAATCGACCCCCAATGCCGGATGAGCTCAGAGTGCAAATTGAGCCACTGCATGAAGTGGTGAGAGCGATGGGTTTGCCTTTGCTGATTATTGATGGTGTTGAAGCGGACGATGTCATTGGTACACTCGCCAGGCAAGCCAGTGCCAGTAAAATTCCGGTAGTGATTTCCACAGGTGATAAAGATATGGCACAACTGGTGAATGAGCATGTCACCCTGATTAATACCATGACGGATACGTTGCTTGATCCACAGGGTGTATTGGAAAAATTTGGTGTCAAGCCTGAACAGATTATTGATTATCTGGCATTGGTGGGGGATAGCTCGGACAATATTCCCGGTGTACCCAAGGTAGGACCAAAAACTGCGGTTAAATGGTTGGCATCTTATGAAAGTATGAATAATATAATTGCGCACGCGGCTGAGATTAAAGGCAAAGTGGGTGAAAATCTGCGAGTTTCGCTGGATCAACTTACCCTGTCATATGAACTTGCTACCATTAAGTGTGATGTGGATCTGGATGAAACGCCCGAGACATTGTGTCGTCATGCCGAAGACCATGAGCGGCTGCTAGAGTTGTTTCAAGGGTTTGGCTTTAAAAGCTGGCTGAATAAATTGCAGTCTGAACCTGTAGCCAATGAGGATCATGGTGATGCTCAATCTAAAAAAGTAGAAGAAGAGACAAATAGAGCTCAATACGATACGGTTTTCAGTGAATCTGTTTTCGAAGAGTGGTTGCAGCGTTTAGAGCAAGCTGAGCTATTTTCTTTTGATCTTGAAACCACATCGCTTGATTATATGGAAGCAGAAATTGTTGGAGTTTCATTTTCTGTTGAACCTGGTGAGGCAGCTTATGTGCCCGTAGCACATGATTATATTGATGTGCCCGAACAGTTGAAACGGGATTTTGTACTCGAAAAACTACGTCCATTACTTGAAAATGAAAACCAAAAAAAGGTAGGTCAAAACCTTAAATACGATATGAGTGTGCTGGCGAACTATGGGATCACTCTAAAAGGTATTGCTTTTGATACGATGCTTGAATCTTATGTTCTAAATAGTACTGCAACACGTCATAACATGGATGCATTGGCCAAAAAATATCTGAACTATCAAACAACACATTTTGAAGATATTGCAGGCAAAGGGGGAAAGCAGCTCAAATTTAATCATATAGCGATTGAGCAAGCTGCACCGTATGCGGCTGAAGATGCTGATGTGACTTTACGATTGCATCAAGTGTTATGGCCGAAGGTGAGTGAAGATAGCAAGCGACAGGAGTTGTTTGAAAGTATGGAAATGCCGTTGCTGCCTGTGCTATCAAAAATGGAGCGGCATGGTGTTTTGCTTGATAGCGATATGTTACATAAGCAGAGTCATGAGTTGATGGAGCGTATGGTTGAAATTGAAAAAGAGGCTTATGTGCAAGCGGGCGAAGCGTTTAACCTCTCGTCACCGAAACAGATTCAAGTAATTTTGTATGAAAAACTGGGTTTGCCTGTTTTGAAGAAAACCCCGAAAAAACAGCCGTCAACAGCTGAAACTGTCTTGCAGGAGTTGGCGCTGGACTATCCTTTGCCTAAATTGATTTTGGAGTATCGTTCACTCAGCAAACTAAAATCGACCTATACGGAAAAGTTGCCCAAACAAAAAAATGCCCGAACCGGGCGAGTGCATACCTCCTATCATCAGGCTGTAACAGCAACAGGCCGATTATCATCAAGTGATCCAAATTTACAGAATATTCCCATTCGTAGTGCTGAAGGGCGACGTATTCGGCAAGCGTTCATTGCTCCACAGGGCTATAAAATCGTTGCTGCTGATTATTCGCAAATTGAACTGCGTATTATGGCGCACCTTTCTCAAGATCAAGGGTTATTGACCGCTTTTACTGAGGGTGTTGATATTCATCAAGCAACGGCGGCGGAAATGTTTTCTATTGCTATCGATGAAGTCACAACAGATCAGCGCCGTAGTGCTAAAGCGATTAATTTTGGTTTGATTTATGGGATGTCTGCGTTTGGCCTGGCGCGTCAGCTCAATGTTGATCGTAGTGTTGCACAGGCTTATATTGATCGCTATTTTGCGCGCTATCCAGGTGTTAAAATTTTTATGGATGCGAAGCGTCAAGAGGCGCATGATCAGGGTTATGTGGAGACTGTTTCGGGACGTCGCCTCTATTTGCCGGATATTAATTCACGCAATGGTCAGCGTCGTCAATATGCCGAACGAGCAGCGATTAATGCGCCGATGCAAGGGACGGCTGCGGATATCATTAAACTTGCGATGATCAACGTAAATCAATGGTTGGTGGACAGTCAAATAGATGCGTACCTGATTATGCAGGTTCACGATGAATTAGTGCTGGAAGTTTCGATAGGTGTATTGGATGAAGCTATTGATCAGGTCAGGCATTGCATGAGTCAGGCGCTTGAGCTCAGTGTGCCGCTGATTGTTGATATCGGTGTGGGTGAAAATTGGGATGAGGCGCATTAGCTCATATTTAATATCAGGAGCTCCCGCTAGAAAATGTTTCGCTTTAAAATCAATACATTAGGATTTTACTCTTCGCAAATGCTTTGGTGATATTTTATTATTTATCAATGAGTTATGCCTGTTTTGTAGCGGGAGCTCCTGATTTAATATGCCAAAATCAGAGGGGGCAATGGGATAATCCCCACTCTGATGCCTTGAATCAGTCTATCGAGCTTCTTGCTTGATTTTGCCCGTTGCACTATACCAGTTGCTCTCTGGATGTTTTTTCTCACGTTTGATGATGGCTTTTCTGATTTTAGACTCCAGTTTTGTTACAGAGATATCATCATATTGGGGTATATAGGCTAAAACAGGTTCTTCAATTAACAGTAAGATGGCTGCAGCTTTAGAATCTTCTGCATGATTGAGAAGAGAGGTGATCAATTTTTTATCCTGCATAATGGTAATGTCTTTTCCTCGTAATGTGCCGCCTTTGGTGACATGTTTACGTAGAGGGGCGATCATGCGTTTCATTGCATCCAATGCAATACTCCGAGTTTTTTTGTTCTCTGAATTGATGAATTCGATAATCAGTGGAGCATCATTAATATCTTCAATTTGTTTGAAAACTTGCTTTAAAAGCTTTTGTGCTGCTTTTGCAACATCGGGTTTATCCGCAAGTCGTGTGAAGTAAAGTAAATCATTAAGGTCTTTGGTAACAATACTGTCTTCAAGAACCTCCATATTGCCCTGATACTGTTTTTTATCTCTTTTTGCACCGGTATAAGAGTACTCTTGAAGGTGGCTGAAAGTGGCCAGCATTAAAGCAAGTTTGCTATTTTTATCTCTTTTACGATCTTTTACGAGCTCGATTACTTTTTCATAATCATCGTTTTCGAAGTACTGTTTAGCACTTGATTGCCAATTGGCGCTTACTGAAGTGGATGCAAAAGTGATAAACAATAATATGAGAACATGTGTTGTCAGGTTGGGTTTTTTCATTTATTTATTCCTTTTAGTCTGAGTGTAATAATGCGGTTTTCAAGTTTTAAGTATACTATTTTCGATTGATATGCATTCCAGCTTTAATAAAAGATTAATCAAGATTTGTAGTCATAATAGTTATAGTCATATCGGTCAAGTAAAAGATACATTTTCTGAATTCCAATATACCGTATTGAACTCCTAAATTTCTATGTGGAAACTAAACCATGTTTAATACTATTACTTAAATTATCTCTTTAAATCAATTATTTATATTTTTATTGCTTGTTATGGCACCACACTGTCTATTTTTTTAATTCCAAGCGCATCATAAATGATTTGCTGTCGCTGTTCTGCACGAATTGTATTGTGAATGTGCAGCGTTTTTCCGTCTTTTCACGTTTCAGTAGTACCGTTACTCTATCTTGCTCCAGTCAGCTTTTGTTTATACCTTGTGTTTTAAGTTGAAAAAGCAAGGTATGAATCAGGTGGTACGCTAACAATAGAAGCCAGGCAGCGTCTCTTTGATCATTGTTGTATGCACACAGTGGATTGCAGTGGCTTTATTATATTGCTGGTCTGCGGTGATCTCATAATACTGGGCACTGTTAAGAAAGCTTTGATTAAGTCGATATTAAAATCAGGTTGAAAATAGAATTATTCTGGTATTTCATGAAGTGAATCCGTAATAGCCGTTTTATTGCGATGACCTTCAAAGAATATTAGGGCGATTTTAGCCTAAATGTTTCATCCATCAATGGTAATGTCGCCACCACTAAACTCAGTTTGTATTTTTTTGCGATTCAGAGCAGATCTGGAAATTAAAAGTAGATTGGGTATAGTTTGTCATGGCAAAATAGCCATGTTGTAACGATGGTGATTAGGGGAAATATTTTGAGCAACTTACAAAAAATAGTTTTAAAGGGAGCTACAATGAAAAATAGATCTTTTGTGTGTAAGGGTGTTGCGGCTGTTGTGTTATCTCTGTCTGCGGTGAGTGCTAATGCTGAAATTGGTAATGGTGAATATGCTATTGGTTTTCAGTCTGGTCTTGCCAGTTATGGGTTGGTGGGCCGTGTTGGTATTACTGATGAAATCAGTGCTGAAGCTGTTTTGGGTTTCTTCGGGGTGCTATCTCATTATGGGGTGAGGGGCTTGTATACTTTAAAGGATGAAGACTATTGGAATGCGTATGCTTTTGGAACAGCGGGTTTTTTGACTTGGGACGGTTTATTCAAAGATGAATCATCTGTAGTTTTTGGTGGTGGAGTTGGTATTGAATACGATTGGCAAGCATTTAATGAAGATCTTCCTCCTATTTCCTGGAACCTTGAACTAGGTCTTGGAGTTGCTCCTGGTTTTGATGATTACAGTTTTAGTGCTTTTGGAATTGGCGCTGGTCTTCGTTATAAATTTTAAACACATTCTACTCAGATCATCTATACTTAAAATGCTTTTATGTTAAAACCCTGGCTCTTTTGGAGTCAGAGTTTTAACCTTAGTCTCATTACCAATTTTACCGTTTTTACTGCTGTAGTAATGTTTCACTGCCCGACTTGCCCAGTCGGTTACGCCATTTGGTCATGGTCGTTGGGTGTATCGGCATCTGATGCTGGAAATACTCTTCACCACAAAAATATTGCCAGTACGTATTTTCTATCCAGTCTCTGACGACTTGTTCATCTGATAAATCATGTAGGTGCTTCAAATGATGTAATCCTGCAATCAGGCAGGCCGCAGGTGCGCCTTTAGTGGATACAAACAGGGCGTCCCATTCTTTATCAAGGCTTTCCCAATCGATCTGTTTTGATAACTTAATCAACCACATGGTTTGTGTCCAGCATGTTGTCAAGACGCACCCTGAACAGCTCTTTCTGAGACACATTAGGGGTTGAGTGCTCGGTCGATAATAAGGGATATACCTTATTTGTGGCTGGAATCATTATCAGATAGTGTGCAATTTTATATTTTTAACAGCTGAAGCTTTAAACTATTGGAGTGTGAAATGAAAAAATTGGGTTCTTCTATTGTACTGGGGCTATCTGCTATAGGCTTTAATCTGAATGCTGTCGCTGATGAACCGACTCGTATGTTTAGTTTAGAGCAAGGGACGACTGCTGAACAGGGAGTTATCTCTATTGATCTGTATGATTCTGTAAATAGCAATCAACAAATTCGTGCGGGCATCTGGAGTGGTGAAGTCATTATTAATCGGAAAGGAATCGGGTATAAGCGTGTCATTATGCCGAATCTTGCTGTTTATGGGCAAGTGGGTATTGATACTGCAGAAGGTGCGGACTCTAGTTTTATTGCGGGTGGTTCTTATTCTTTAATGTTAGATAGTAATTTTTCTGTAACAGCCAATTTTGAGTTAGGTACAGCGGGTATTGATAACGATTTAGAGTTTGGAATAGGCGCGGGGGCTTATTTTACTTTGGCTAATGCGGGTGAATTGAATGAAGTTAAGCTGGGTGGTGAACTACTTTTAAGTAGTGCCGACAATACTGAAGCTGCTATTCAGTTAGGTGCACGTTGGATGCCACGAGAAAATATCACTATTGATTTGTTGATTTTTAATAACGATGTATCGAAAGCGACTGATGGCGCTTTGCAGACACCGGCAGGTATTCGAGCTAATCTCTCTTTTTAATAGTTTTAGGTTTTTAGGTCGAGAATGTATCTATCATTATTTTTCCTGACCTACAGCCTTTTTCAATCCTGGCATTCAAAGATGGATGGAACGAAAAATGAAACAGACGGTGATGTACCTTCCAGTTGGGGCAGATGCCACTTGACTGTTACACATGCCGCACGGCTCATTTCATATTGGGCAAGGCTGGCTCTTTACGTACAAAGACAAGTACATGTACAATGAGTTGTTTGTAAAGATACTAAAGTGATCTGTTATGGATGTTATGAGTTATTCATCATTTCGAAGTCATCTGGCGAGTGCCCTGGATAAGGTTAATGATGATCACAAACCAATGATGATTACTCGCCAAAATGGTAAACCTGCCGTTGTGATGAGCCTGGAGGATTTTCAAGCTTATGAGGAGACGGCCTACTTGATGGCAAGCCCTAAGAATGCAGAGCGTCTTAATCTGGCCATTGCCGAAGTAGAGGCCGGAAAGGTAGTGCATCGCGGACTCATTGAGGAGTGATTTTATCTTGGGCAGAAACTGCTTGGGAAGATTATCTGTATTGGCAAAAAACAGATAAAAAAGTGGTTGGACGTATTAATAAGTTAATCAAAGGCATTAAGCGACAGCCCTTTGAGGGAGTCGTTGATCCTGATCCTCTGAAGCATAATTGGACTGGGTATTGGTCAAGGCGCATCAACCGTGAGCATCGGTTGGTTTATAAAGTCACTGATGAGGCTGTTGTGGTTATTCAGTGTCGTTATCATTATTAGTTCATTTCTTTAATCCTGATACTCAAAAACTCTAACAACACGTCTGACACCTTTTATTCGACGAACAATATCGGTAACAATATCAGCTTCTTTGCGGGTGACGAGTCCCATTAAATAGACAATTCCCCTGTCTGTTACAGCTTTGGTGTGGAATGTTCCCAGACCTTTGTCGTTAAATAGTTTGGTTTTGATTTTTGTGGTGATCCAGGCATCATTGTTGCGCACTTTAAAGCTGCTCAGTGGCATGACGGCTATTTCATTATAAATTTCTTCTACTTTTATGACTTTGCTGGCATGTTCAATCACTCGTTTTCGTAGCTCTTCTGTCAATGCTTCGCCAGTAAGCAGGACATTATTGTCATAACTTGTGATATTAATGCGTACTCTATTTTTGAGTGTTTTATCGGCTTGAATCCGGTTGGATATTTTCAATTCAATCGCTTGGTCTTCTACAATTGTGCCACTGGTACGAGGGTCGGAAGCAAGGTTTACGCAGCCCTGGATGAATAATAGCGTTGTGATCAGAACTGCGAATTTTATAATATCTTTAAATTGCATTTTGTATCCACTCTATCTGGGTTTGTCCGGTGATGGCGATCACGTCAATACGTGAAGGGGATCGTGCAGTTATTTTATTGGATTGTAAATAGTGTTTGGCGGCAGCGATGAGCTTTGACTGCTTTCGTCGATCAATACTTTCTGTGGCACTGCCAAAAAGATTATTTTTGCGATAACGCACTTCAATAAAAACAATACTGTCTTTTTGTCGCATTACCAAGTCAATTTCACCACATTTACAACGATAGTTTTTCGTGATTAATTGCAAACCTTTTGCTTGAAGGTATTGATTTGCCTGCTCTTCAGCCCATGCGCCTTTTGTGATGGTTTTTAAGCGTTGTTGTGTATTATTGCTGGTTTGCATGAGGTACTGCTGCTGAGGTTTTAATTACTTTTGGTATGCCGCTGACAAAGCGTGCACAAACTAATTTCCGATGAATTTGATTGTTTTCATCCATACTAAGTATTCCCGTTTCACCCTGGTATTGTTCATGGGGCGCGCTTTGCAAGCGATTCAGTTCTGTAATGACATGAAAAGCATCGCTGCCGAGCGCATACAGCCGGCCCTTGTTTGCTGTTTGCTGTGGCCAGAGTGCTGTGGCAGCATTGTATACTTCTGATGTGGGTGTGATTGCCCCGAGTGTCCAGGGTGTGTCACAAAATATAATGTCATTCATGTCTCGGTCGGCCGCTGGGTTTGGAGTGCCTTCATAAACTCGTGAGGTGGCATAGATAGGCAAATCGGCTGCGTAATGGAATTTAAATTGAGGCCGAATCAAGCGAGCTTGGCGGGGTGATGCGGCTAAAAAAACAAAATCAACATCCTGGCGGCGACGTGGTTCAAATTTTATTGTGCGTTGCAGCAGGTTGTTGAGCTGCTTTTTGCGTTGCGCACTTTCGTTCAGATTCAAGATGCTGCGCAGTGGGCCTGAGAAGTCGTTGTCTTTGCTGGCATAAGTCGCTTTCTCAGCAATGATGCCACCGAGTTCTTGCCAGCGCTGGTTAAATGCATCGAAAGTTCGTTTTCCCCAGTCAGTTTGCGGGACAAAAGCAATTGCACGGGTATGGCCATCCATCCAGGCTCTGTCTGCAATTTGTCGAGCTTCATCCTCTGGGGAGAGGCCGAATTGATATAGATTGTTGGGCAGTTTGTCAGTGGTTTCGCTGTAATTAAGGGTAAGTGTGGGAACCGGGAGTGTTTTTGGTGCACGATTGATCAGTGTGTTGACTGCTTTTTTACTGAGTGGACCTACGATAAATTCAGCGCCATCGATGACGGCTGTGTTATAAGCATCGGAGTTGCTTTGTGTGTCATAAATGCGAATGCGCGTTGATGTTTCATGGTGCAGTTGTTCTGCATAATAGGCGGCTAGAAAGCCGTCACGCAGTGATGTTGCATGCCCTGCATAAACCCCGCTTAATGGCAAAATCAATGCAATTTGAGTGGGCTGCCCAATAGTAAGTGCAGCGCGCTCTTTGATGGAGTTTAAAATTGCACTTGTGACGGGGTGGTTAGGGTAGCGTTGTCGCCACTCAGTCAGTTTTTGTTCCTGTTGGTGACGCTGTTCAGCGATGTCAGCAAGCTCCAGCCAGCCGCTGAGTGTGTCAGGTGGGGGGGCAGTGTGTTTGCCTTGTAAAGTGCTTTTTGGGAGCGACAGGAGCGTCGTCCAGATGAATTGCTGGTTTTTTTCAATCTCTTCGCTATTTTGTAGTAGTGGTTCGCGGCGAACTCGTTCATGAACAGCAGCAAGTTTGTTGCCGAGTTTATAGTGTGCTTCAGCACGTAAATCATAATATTCGGCAATTTGTTCAAGAGGTGTATCATCTCTGATTGATATGCCAAGATAGCCGAGCACAGATCTTGGACGGTTCTCTTGATGTGCAATTTTTGCCAGAAGTATACGGCGTTTAAATTTTTGTGAGCCGGAAAGTAGACTTTCATTGATGGATTGTAATACACGCTTTGCTTTTCCTGTGTACTGACCATTAAAAAGCGCGTTGGCCATCATGAGTTTGTAAGCTTGCTGTTGTGCGGGAGGTGCATCGGCAGCCAGTCTGTTGTACTGTCTCGCAATTTCCGCGTAATCGCCAGATGCTTCAGCACGTTGTGCATGTTGCAGGCTGGTGTTTTTTTGCTGCGTACTACACCCACCCAAGAGTGATGTGAGCAGCAATAATTGAATCCATGTTTTTAATGACGGTGCAAACTGACGTATTGGCATGGTGATAAATCATATTTTGTGCGTAAGAGCTGTATTATAGACAAGATCATAGATAAGTTATATCAAGATGTAGGGGATAGGAATGGTCGAGAGTGCTCTTTATGTTGTTTCAACGCCGATTGGAAATCTGGATGATATAACTCCAAGAGCGTTGCAGGTGCTCTCTGGTGTGGATTTAATTGCTGCGGAAGATACGCGTCACAGCGGGCGTTTATTGCAGCACTTTTCGGTAGCAACGCGCACCATGGCACTTCATGACCATAATGAAAGGCAGGTGTGTGATCGTTTGATTGAGCGTTTGCAAAATGGTGAGTCGATTGCTTTAATCAGTGATGCGGGAACCCCTTTAGTGAATGATCCTGGCTATCATCTGGTTTATGCAGCACATCAAAACAGAATAAAAGTCATACCCGTTGTGGGAGCCTGTGCTGCGATTGCTGCGTTATCGGTTTCGGGGCTGGCATCCGATCGTTTTGCATACGAAGGCTTTTTGCCTGCTAAAGCAGGAGCGCGAGTTCATCGTCTGGAAACATTGAAAGATGAAACACGTACACTGATTTTTTATGAAGCGCCTCATCGCATTATTGCTTCATTGGAGTCGTTGGTTTTGGTAATGGGGTATGAACGTACGGCAACTTTGGCGCGCGAGTTGACGAAGCGCTTTGAAAGCGTCAGGCAGGCTCCATTGGGTGAGCTACTTGAGTGGGTGCGCAGCGATCCAAACCAGCAAAAAGGAGAGATCGTTCTTGTGGTTCAGGGAGCTCCTGATCGTGGCTCTGAAGAGGGTATTGATTCTGAAGTACGGCGTATTTTGACTTTGTTATTAGATGATCTACCGACTAAGCAGGCGGCGGCACTGGCGGCAAAAATTACGGGTCTGAAAAAGAATAACCTTTATAAAGAGGCGCTTCAAATTGTCGATAAGGAGTGATCGAGGTGTTAATGTTTGGTTTTTATTGTCTCAATCGGTATAGTTCGCTGTTTGAGAATTCAGTCGCCGTCTCTTCTCATCATCTGCTGCAATTGTATCTATCTCTTTTTGTTTGGAAATAATTTATTTAGTTTTAGTTATGGGTAAAAAAACGTCTCTCTATCACAAGCATATTGAAGCAAACGCTAAAATAGTCGATTTTGGTGGTTATGATATGCCGCTACATTATGGCTCTCAAATTGAAGAGCATAATAAGGTTCGAAGTAGTGCGGGCATGTTTGATGTTTCACATATGGTTGTGGTGGATCTGCATGGTAAAGCGGTTCGAGGCTTTTTGCGTTATCTGTTAGCTAATAATGTTGACCGCTTGCAAGAAGCTGGAAAGGCATTGTATAGCTGTATGTTGAATGGTGATGGTGGCATTATTGACGATCTGATCGTCTATTTTATGGATGAAAACTGGTTTCGTTTGGTGGTTAATGCTGCAACGCGTGATAAAGACCTGGCCTGGATTGAAAAACAAGCGGCTGATTTTGATGTGGCAATCGATGTGCGTGATGATTTAGCGATGATTGCAGTGCAAGGGCCAGAGGCACGCACAAAAACGCATGCCGCATTGGGCGGTGGTTTAAAACAAAAAAAAGCCGATCAATTGGCCCCATTTTATGCCGTTGAATGTGATGGTTTTTTTATAGCACGGACTGGATATACCGGAGAAGATGGCTATGAAATTATGTTGCCGGTTGATCAGGTCGAGTCATTTTGGCAGGCGCTTTTGGAGCAATGTGTAAAACCTGTGGGGTTGGGTGCGCGTGATACGTTGCGTCTGGAAGCCGGCATGAATCTGTATGGAACTGATATGGATGAAAGTGTGACTCCTTTGGAATCAGGGTTGGGCTGGACTGTGGCCTGGGAGCCGTCTGAACGCCATTTTATAGGTCGTGATGCTTTGCAGGCGCAGCGGAAAAAACCGGGGCATAAAAAGTTTACAGGTTTGATTCTGGATGGCAAAGGTATGTTGCGTAACCATCAAAAGGTGGTGGTGGATGGGGTTTCGGTGGGCGAGGTGACCAGTGGTAGCTTCTCTCCCACGTTAGGTAGGGCAATTGCGTTTGCCAGGGTGGATGCTTGTGTTGAAACGCACTGTAATATTGAGGTGCGTGACCGTTATCTGCCTGCAACGGTAGTGAAATTGCCATTTGTACGTCATGGCAAGTCGTGCCTGCAAAATTAATTTCAAAGAGTAAAGGTAGAGAGGAGAGGTTCTGTGAGTGATATTCCGGCGGATTTAAAATATACCAAGTCGCATGAGTGGGTGCGGCAACTGGACGATGATGATGTTTTGGTTGGAATTACTGACCATGCACAAGAGTTATTGGGTGATATGGTTTATGTCGAACTGCCCGCAGAGGGTGATATGCCAAGCGCGGGTGAAGAGTGTGTGGTGGTGGAGTCAGTGAAAGCTGCATCTGATATCTACTGCCCGGTCACAGCAGAAATTATTTCAGTAAACGAAGCATTGGTTGATCAGCCCGAACTGATTAATAAAGACCCTTATGGTGAAGGCTGGATCTTACGCTTGAAAGCGAGCACTCCTGATGAATTGGATGGTTTGCTCAGCGCGGATGATTATGCACAGTTCATTGCTTCAGAAACGGAATAATCACGAGAGTATCAATATCAATGCCATTTATTCCACACACTGAAGATGATGTTAAAGAGATGCTGGCAGCGATTGGTGCGCCGAGCATTGAATCTCTGTTTGATGAAATCCCTGCCGCACTGCGTACAGGAGGATTAGCAACGATTCCCGAAGGTTTGAATGAGCTGGGTGTAACACAGCTCATGCAGGCGCGAGCGAAAAAGAATAAACCACTGCTTTGCTTTGCTGGTGCAGGTGCATATGAGCACCATATTCCGGCGGCGGTTTGGGAGCTGACGACCCGTGGTGAATTCTACACAGCTTATACTCCTTATCAGGCTGAAGCGAGTCAGGGAACGTTGCAGTTGCTGTACGAATATCAAACCATGATGGCGAGTTTAACAGGGTTGGATGTCTCTAATGCCTCGCTCTATGACGGGGCTTCGGCTTTGGCTGAGGCGATTTTGATGGCGGTGCGGTGTAATCGTAAATCAAAATCCAGACGTATATTACTGCCGACTACGGTGCACCCTGCTTATCGAAAAGTCAGTCGCAATATCGTCAGTAATCAGGATATTATATTGGAAGAGATTCCATACTGTGCTGAAAAAGGTGCGGTTTTAGCGAAAAGTCTAGATAGATATCAGGGGGAAGATATTGCTGCGTTGGTGATTCAGCAGCCTAACTTTTTTGGTTCACTGGAAGAGGTGGATGCACTCACTGACTGGGCACATGCTCAAGGTGCGATCGTGATTGCTGTGGTGAACCCTATGACACTGGCCGTGCTGAAACCGCCAGGTGAATGGGGAACTTCAGGGGTTGATATCGCATGCGGCGAAGGTCAGCCACTGGGCATTCCTCTCGCAGGTGGTGGCCCCTATTTTGGTTTCATGTGCTGCAAGCAAAAACAGGTTCGACAGCTGCCAGGTCGAATTGTTGGACGTACGGTTGATCTGGACGGTAAAGAGGGTTTTACGCTGACTTTACAGGCACGTGAACAGCATATTCGCCGTTCCAAGGCGACCTCTAATATCTGTACCAACCAAGGTTTGATGACAACCGCTGCGACAATCTATCTCTCTCTGTTGGGGCCGACCGGACTACGTAGTGTTGCACAGGCATGTTTTGCCAATACTCAAAAACTGGTGGAGAGACTTGCTCAAATTGAAGGGGTTGAAGCCATTTTTAGTGGTACGCACTTTCATGAAGTCATGATTCAGTTGCCTTGTTCGGCTGAAGCGGTTCATGAAAAGTTGTGTGAACAGGGTATTTTAGGCGGCTATGAACCTTCCGGAGAGTACCCTGAATTGGGCGATGCTCTGCTGGTGTGTGCGACGGAAACACGAACAGATGAAGAGATTGAGCACTTTGCTGTACAACTCGAAACCATAATTAAAAACTTAAATTAAATACTACGATGCTGATTTTTGAACAGTCACGGACAGGCCGTGGCAATGGTGCCCAAAAAATTAAGAGCGGTGCGACGTTGAGTGCACTACCTAAGCAGTTTCTGCGTGAAGCTCCGCCACTGTTGCCTGAGGTTTCTGAAATGCAGGCGGTGCGCCATTACACGCGTCTATCGCAAAAAAACTTCTCGATCGATACGCAATTTTACCCGCTAGGGTCATGCACGATGAAGCATAATCCGCGTGCTTGTAATAGGTTGGCGATGTTGCCAGAATTTTTATCGCAACACCCTCTGTCGCCTGTTTCAGCAACTCAAGGGTTTCTTGCCTCTCTTTATGATTTACAGGAGATACTCAAGGGTGTGACCGGTATGAAAGGTGTTTCACTCACACCGATGGCGGGTGCGCAAGGTGAACTGGCGGGAATAGCCATGATTCGTGCTTACCATGAATCTCGTGGCGATATTGAGCGTAATGAATTGCTGGTACCTGATGCGGCTCATGGAACAAACCCGGCGACGGGTGTGATGTGTGGTTATAAAGTACGTGAAATTCCAACGCGAGCCGATGGTGATGTGGATTTGGAGGCGCTTCGTGATGCAGTGGGGCCGCAAACAGCCGCAATTATGTTGACCAACCCGTCAACCTTGGGTGTTTTTGATCGAAAAATTGCTGAAATCTCTCAAGCCGTACATGATGCGGGAGGCTTGCTCTACTACGATGGCGCTAATTTGAATGCCATTTTGGGCAAAGTTCGGCCGGGTGATATGGGGTTTGATGTGGTGCACATTAATCTGCACAAAACATTTTCTACACCGCATGGTGGAGGAGGGCCTGGCTCTGGGCCAGTGGGAGTGAGTGAGCGATTATTGCCATTTTTACCCGTTCCGGTGGTGGCTCGAAAAGAGGATCAATATCACTGGTTAAGTGAAAAAGATTGCCCTGACTCTATTGGGCGTTTGTCTGCTTTTATGGGGAATGCGGGTGTGTTGCTCAGAGCCTATATCTATTCACGCTTGTTAGGCCGTGAAGGTATGGTACGAGTGGCAGAGTATGCGACATTGAATGCCAATTATATGGCGACGAAGTTGGCTGAAGCGGGTTTTGATCTGGCCTACCCGAAGCGAAGAGCCACACACGAGTTTAGTTTGACACTTAAAAAACAGGCTAAAGAGATTGGGGCGACAGCGACTGATTTTGCAAAGCGCTTACTGGATTATGGCTATCACGCGCCGACTGTTTATTTCCCGCTGTTAGTGGCTGAGTGTATGTTGATTGAGCCGACTGAAACGGAGGCGAAGTCTGATCTGGATGGCTTTATTGAAGCGATGAAGAAAATTTTATCTGAGGCTTCATCTGATTTGGACAAGCTACGCGCAGCACCTTATACGTTGCCGGTTAAACGTTTGGATGAGGTGCGGGCGGCGCGTGAGTTGGACTTGGTTTGGAAGCCTGTTGTTGCCGGTGAGTGAGCCATCACAAAAAAAAACCTCTGAGTTTCAGCGAGTCTGTAAAGCGGCGGGATACTCTGTAGCAGGTCTGAAAGCCGTCGCTCGACACGAGCCAGCTTTTCGTACAGAGCTGCTTTTGTCTGTTTTGTTGTTTCCTCTGGCGCTCTGGCTAGGTGAAAGCGGGGTTGAACGTGCCTTGTTGATTGGTTCGCTGGTGTTGGTTTTGATTGCAGAGTTGGTGAATTCTGCAATTGAAGCCGTGGTTGATCGCATCGGATCTGAATGGAGCGAGCTGTCTGGTCGTGCAAAAGATATTGGTTCCGCTGCCGTTTTTGTGGCACTTGTTCATGTGCTGGTTGTTTGGGTATTAATAATTTGTTTTTAAATATTAAGGAAAATTTATGTCTGCTCTGATTTGTGGCTCTTATGCCTACGATACCATTATGGTGTTTGGTGACCAATTTAAAAACCATATTTTGCCCGACAAGGTACATATTCTGAATGTATGTTTTTTAGTACCCGATATGCGTCGTGAATTTGGTGGTTGTGCGGGAAATATTGCGTATAACTTGCACCTGCTGGGCGGAGACCCTTTGCCGATGGCTACCGTAGGTCAGGATTTTGCGCCTTACGCAAAATGGATGGACACGCTGGGTATTAGCCGTAAACACCTGAAAGAAGTTGACTCTTATACCGGGCAGGCATTTATTACGACCGACCAGGATGACAATCAGATTACAGCTTTTCACCCGGGTGCCATGAGTTTGGCGCATGAAAATAAAGTATCTGATGCGGAGGGTGTCACAATAGGAATTGTTTCCCCAGATGGGCGTGATGGCATGATCGAACATGCGGCTCAGTTTTGTGAGGCCAAAATTCCATTCATTTTTGATCCAGGTCAGGGTTTGCCGATGTTTAATGGCGATGAACTGATAAAATTTATTGAACAGGCGACCTACCTGACTGTGAATGATTATGAGGCCGAATTGCTGCAAGAGCGTACCGGTAAAAGTCTGGAAGAGATTGCAGCACAGCTTGATGCACTGATTGTAACGTTGGGTGGGCAAGGTTCGAAAATATATGCAGATGGAAAGGTGATTGATATCCCTGCAGTGGTACCTGCTGAAATTGCTGATCCAACAGGGTGTGGTGATGCGTATCGTGCAGGTTTATTGTTTGGTTTGATGAACGATATGGATTGGGAGACAACAGGACGAATTGCATCACTAATGGGGTCTATTAAGATCGCTCATAAAGGCACCCAGAA
>WFXF01000045.1 GCA_015490755.1 Gammaproteobacteria bacterium
ACGCACAGCGCCGATGATAGTATGGGGTTTCCCATGTGAAAGTAGGTCACTGCCAGACTCTTATACCAGGCCCCTGACGGGTGGTTTTCAAGTACGGAGTTCTTTACAGATCCCCATAACCTTGTTTATTACCCTTCAGGGGCTTTTTTTTGGCATGCTTTTGCATATGTTCGTCTATATGTAATGCTTTACTTCTATAAATAGCTGTTTTACCTTTCCAATAACGTCTGTTAACGGTATCCTTGCGAGCATCATTAAGCCAAAATTTAGGAGTCAATAAATGGCTGATCGTATGGCTAAAGTTAAACGTGATACTCTGGAAACCCAAATTGAAATTTCAATTAATTTAGATGGTAATGGGAAGTCAAATCTGAATACCAGTGTGCCATTTCTTGATCATATGCTGGATCAAATCGCTCGTCATGGAGTTATTGATATTGATATCAAAGCCAGTGGTGATCTGGAAATTGATGCGCATCATACCGTAGAAGATGTAGGGATTGCGTTGGGGCAGGTTTTTTCTGAAGCCTTGTCAGATAAGAAAGGAATTTTCCGCTACGGCCATGCTTATGTTGTTCTTGATGAGGCACTATCTCGGGTTGTGATTGATTTTTCCGGGCGACCCGGTTTGCAATATCATGTGGACTATCCGCGTGCAAATTGTGGCCAGTTTGAGTTGGACTTGTTGCAGGAATTTTTCTCTGGTTTTGTCAACCATGCGCGTGCCACTCTGCATATTGATAATTTAAGAGGTCATAATTCCCACCATATTGCAGAAACTATTTTCAAGGCATTTGGTAAAGCACTGCGTATGGCTATCGAGTATGATTCACGTATGCAAGGTGTATTGCCTTCGACGAAGGGTTTATTGTAAATGAAAAAAATGGTTGCTGTTATTGATTATGGAATGGGCAACCTCCGTTCGGTATCAAAAGCATTAGAGCATGTAGCAACAGATACTTCTATTGTTGTTACGAATGATTTTCAAACAATTAAAAATGCTAGTCATATTGTTTTGCCTGGCGTGGGTGCATTACGTGATTGTATGTCTGAAATCAAGCGCCTGGAACTGATTGATTTACTGGGTGAGTGCGCCAGAAACAAGCCTTTTTTAGGTATTTGTTTGGGCATGCATGCACTGCTTGAGCACAGTGAAGAAAATGGTGGCATTGATGGTTTGGGTATTTTATTCGGCAATGCATTACATTTTAAAAATAGAGTTGAGCCGCAGGGCGGTGATCGCTTGAAAATCCCACATATGGGCTGGAATGAAGTAATGCAGTGTAAGCCGCACCCATTATGGAGTGGAATTGCTGACAATAGTCGCTTCTATTTTGTACACAGCTATTATGTTAAACCTGAAATGCCAGAGTTGATGGTTGGAGCTACAGATTATGGACTTGAGTTTGCATCATGCATTGCTCGGGATAATATTTTTGCTGCACAATTTCACCCCGAAAAAAGTCAGCAAGCGGGTTTAACCTTGCTGGGTAATTTTTTGCAGTGGGATGGTTCGTAGGAACATTCACTGTTTTCTGAAGGATATTTATTTATGTTGTTAATACCCGCCATAGATTTAAAAGATGGAAAATGTGTACGTTTACGTCAAGGCATTATGGAAGATGATACGGTTTTCTCTGATGATCCTTTGGCGATGGCAGATCAATGGGTTGAGGCCGGTGCGCGTCGTCTGCATCTCGTTGATCTTGATGGTGCATTTGCGGGTAAGCCGGTGAATGGGGATGTAATTGAGCGCATTGCACGAAAGTATCCTGATGTTCCGATTCAAATCGGTGGAGGTATTCGTGATGCTGAGACGATTCAGGCTTATATTGCTGCCGGTGTTCAATATGTCATTATCGGTACAAAAGCTGTCAATGATCCTGAATTTGTGAGCGAGGTATGTAAAAAATTTCCGGGGCATATTATTGTTGGACTGGATGCTAAAAACGGAAAAGTTGCGACCGATGGTTGGGCCAAAGTCTCCGGGCATGGCTTGATCGATATGGCGAAGCGCTTCGAAGAAGATGGTGTGGAAGCCATTATCTACACGGATATTAATCGTGACGGCATGATGGAAGGGGTTAATATCGAGTCAACTGTTGAGTTGGCTCAGGCCATTAATATTCCCGTGGTGGCATCGGGTGGCATTGTTAATCTGGATGATATTCGTGCGTTATGTGGTGTCGCTGACCAAGGGATTATGGGAGCGATTACTGGGCGAGCTATTTATGAAGGAACCCTGAATTTTGCGGAAGGTCAAAAGTTGTCAGATCAGTTGCTGAAAGGTTAATAGCTATGGGCTTGGCTAAACGTATTATTCCGTGTCTGGATGTCGATAACGGGCGTGTTGTTAAAGGCGTTCAGTTTGTTGGGATCCGTGATGCGGGAGACCCTGTTGAGATCGCGGAGCGTTATGACAAGCAAGGTGCGGATGAGTTGGTCTTTCTCGATATTACGGCCAGCCATGAAGATCGTGACACCATGCTGCATATCGTGGAAGAGGTGGCAGGAAAGGTTTTTATCCCTTTGACGGTAGGCGGCGGCATTCGAACTCTGGAAGATATTCGCAATGCGCTCAATGCGGGAGCAGATAAAGTAGGGATTAATTCAGCGGCCGTTTATCGTCCTGAATTTGTAAAAGAGGCGGCTGAAAAATTTGGCTCGCAGTGTATTGTTGTTGCCATTGATGCTAAAAAAGTGAGTCAAGAAGGTGAAGCCTTACGTTGGGAAATCTTCACACATGGTGGGCGGAAACCAACAGGGCTGGATGCAATTGAATGGGCCATCAAAATGGCGGACTATGGTGCAGGAGAAATTTTACTGACTTGCATGGATCGTGATGGAACGCGTGATGGGTTTGATATTGCTTTAACGCGTGCTGTGGCAGAGGCAGTACCCGTACCTGTGATCGCTTCCGGTGGAGTGGGCACACTCGAACACTTGGCTGAGGGGGTGACTGAAGCTAAAGCTGATGCGGTGTTGGCAGCCAGTATCTTCCATTATGGCGAACATACGGTTGAAGAAGCTAAGCAGCATATGGCGGCAAAAGGTATTGAGGTTCGTTTGTGATGCATGAATTCAGTAGCGAACAGTGGCTTGATGATATTAAATGGACGGATGATGGTTTAGTGCCAGCTATCGCACAGGATGAAAAAACAGATCGAATTTTGATGTTTGCCTGGATGAATCGAGAGTCTTTAATGCTGACGGTGAAAGAAAACCATGCGGTGTATTGGTCGCGTTCACGAAAAAAGCTATGGCGAAAAGGTGAGAGCTCAGGGCATCAACAAAAAATTAAGTCTATTCGAATTGACTGTGATCGAGATGTTATTTTGTTGACAGTTGAACAAGTGGGCGGCATTGCTTGTCACACTGGGCGGGTGAGCTGTTTTTATCAGCAATTAGAAAATAATCAATGGGTGGCTGTTGAGCCACCGGTTAAAGACCCAAAAGAGATTTATGGATAGTTTGATGATTAAAGTCGGTGTTGTAGGCGGAACGGGTTATACCGGTGTTGAGTTGTTGCGGCTGTTAGCAGGGCACCCGCAGGTCGAATTGCGAGTGATCACTTCTCGTTCTGAAGCGGGTTTGCCGGTTGCAACGATGTTTCCTAATCTACGCGGCCATGTTGACCTGGCATTCAGCATGCCTGACTTATCTACTTTAAAAACATGTGAGTTGGTCTTCTTTGCAACCCCAAATGGTACGGCAATGACGATGGTTCCTGAGCTGCTGGATGCTGGTGTTCGTGTCATTGATTTAGCAGCAGACTTTCGGATTCGTGATGTTGATATTTGGCAGCATTGGTACAAAATGGAGCACGCTTGCCCTGATTTGATTGATAAAGCTGTTTATGGTTTGCCTGAAGTCAATCGCAAAGAGATCAAAAAAGCGACCTTGATTGCCAATCCGGGTTGTTACCCAACGGCAACACAGCTTGGCTTTTTACCACTCGTA
This sequence comes from Gammaproteobacteria bacterium, assembly GCA_015490755.1. Taxonomy (GTDB): domain Bacteria; phylum Pseudomonadota; class Gammaproteobacteria; order JAADGQ01; family JAADGQ01; genus S141-38. The sequence goes on from WFXF01000045.1 coordinate 3,961, forward strand.
GAGCAAGGTTTGGTTGATTGCAGCTCATTAATTGCGGATGTGAAGTCAGGAGTGAGTGGTGCTGGTCGTAGTGCGAGCGTAGCAGGGTTGTTGTGTGAAACCAGTGAGAGCATGAAAGCGTATGCTGTTGCCGGGCATCGTCATCAGCCCGAGATTGTTCAGGGTTTAAATTTAGTCACTGATCAATCGGTGATTTTGACTTTTGTGCCTCATTTGACACCGATGTTGCGTGGTATTCAGGGGACTTTATACGGAACGTTGAATGATATGAGTGTTGATTTGCAGGAGCTCTTTGAAAGTCGTTATATAGATGAGCCTTTCGTTGATGTGATGCCCGCAGGTTCACTTCCCGAAACACGTAGTGTAAAAGGTGCAAATACGTGTCGGATTGCGATTCATCGCCCTCTGGATGGAGATACAATCGTGGTTCTGGCTGTTATTGATAATCTGGTTAAAGGGGCTGCAGGTCAAGCAGTACAAAATATGAATATTATGTTTGATCTGGATGAGCGGACAGGTTTGAATGGTATTGCGTTATTGCCATAAATGATTGATTTAAGAGTTTGGAGTGTAGTGTTATGAGTGAAGTTGAAACTGAAGAGTCCACGATTATTTTTACTGATAGTGCCGTAGCTAAAGTGGCTGATCTGATCGCGGAAGAGAATAATGAAGCACTGAAATTGCGTGTGTTTATTAGTGGCGGAGGTTGCTCGGGATTTCAGTATGGGTTTACTTTTGATGATGAAGTCAATGACGATGATACCATTGTTGAAAAAGGTGGAGTGACCTTGTTAATTGATGCAATGAGCTATCAGTATTTGGTCGGGGCTGAAATTGACTACACCGAAGGGCTTGAAGGCGCTCGTTTTGTTATTAACAATCCGAATGCACAAACAACCTGCGGTTGCGGTTCTTCTTTTTCGGTTTAATAGTACGCCCGTACTAAAGGGTGTCAATAGAGATATATTTAGATAAATGGGGGCTAAGCCCCCATTTTTTGTTAATATGCTATTTTTAATTTGGTCGTTTTTTTCAGGGTGGTTTGATGACAACGTATGTGCCCGGTCTGGAAGGTATTCCAGCAACTCGTTCGAGTGTATCTTTTATTGATGGCGAAAAAGGGGTTTTAGCATACCGAGGTTATCCCATTGCTGTTTTGGCTGAAAATAGTTCGTTTGAAGAGACTGCGTGGTTGCTTTTGGAAGGTCGATTGCCGGTCAAGCAAGAGTTGACGGAGTTTTCTGACCACTTACGTGAGCACCGGCATCTTGAGCCCCCTATTTTAAAGATGATTGATAGTTTGCCACGAGCAGGCCATCCTATGAAAATGTTACAAACAGCAGTTGCGGGTTTGGGCATGTTTTATGATGAGCACGGTGCGCCAAAGAGCGTTGTTGGCTCAAATGGAGGGGAGTCACTTAAAATTTTGGCCTGCATGCCCACTATGGTTGCGGCATGGGAGTCTATTCGTAATGGACGTAAGTTTATTGCACCGCATGCAAAATTTTCTTTTGCTGAAAATTTTTTATATATGTTTACGGGGCATGAACCTGACCCAGCATTAGCTAAAATATTTGATACGTGTTTGATACTTCATGCTGAACATACAATTAATGCGTCTACATTTGCTGCATTAGTAACAGGGTCAACATTAGCCAGTTCTGATAGCGTGATATCAGCTGCTATTGGTACTCTTTCAGGGCCTTTGCATGGTGGTGCAAACCAAAATGTGTTGGAAATGTTGAACGAAATAGGTTCTCCTGAAAAGGTAAAGCCATGGCTGGATAACAAACTGGCAAATAAAGAAATAATTTGGGGCTTTGGGCATCGTGAATATAATGTGAAAGACCCAAGAGCAACAATTTTGCAAGGATTGGTTGAAAAGCTTACCAAAAGTAAAGGTGGTGAAATCAGTCCTTTGTTTGAAACAGCTATGGCATTGGAAATTGCTGTTGAAGAGCGCTTGGCAGAAAAAGGCGTGTATGCAAATGTTGATTTTTATTCGGGTATTCTGTACGCCGAAATGGGGTTTCCAGTAGACCAATTTACTTCAATATTTGCAGTTTCTCGTACGGTAGGTTGGTTAGCTCATTGGGCAGAGCAGTGTGCGAATAATCGAATTTTCAGGCCAACTCAACTGTATGTTGGTGAGGTTGATTGTCAGTATGTACCATTGGAAAAACGAAAGTGACGGCTTTATGAGGGGGAATAAATTCCGCCAAGAACTGCAGGGTGTCGAGCACCTGTCACAGTAGGGATGTTTCCAGATTTTTCCTCTAGCCTTTGTTTGGCTAACCAGGCAAAAGCAATGGCTTCCATCCAGTCAGGGTCAACTCCTAATGCTTCACTGGATTGAATGGTGCATGGAAGGTGATGGCATAGGCGAGTGTGTAATGTTTTATTATGAGTTCCGCCTCCACAAAGTAGTACACGATCAGGCATGTAAGGTATTAATGCTTCAGCGATACTTATGGCGGTTAATTCACACAGTGTTGTCTGGATGTTTTCTTCAGGAGCCGGTTGGGTGAGTGCCTGTATATGTTTATTCAACCATTGTGCATTAAAATATTCTCGCCCCGTGCTTTTTGGAGGAGAGTGTCTAAAGTAAGGGTCTGAAAGCATTGAGGTTAATAGTTTTTGGTCAATATGGCCGGTGGAAGCCCATAGGCCGTCCCTATCAATTAAATCTCCTTTTTCCTGGTGAATCCAGCTATCCATGAGAACATTGCCAGGACCGGTATCAAAACCAATGACAGGTTGATATGCATCACCTGGAAGGATAGTTACATTGGCTATGCCGCCAATATTGACGATCGCTCTATTTTCTTTGGAGCTGCGAAAAATTGCGTTATGAAATGCCGGAACCAGCGGTGCTCCTTGACCTCCGGCAGCAACATCATGCCTTCGAAAGTCTGCAATTGTGGTAATTCCTGTTATTTCCGCAATAATATTAGGGTCTGCTATTTGGAGCGTATAAGGCGCTTTATTTTCAGGGTGGTGGCGTATTGTTTGGCCGTGAGAGCCAATAGCACATATATTGTCGCTATCTATTTTAGCTAAATTAATCACTTTTTGTGCAGCTGAGGCAAATAGTGATCCAAGCTCTACGTCTAACTCAGCCATTTCACCTACTTCGCCATGAGTGCATAAAGTGAACAGGCGTTTTCTTAATTGGGAAGAAAGGTCTGTATTTGCGTATGAAATTAATACGGGAGCAGCGGCTGATAAATCTACTAGCACAGCATCAATAGCATCCATGCTAGTACCTGACATCAGGCCAATAAATAAATTGGATTTAGGCATTTTTTATTGGAGAAGTGCGATTTGAGTGCCTTTGTAGCGCTCGACCATGGTGAGCATTTGCTTGGCATGCTTTTTAAAGTCAGTTTTATATTTTGAGTTAATGGGTGCTGCATTGGGTAGCTTGACTTTTAATGGATTACGATGAACCCCGTTAATACGGAACTCGTAGTGTAAATGTGGTCCTGTTGCTAAACCAGAGCTACCAACATAACCGATAATTTGGCCTTGTCTAACACGTTTGCCATTACGTACTCCTTTTGCAAAGCGCGACATATGTGCGTAGAGTGTGCTGTAGCTTTGGCCGTGTTGCAAAATAATGGTATTTCCATAACCACCCTTGACACCTTTAAATGCAACTTTACCATTGCTTGTTGCTTTGATTGGTGTGCCTTTTGAGGCAGCATAATCAACACCTTTATGGGCACGTATGCGGTTCAGAACCGGGTGCTTTCTTTTGAGGTTAAAGCGGGAACTTATACGTGCAAAATCTACTGGAGTGCGTAAAAATGCTTTACGCATACTGTAACCTTTGGGGTTGTAATAGTCGGTGTGCCCATTGCTATCTTTATAGCGAATGGCCTGGAATGTTTTATTTCGGTTGGTGAATTCAGCTGCCAGTATTGCCCCATCACGTATTTTTTTACCATCACGGTAAAGTTCCTCATATAATACGGAAAAACTGTCGCCTTCTCGGATATCCAGAGCAAAATCTATATCCCAGCCAAAAATTCCGGCCAGTTCCATAACGATGTTGTCTGAAAGGTTAACGTCCATTGCTGCAAGGAATAGTGAGTTTTTGATAGTGTTACTGCGAAAACTGGTTTGGATATCTAATGGAGTGTGGAGTGTTTTTGCGGTAAAACTATTCTCTTCTTGTTGAACAACTAATGTATCAGTTTCGTTGATTTCATAGCGTAACTCTTTAAGTTGTTTTTCTGGATCAAATTCCAATATGAGTTTATCTCCAGGTTTGATACGCTTTAGTGGTGATGTCTTTTTGCCAAGGGCCATTATATTGTGAAGATCGAGCGCGCTGATACTGTGTGCATCAAAAACATTAGAAACATTATCGCCACTTTTTATGGTGATCGTTTTGACATGACTATTGACTGCTGTTGTTTCAGTTTTGGATTGTGCGGGTTTAGGTCTTGTAACAGATGAAGTGGTTTCAGGAGGTAAAAGTAAGGTGGTTGTATTGCTTTTGACAGAAGTAAGCACTTCTTTTTTTGTTGCTTTGGCATCATCTGTTGTGAAGCCAAGAAAAGCAATTATACCCAGTACGCAAGTGAAAACCAAAGTAATTATGTGAGGAAACCATTTGCCATGTTTGGGCGGATATTTCAGCGGCGGCGCACTATAGTCATGGATGATAATTGGTTTGGGTGTCACTTTTCTTTCTCGCAGATGATGACTCATGGCTAACATAGCCTGATTATATGCATTAGGTCAATAGCTTGAATTTCATTTTTAGGAACGAAGTCCATGGTAATATCGGCATATTGTTGGTGAATGTTATAGGAAATATTAATGGAATCAATAGCAGGTGCTCTATTAGAAATTCAGCGTGGTGCTGAAGAAGTTTTATTGTTAGATGCATTAAAAGAAAAGCTTTCACGTGGTAAGCCATTACGAATTAAGGCTGGGTTTGATCCAACTGCGCCTGATTTACATTTAGGTCATACCGTATTATTGAATAAATTACGCCAATTTCAGGAATTGGGTCATGAGGCGCTATTTTTGATTGGTGATTTTACAGGGATGATTGGCGATCCAACGGGGAAAAATGTAACGCGTAAGCCGTTGACCCGAGAGGAGGTTTCAGCTAATGCATGTACTTACGAATCTCAAATTTATAAAATACTTGATCCTGAAAAAACCGTTGTGATGTTTAATTCAGAATGGATGGGAAAGATGAGTGCTGCAGATTTGATTCAGTTGTCATCAAAACAGACTGTTGCACGCATGTTGGAGAGAGATGATTTTAAAAAGCGTTATGCAAATAACCAATCTATTGCAATCCATGAATTTATTTATCCATTGGTGCAAGGGTATGACTCGGTTGTTATGCAGGCAGACGTTGAACTGGGAGGGACGGATCAAAAGTTTAATCTTCTGATGGGGCGTGAATTGCAACGTCAGTATGGTCAGGAGCAGCAAGTTGTATTGACCATGCCACTGCTGGAAGGGCTGGATGGTGTGCAAAAAATGTCTAAATCCCTGAGTAACTATATAGGGGTTACTGATGCTCCTGATGATATGTTTGGTAAAATTATGTCAATTTCTGATGACCTCATGTGGCGTTATTATGAATTGTTGAGTTTTCGCTCTGTTGGTGAAATTGAAGGTTTTAAGAGAGATATACGGGATGGTAAGAATCCTCGTGATATTAAGTTTATTTTGGCAAAAGAGATCGTGGAGCGTTTTCATAGTGCTGCAACTGCAGATTCATCACAGAAAAACTTTATAGCGCGATTTCAAAAAGGTGTGATACCCGATGATATGCCCGAGGTGGTGATTGATGCAGACGGTAAAAAGTCTTTAATTGCCAATGTGCTTAAAAAAGCGGGGTTGGTTGCAAGTACCTCTGAAGCTATGCGCATGATCAAGCAGGGTGCTGCACGTATTGATGGGGAAAGAGTGGAAAACCAAAAGCTGGAAATTGCTTCTGGAACAACACATACCTATCAAGTAGGAAAGCGTCGTTTTGCCCGAATAGAAATAAAATAAAAATAAAGTTGAAAAAGTAGTTGACGAAAGAGTTGTGTGGTGTAGAATGCGCATCTCTTTGGGGATAAGGCGGTTTGTTACCGATGTGGAGGTAAAGTCTGTTGTATCCTGGCTCTTTAAAAAATTGAATCAAG
>WFXF01000046.1 GCA_015490755.1 Gammaproteobacteria bacterium
CAATTGTATCTTTGTGTGTATCTAACCCAACGTACTTGCTAAACTTGTTCATGACCTGTTCTCCTCAATTGTGGCTCTGAGCCACGGGTTATCCAATCCAAGCTTAACCCACGCTGCTTGAGATTGGACAGGTCAATACATGATGTCTAAGGCCGGTGAAGCTCCCTCTGATGGTTTTTGCCAATGCGGCTCGGCGAAATATATTGATACCCGTATTGATAGATCTCGTGGATATTTCTATTGATTTTCGTTCAACGCAATAAAGATCCCCGGGGCAAGCCCTCTCGCTGAACGCTCGACTTTCTCGTTTCTCTCGAAAGCGGGGTATTCAACCAGAACTATGCTTATCTCTTTTTCGCCCCAAGGGGCGGGGAATAGAACCCGAAGGGATTCAATTTTTGTGCTACCAAGATCAATACCTAACCTAACCATTTGCTGTAATTTTTTTCCAAATTAAGTAAAACAAAAATGCTTATCAGCCGATAGCTGCTAAAATAATATTAAAACTGTTCAAGGATGAATACGAATGCTAATCATTGTAGGAATCATTATTGTAATCGCCTGTGTGCTCGGTGGATATGTTTTAGCTCATGGCGAAGTCATGGCGTTGTGGCAACCTTACGAAGTATTAATTATCTGTGGTGCGGCATTTGGAGCTTTTGTCATTTCCAATCCCGGACATGTGATCAAAAGCACTTTTGGTGCAATCCCCAGCCTTCTTAAAGGCTCGAAATTCAACAAAGCACTCTATCTGGACTTTCTGGCAATGATGTTTGACCTGCTCAATAAAGCCCGAAAGGATGGCTTAATGGCTATTGAAGAGGATGTCGAAGAGCCCAAAAAAAGTACTATTTTTAAAAAATACCCAAAAGTTCTGGCCGACCACCATGTCATGGACTTTATTACAGACTATATGCGCCTCATGATCGGCGGCAACACCAACCCATTTCAGCTGGAAAACTTGATGGATGTCGAACTGGAGGCCCATCATCAGGAAGCTGCTTTGATTCCTGATGCAATTACCCGGGTTTCTGACGCTCTTCCCGGCTTTGGTATTGTTGCTGCGGTACTCGGAATCGTTATCACTATGGCCTCACTCGGGGGGCCACCTGAAGTGATTGGCGCACACGTAGCCGCCGCACTGGTAGGAACATTTCTAGGTATTTTATTTGCCTACGGTTTTGTCGGTCCGTTTGCCATCGCAATTGAGCATATGGGGCGTGAAGAAGCACAGTTTTATCAATGCATCAAAGTCTGTCTGCTAGCCTCTGCCAATGGTTACAGCCCTCAAATCGCCGTGGAATTTGCACGTAAAGCGATGTATTCAGCTGATAGACCTAGTTTTATCGAGCTGGAAAAACACGTCAAGAAGAAAAAATAACCATGGAAGATAAAAGTGCACAGCCCATTGTTATAAAAAAAATCAACAAACACGCAGGGCATCATGGTGGAGCATGGAAAGTAGCATTTGCTGACTTTGCTGTCGCCATGATGGCCTTTTTCTTGCTGATGTGGTTACTGGGAAATACCACAGCGGAGCAAAAAAAATCTATTTCAGACTATTTCATTAACCCTATTGCAACACCCTCCGCTGGTGGAGCTGGCATTGGTGATGGCGCAGGTAGCAGCTCCAGCCTGATTCAAATGGGAGGAGATGCCGTTTCCAGCCTGGGTAAAGGCGATAATTTAAATGAAAAGTTTGATGATGGTGAGTTTGATGAAGATTTAATGAGAGATCTTGAAAACATGCACCTTTCCGAGCTCATGGATGAGATGCTCTCTGCGATTGAAAATAATGAAGCTTTAAAGCCATACAAAGAGCAATTATTGATTGACCTTGTCTCTGAAGGGTTACGCATTCAGGTAATCGATAAAAAAAATCGCCCCATGTTTGATTCAGGTGATGCCACACTCAAAAGCTATTCACTGGAAATATTGAAAAATATTGCGGCCATGATCAATAAAGGCCCAAATAAAATCAGCATCACGGGTCATACAGATGCGATGCCTTTTTCATCAAGAAGACGAGACTATAGCAATTGGGAACTCTCGACAGAACGCGCTACTGCAGCACGGCGTGCACTGATTGAAGGAGGGCTTAATCCTGATAAGGTCGCCCAGGTAGTTGGCTTTGCTTCTTCTGTTTTATTCGATGCAGATAACCCCTACAGCCCCAAGAATCGCCGCATCAGCATTATTGTATTAACCCATGATGCAGAGGAGGCGATTAAAAATCGTGCATCGGGCACGCTTGAATAGTGCGCCTCTCGGGCATATATACTATCATCGCAGGGCCGTTTTTTACGGCCCTGTTTATTTTTACCCCCTATATAAAGGCAAAACGGATAACGCGTAATGACAAAAAACCAGACACACCCTGCTTTTGAATGGAAGCGCAGTAAAACCATCGACTCACTCAACATTACAGTTGAAGAGTATCAGCACAAAAAAACAGGTGCACTGCATTACCATCTAGCCGCAGAGAACTCTGAGAATGTTTTTCTCGTTGCACTACGCACTATTCCCACAGACTCTAAGGGTGTTGCTCATATTTTAGAACACACCGCACTGTGCGGCAGTGAGCGCTACCCAGTACGTGATCCATTTTTCATGATGATTCGCCGGTCTTTAAATACATTTATGAATGCCTTCACCAGCAGCGACTGGACGGCCTACCCTTTTGCCAGTCAGAACAAAAAGGATTTCAACAATCTGCTTGATGTCTATCTGGATGCGGTATTTTTCTCCAACCTGAATGAGCTCGACTTTGCCCAAGAAGGGCATCGCGTTGAATTTGAAACTG
>WFXF01000047.1 GCA_015490755.1 Gammaproteobacteria bacterium
ACCCTATTGCAACACCCTCCGCTGGTGGAGCTGGCATTGGTGATGGCGCAGGTAGCAGCTCCAGCCTGATTCAAATGGGAGGAGATGCCGTTTCCAGTCTGGGTAAAGGCGACAATTTAAATGAAAAGTTTGATGATGGTGAATTTGATGAAGATTTAATGAGAGATCTTGAAAACATGCGCCTTTCCGAACTCATGGGTGAGATGCTCTCTGCGATTGAAAATAATGAAGCTTTAAAGCCATATAAAGAGCAGTTATTGATTGATCTCGTTTCTGAAGGGTTACGCATTCAGGTGATCGATAAAAAAAATCGTCCTATGTTTGACTCAGGTGACGCCACACTCAAAAGCTATTCATTGGAAATACTGAAAAATATTGCAACCATGATCAATAAAGGCCCGAATAAAATCAGCATCACGGGTCATACAGATGCAATTCCATTTTCATCAAGACGACGAGACTACAGCAACTGGGAACTCTCGACAGAACGTGCCACTGCAGCACGACGTGCACTGATTGAAGGGGGGCTTAATCCTGATAAAGTCGCCCAGGTAGTTGGCTTTGCTTCTTCTGTTTTATTTGATGCAGATAACCCCTACAGCCCCAAGAATCGCCGCATAAGTATTATTGTATTAACTCACGATGCAGAGGAGGCGATTAAAAATCGTGCATCGGGTACGCTTGAATAGTGCAACAAAAACAACTTTGGATATTTTTTGCGTCATAATTTTTTACACTTTTTGGAGCCACCAGTAACAAAACAAACAAACGCAACCGTATCATATTGATATTTATAGAAATAACATTTCTGGCATAATTTCTGCTTTGATTGTATTTGATCTGGACGATTTTTAGATCCAGGTAAAACAAAATAAGGAATAGTAAAGATGAAAAAATCAATTGCAGCACTATTATGTTTAGGTGCATTGCAAAGCGCCAATGCAGCTCTTATTGATAGCGGTTCGTTTCTAACAGATACCACATCAACCCTTGATTGGCTTGATGTCACTACGACACAGGGTCAATCATATAATGATGTGTTGAGCCAGCTTGGAGCTGGAGGAGCTTACGATGGGTGGCGTTATGCGACTACTGCTGAAGTACAGACTCTGGTTGAGAATACTACGGGCTTACCGGTTCTTAATCCTGGCCAAACAGCTTTCACCGGCAATCCACTAGCTAATTTGGTTACGATGTTAGGTGACACTGAGCAAGGTGGTTCATGGAAAGCAGTGCTAGGCATGACTTCTGATTCTGGATCATCAGGAACAGTATATTCAAACCGCTTACTGACCTATGTACCTAGCTCTACTTTTGATGACTATTCTTATCTCGAATATGGATCTCAGACTATGTCATCTACCTATAGCCACATTGGTAGCTTTTTGGTACGAAACACAGCCGTAGGTGTTCCTGAACCTGCATCAATGGCTCTGTTTGGCCTAGGGCTTGCTGGAATTGGCTTTGCAGCACGCCGCAAAGGTAAGCTCACAGCTTAATCATACAAACCATGCTTGCAGTTTTTCTGCAGCATACCCATGGCAGCGGCTCTTTCGAGAGCCGTTTGCTATCATCACAAAAACAGATAAAATTGGTATAATTTATCTGGTTGCCCTAATCACTCGTTACCCATTTCAAGTCTTTACCTATACGGGCAGCCCAATCGTTGCTTTGCCCTCAAAAAATATCACTTAAGTACTTCCAAGCAGATATACTACTCTGAAATTTTTTTCAACAATTCACGGATAACGCGTAATGACAAAAAACCAGACACACCCTGCTTTTGAATGGAAGCGCAGTAAAACCATCGACTCACTCAACATTACAGTTGAGGAGTATCAGCACAAAAAAACAGGGGCGCTGCACTACCATTTAGCCGCAGAGAACTCTGAAAATGTTTTTCTCGTTGCACTACGCACCATTCCCACAGACTCCAAGGGTGTCGCTCATATTTTAGAACACACCGTATTGTGCGGCAGTGAGCGCTATCCAGTGCGTGATCCATTTTTTATGATGATCCGCCGGTCTTTAAATACATTTATGAATGCTTTTACCAGCAGCGACTGGACGGCCTACCCTTTTGCCAGTCAGAACAAAAAGGATTTCAACAATCTGCTTGATGTCTATCTGGATGCGGTATTTTTCTCCAACCTGAATGAGCTCGACTTTGCCCAAGAAGGGCATCGCGTTGAATTTGAAACTG
>WFXF01000048.1 GCA_015490755.1 Gammaproteobacteria bacterium
CACAAACCTCTCTGACATAAGCCAGTGTACGTGGAATATCGCCAAGATAACCGGATTTTCCATCCCGAATATTTAAACGTGCAAAAATCCCGATGGCCTTTAAGTGGCGCTGTACGCCCATCAGGTCAAACCAGCGCAAAAATTGTGTTCCAGAAACACCGCCTAAATCAGTGTCACAATTTTGATAATACGTTGTAACCCACGTCTCCACCTGCTCCCTGGGCCAGGCGATATAACAATCTCGCAATAACGACACCAAATCATAAGTCACTGGCCCGATCACCGCATCCTGAAAGTCAAGAATACCTGGACTCTCTTTATCAAGCACCATCAAGTTACGTGAATGGTAATCCCGGTGCACCCAAACCTGAGGCTGCTCAAGTGCGGACTCTGTAAGTGTTTCAAACGCATCAAACAAAACAGCCCGCTCTTCTTTGCTGAGTTCAATAGCAAGGTGCTGTTTCAAAAACCAGTCATGAAACAACATCATCTCTTGCTGCAACAGATCCGCTGAATAGTTTGGCAGTGGCAAACTGTTATGTGGAATTTTCTGTAGCTTCTGAAGCGAATTCAGCGCATCACCGTAAAGTAATTCGACCGAATCATCATTCAACTCATCAAGAAACAGGCGCGACCCCAAATCACTCAGCAACAAAAAACCTTGCTCCAGATCTTGCGCTATAATACGTGGTGTATTCAAGCCTGCCTGCCCCAGCACATTAGCAATATCCACAAAAGGCTGACAATCTTCTTTTTCGGGGGGCGCATCCATCACAATGAAAGTTTCCGCGCCGGTATCAACACGAAAATAACGCCGAAAACTGGCATCACTGGAAGCGGGTTTCAGGTCAAAATTTCTTAATTTCACCTCATTCAACAACCACTGATGAATGGCTTTTAGTCGATTGTCCGTTATAGAAAATTTCATCTAAAAAATAGCCCGGACTCTAGAAACAAATTTGTATGGATTTTTATAACGCCCAAGCAGATTCCAAAAGCGTTTTATTCTATATTTAAGCAACCCCTCTCCCTCTTCGATGTCATAAATTCCTTGCAAGCCATGTTTACTGAAAAGGTCTTTTAAACGATGCACCCCCAGCATAAAGCGCCAGCCTTTGAATTGTGCAGAAAAACATGATTCCAATGATTTTTGATAGCTGCGCTCAAGAGGCGCTATGGCTGGCAGTTTAATGTTGAACTCAGCTCCAAAAAGCTGCTGAGCTTTATAGAGGTAACTGAAAAATGCACGTTTTTGGCCTCTATCCAGTCTTTCTGCAAAGCGCTGCCAATCCAGTTGATCCTGATATTTATGTACGAGACGTACAAAGTAGTCTAGCTGTGTCAACAAAAGCATATTGTGACGAAAACCGCTGTGGGAAAGCTCGGAGTGAGCGAAACAGTGGTATACCCGATGTTCAGGAGACATCACCAGAAAAGGAGATGCTTCACCTTCTATTTTTAAAGCACTTTCAAATAGCATTGAGCTATCCAGAATATTACCGCTCAGCCTTGAAAGTGGTTTTACATGAATTTCAAATGCGGCGGCTTCTCCTGCACGAAAAAGAGGTGAAAGATGCTGACAACGATCCCAGTCGATTGCATTAAACCCCTCTGGGGTCTGATATCCCTGATACCCTTGCTGCTCTAAAAGAGACCAAGCACGCTTGGCATCTTCCACTGGCAGCAACAGGTCGATATCACTCATAAAGCGACAATCATGATTGGGGTAAAGCTCTTGAAACAGCGTTGCACCACCCTTCATCACCAACATGGGGTCTAATTCGTGGTTTTCTAAAAATTCAGCCAGCCAAAGAATCTGTTTTTTGATTTGCTGATTTCGATCGCGCATGAAATCAGCCATCGTGCGCATATAGTCCAATAGCTGTGGATCAAGCTTGGCAGTCAGCCCCAGCGCCTCAAGCCGATAATAGAGTGTCACATTCAGAAAATGACGATTGGCCAGTTCGATCACTCTTTCCAATAATTCTGGACTTTTCAGACACTGCTGTAATCGTGCTTCAACTTGTGCATCATCAAAGTATGGCGATAACATCTGACACAAAACTTGTGGTGCTTCTTTCAGTATGGAGCGATTCATTGCATCACCCCGGAGATTTTTTGGTAAGCCTGTGGCAATGAGCTGTAAGTCAGTGAATAGCAACGCTGTGAAGTAATCCAGTAAAGAATCTGCTCGACCTTCTGTTCAGTGAATGGTGCGCGCACCTGATAACCTGCTTCGATCAGTTTTTTCAATGCATCCAGAGCATTGAGTTCCTTTAATTCAGCAGCAGCACAATCAGCATCGTAACGGGGAAAAATGATTCGTCTCACTGTAACGAACTCATCATCAGAAACATGCTCAGGCAGAGCCAGGTATTTCAATTGGCGACCATCTTGCCGTTTCCATACCGTTGCTGCTTTTAACTCAGGCCACCGGGTTTCCAGCAATTCCCAGCTTCCGGCTTTGATGGCTGCTGGCAGTGGCATTGCAATCAAAGCCGTGTTTTCGCGGCGCAGCACAGCCACTTCATCGGAGTAACATTGATAACCCTCGCTGATGAGTCCGACAGAGAGCGTACTTTTTCCAGAACCAGACAACCCTGGCAACATCAGGCCACAACCATCTTTTACCACCACCGCACTGTGGATTGCCAGCAGATAGTCACGACTTTGATAGATCATCATCTGAATGGCATCCATCAAATGTGACATCAGCTCGCCATAGTGATTGATCTTTGCTTTCACTTTGCCATTGCAGCGCAGCTCATAGTGATCTTCTTGGAAAACCACTTCGAGCTGCACCTGAACGGTGTCCCGTTGTTCTATTTTTCTATTTGAAAACAGCTTCGAGCACTCAGCAAAAAAGGGGGCATCACTACTGATGAATTGAAAGATTTGCCCTGAAATCTCAAAGAAAAAACCTTCCTTGAGCCTTGTGTCATCTGGTCTGGATATAAGGTAAGGAGCATATTCTTGTGAATAAGATTCTGGTTTCTCAGCAGGTTCACCGATTAAACTTTCAACTTCAGCAATACTTCGCTCCAGATAAGCAGCGTCAATTGAGTGCGGCTGTAACTCGTGCAACACATCGCCCTTGCTTTTACCTTCGGAAAAACTGAGAAGCAACCAAGCAGCCAGATCATCAAGCAGAGAAAGCGTACCGCTTTTTTGATTGAATACCAGCAGGGAATCTGTCACTTGCCAGGCATTTAAATAATTTTGTTTAATACTGACTCTGATTATGTTTTTTATCGATTGCACTGACCTTAACCTAATCTTGTTCGTTATGGCCCTATATTGTTTTCGTATAAATCAGCAACAGGAAAGCAAAGATCATAGTCGTTCCATTCTAAATCACCATTCTCTATTTCATATTTCTTGAACTCTTTCAGGTCAAGATACTTCTTAATAAGTGGATTGAGTGAGTTTGATAAAAATGGGCCAAAATCTATTATTTGTTCCACCCCGTCATTAAAAGAGAGCTTGAGTTTATGTTCACTGAGGTATTTTACTTTTTCTACATTTATAACTTTGCTTTCATCAATCATTTAGCTTTTCTCTCAACTTTTTCGCATTTAACCTGTTTGTGTAAAACAAAATAGTCAATCCATTTTTGAACTATTTGATCAGAATACGCATTAACAAAATCACTAAAGTCTTTCAGTATATTTGATGGTAGGGGCTTGCGCCCCTTTACATTTTTAATAGTTATTTCCACCACTTCACCATCAATAATTATGAACTCAGCCTTTGATTCCCGCCCTTGATGTTTTCCATGCACATGAATAGGCTCATGTTCATTGCTGTAGAACAAAATCATAATCCCAAAGTATTCATATATTTTTGGCATATTTACTTATCTCTTCTTGCCACAACAAAATATAGAGTCCGTCTGTAATTCATACAACACATCGCCCTTGCTTTTACCTTCAGAAAAACTTAAGAATAACCAGGCAGGTAGAGAAAGCGTACCGCTTTTTTGATTGAACACCAGCAGGAAGTCTGTCACTTGCCAAGCATTTACATAATCTTGTTTAACGGCAACTCTGACTGCGTTTTCTGGAAAATCCATACAAGGCTATATAGGAGAAGGGGAGAAGTTAATCCTACTACGGGCCGTCATCTATCGGACCAGGCGATGCAATCGCCTTCTTTGATGTCAATGGCGACATCAATGCAAATACTGCAAGAGGCGTAGCTACAGAATATTTACCAAACTTTTTCATAAAGTCACGTTTTACTTCATCCGCTGCTTTTTGCTCTTGATTCTCATTTTGTTCTTTTTTCACGATACACCCCTTTATTTCAATTAATTCATACTTTTAACACAAAAATCTCAAATCGCAGCCTCATCCGCCAGTGTCACCAACATATCCACTTTAGCAGAAGCTTCCACTGACAACGGACTTTCTTCTCCATTTTCATTGATTGCTGAAATTCGGTAATAGTAGGTTGTGCCCGTTTCAACCGCAGTGTGCTGGTATTGCAACCCTTTAGAAATCACCACGCTTTGATCCATTTTCGTCACATTACCGACCGTATTCCAATAAAGGCGATACTCGGTAACGCCTTCTTGTGCAGTCCATGTCAAGGTAATAGTGTTTTGATTTTCTAACGTGCGAATGCTCAGTGATGGTGCAACTGCAACATGAGATTTTTCAACTTGAGGTGCTTCAACATCCTCAATGGCTTGCTTTTGTTCGTCATTACAACCAGACAACAGGATTGTACCAAATATTACAAATATAGACAGTATTCGATTCATTTCTCTTTCCTTATGGATTAATCGTCTTCAGAATGCGGCGACCCGAAGTGTCGTAGTAGCTATCTGCCAGATTTCCTGGAATCATCAAGGACAGGCTTCCTACTCCTGATGCATCATCGTTTGCATTTTTGCTGTAGAAACGAATGACGATATTTGTGGGAGTATTGAAGGTTGCGGCAGACGGCGTGAAACTATATTCATAATTATATTGGGTCGATTGCTGTCCACCATAACTCCACTCTCCGTTACTGCTTGACACTGGCATGAGTGTGCCAGAACTATCAAAGTTGCTACTGTAACTGTTTCCACAGTTAGGAGATGCTATGCCTGTGCAATCAAAAAAAACGATGGCTGATTTGTAACTATCGTCGTATCCCAACAGTGTCCAGGTCAGAGTGTAAGTAGTGCCTGCGGTCATTGTTTCAGGGATGTTTACAGCGTAAAGCACGGGGGGCAAACGCCTCGCAGCTTCGCTGGCTATATCCTCTTCCGTTGTGAGGTAAGCCTCCAGTATCGGGGTTTCAACATCGTCACTCGGGATACTCAGTGCAGCATGTTTATAGCCACGCTCTGTTCGGGTATGAGTGACACTGAGCGTGCAGCTGCCTCCTGCACTAAGTGTCTGCCCGTCACAGTTGTTGTTTCCAATCACAAACTGATTGAGATTGGGGCCTGTAGTGCTTAGTGTTCCTAACGTCAGATCTGTTGATCCTGTGTTATTTACAGTAAAAGTCACCGCTGCACTGCTGCTGCCTACCGCGACATCACCAAAGCGATAGATCGTCGGATCTACACTGATATCGGGATCGGAGCCTGAGGGTACACCCCAGACACTGCTGCTTGATAGCA
>WFXF01000049.1 GCA_015490755.1 Gammaproteobacteria bacterium
TCAGCCATTCATAAATATTTTAGCTATTTGGAGTTCCATCAGGCGCTCCTATTTTTTTGGTATATATCTTCAAGTACATATTGCTAGCTTGCAAAATCAAGCCAAGGTGTATCTTATGTATTTAAAGAAAAATATAGTATTATGCCATCGCTACTAAACTCTGTGTAACCCCCTCAATGGGAAAGGATAGGCAGTTACACAGAGTTCAGTACAGTTTTTAACCAAGAATAAAGCTTCTTCAGAGATTCCTTAACTATCTTTATTGACCTTCATTACAAACATTTTATGCCTGTATATTGAGCGACCAACCCCTTTAAAGTCATGAGCAGGAATACCAAACATACCCAAAACTCTAATAAATATTCGACCTATTATTTCACCTTCTAAAATAGCTTCTTTTAATGATGAAAATTTATTCAAAATACGTTTAGGAATACCTTCTTTCTCTCGAGGAATTTTCGAATTACTGGTTTCCATATTAATCCAAACCACATCATCTTCAATATCTTCCGCCTTAATAATTTCAAAATACTTACTAAGTAAATTGCTATAACTTGACATAGTAAAATGATAAGGGTGATGCGGTTCTAGTATTCTTTGAAACCTTTGCCATATCTTTTCACTCCATTTTTTTTCATGACAATTAACAGCTAATACAACATAACCTTTGCCATCTGACAACTGTGAAAGCTTCAAAAGAAAAGCATCTATATCATCACAATGATCTATACAGTTAATTGCAAATACAGAGTTATATTTTTTCTTTATTTCAAAATCTTCAAGTTTCTGAGATACTATTTCTTGCTTACCAAACAAATGAGAAGACAGCTCAACATAACTATCATTTAATGGGTCTAATATAGTATAGCTTTCATGCTCTGGAAATAGCATAAACATCCCGCTGGGACCCGCTCCTATCTCAATCACTGATTCATTTTTTAATACTGTTTTATTTAAACCAGATTTTTCTATTAATCTCTCCCAATATTCCTTCTTTTTTTGAATATATAGTGGGGTTTTTAACTTATGAGCTACTGATTCCCAACAATTCAGCTCTTCTTCTTGTGCATGTATCCATTTACGACTATCACTCATAACTAATCACTCATCCGTTTTGATTATAAAAATACATCTACTTTATTGCTTATAATATTATTCTAAGCTCGACAAACTCCTAACGATTTATCACTCCATGCTATTTATTGTTTATAACAAGATGTACCTGACCTAATAGATCCATAAACACATTTATTTATAATTACATTTTTAATATTTGTTTCACCTAAGATGAAATATCTATTTTCATATTTTGTAAAGTATTTAAGCATTAACAATGTTACAGGAATAGTAATAATTCCAGTCTCAAACAAAAATGTTTCATCCATCCGATATAAAGAGAATGGCAATGCAGTGATGTAATAAAAATAAATACCTAGTGTATACGGATTAGTAGCACGTTTTATTAATACCCCAAAAAATATTCCTACTAAAAAGTAAAGGGTCACTACACCTATTCCTGCCCCATAAATATAAGCAGCACCTACGCCACCTAAACCAACCCCCCATGGATATTCTTCTGGGTCATAATTCAAAATATTGATCAAAAACCACGTATTCGTATTAAACATGCTTGGTTTTTCTCCAAAAAACCATAAAGATTCAGGGAGCATAAATAATCCTAAATTATAAATAGGCATAAATGGCTCAATTTTAGCTCCAGAATCAATAGCCACCATGACCTGCATAGCATTGCTAAGAATTAATACATCTCCACCAATAGTAGTTATAAGCTCTAGTCCAAAAATAAGAACAACAATACTTAAAAATATACCAACTAAAAATAATGCTTTTAATGACAAAGGTGAAAGCGCTTTTTCCCTAAAAGCAAATACTGAAATAATATATAAAATAAATAGCTTTAATAGACTATATCTACTTACATCACTAGCAATAAACATTGCAGATAGTAAAAAAACTAAAACAGTAATGAAAAATAGAAAATGAAACAAAGCTTTTGAATATATAGATAAAGTCATTAATGCAGCAAAAAGAGACATAAATGCTATGCCTTTTGTTGTAAAGGCAATGCCTTTTCCTAACAATCCACCATATGCTAAAAGTAATTGATCAATAACCAAAATGGCTAAGGAAAACAGCGCAATATAAAAAAATACTTTTGGTTTTTTTATATAAGACTTAACAATATTTACTTTCCACTTTAACTCTCCCCTAGCCATTATTATACCGAGCCATATCATAACAATCGACACACAGTAAAAAAAACCCAATTTAATCAAATAAATATCAGGTAATTCTGCAATAAAAAATAGCCCTATAGGGTAGTAAAAAATTATAGGTATTAAATATATGAATGGGTTTGTAAAAGAATTGGAATATGCCGAAAAAAGTATTATTAATACAAAGAAAATGAAAAATGGAAAAATAGCAGGTATTGAGCTATATAATATAGAAAACCAACAAAATATCAGAATAAAAAAAACTGAAAACAAAACCAACAATGGCCACACATCTTGAATATAAAAGTTTTCAGCTCGATGGTTCATGATTAAGTATTACTTATTTTTTTAGCAGATACTAAGCACCCAGCTGTATCAACTAAAGGGATCATTTTAGATAAGACTAAATTAATCTGTGAATATACTATCTCTGTTAATCTATTCTGGAATATTGATAGAAAAAGAGATACGACATACAAAGGAAAGTTGACTTGCTTTAATTTTTTCACATATCGCTTAGGGTAAAAAAGAAACCTAACTGGATCATAGGGGTATACCTTTACATTTTCAAAGTGTGCTTTTTCCAAATATTTTTTTAATTCTTTTACGGGATACAGACTTATATGCTCTTCTTCGCTGTCATCCATCACAAACCCTTTATCACTAAGGTAAGTAGGTATCACAAGCATTTTTCCTGTGATGCTCTCAGAAAATGCATACATTTCTCCACCGGCTTCAAGTACTTCAAATAACTCTTCAAACATCTTTGGTAGATCGGGCACATGGCCAAAAACATCACAAGAGACTATTACATCAAATTTAGTACCTTCAAAATACTTTTTGATATTACATTCCTGATCCAGATGAAATCTCACATTGCTCGATAGTTTCTTTTTATTTAATTCTGCATATTCAACTGCTTTTGGGCTGACTTCATAACCAACTACAGTAACTTTATCTTTAAAATAGGTTGCTATATCAATAGCTAACCCACCATGACCTGAGCCAAACTCCAGTACACTAATTTTTTTCTTGCCAGTTTTTTTTATATATCTCTTTATTTTTTTAATAATAAAGTAACGCTTTGTGTCATGAAAAAACTTCAAATAATCAATGACATTCATATTTGGACCAAACTTAGGTGGGTGTATCCACTTATCTATAGCAATCTCGTTTTTTTCAAGTACTAATGTATCCATGTCATCCTCTTTCCTATTTTCTTTCACAGACTTTTATAAAAACTTCCTTCATCTTTCCAACCGAAACATTTGATATATGATCAACTATCGCCTGGCTATGATATTTTTTTTGAGTGAATTTTTGAAAGCTTTCGCAAAGCTCTTTTTTATTATTCGATATTACTCCAACAGAGTCATTCACTATATCAATGGCTCCAACTTCCTTTGAAACTAACACGGGCTTTCCAAAAAGCATGGCTTCATTCACCACCATTCCCCACGGTTCATCATCAGAAAGCAAGACCAAACCATCACTCGCGACATAAAGCTGACTGAGCTTATCAGGAGCAACAAAGCCACAAAAATTTATATTAGTGAAAGCACAATTTTCAGCCTCTTTTTTTAGTGCAGGTTCTAAAGAGCCAGTACCCGCAAAAATCAAATGAACAGATTGAGATTCAGATATGCTGATTATATTTTTTAAAACTTCAAATGGTTGCTTTCGTTCAATAAGTTGCCCCACAAAAATAAATACGAATGCATTCTCAACAATCCCTAAATTTTTTCTAATTTGCGCTCTTTCTGGCTCATATTGCTCTCTTTTTTTCAAGTAAAAAGAGTTATCAATCGCATTCCATGCAATGGCTATTTTTTCTTGTTTGCAGCCATTATTCAGTAAAAATTGCTCTGATTGACTGCAAGATGCGATACACACTTTTGCATAATTAAAAAGTGACCGCCTCATAGAAGCAATAACGCCTTCACTTACTTTTGAGTTGATTGTAATTTCATTCCAGACCACGAGAGGAATATTAAAAACCTTACATGCAAACAGTGCCAAGAAAGATGTCCACGATGCATCACCTACAATCAAATAGTCTGGGCGGTATCGTAGTAACTCCCAAAAAATTCCCAAGCGAATATGAATGATTCTTTTAGCATGTTTCGCTTTGTTTAAATTTAATGTCAACCCAAAGAGCTTGACAGCTTTGTAGCTCGGATCATTTTTAATTTCCCATTGCCGATCCACTTCCCTATCGACACAAACAAGAACCCTTAAACGACTTACTTCGTCAGATTCTGCCAACGCTTTAAAAAAAGGGACTCGATATGGAGCCATTTGATTGGTCAGCAATGAAAGCTTTAATGAACTCACAGCGCCTCCTTTCTCACTGAAAAATATAACCAGGCTTTTTTTATGATATTTAAAATGCTCGTATGCTGAACAATAGGCCGCCAATGTTTTTCAAGAAATATCTTGTAGCCCAATCGAGCGCGTGATGACAGCCCGATAGATTCCTGACCATGACGGTGGTAAATCGTTAATACTTCTGGAACAACTTTACATGCATAGCCCTTATTCAATATTTTTGCCCACATATCCCAGTCTTGGCAGCTCGGTAGACTTTCATCAAACATGCCCGCATCCATCACGGCATCTTTCCTTAATAAAACAGAGGCAGATGTGATGAAGTTAGTGGTTAATATTTCACGTCTGGCATCACCTTCAATCGTCGCCCTGCTTCCTTCAATGATTTCGCCATCCGGCCCCTTTGTATCAGCCCATGTATAAATCAACCCAACGTTGCTTTTTGCAGACTCCACAAACGCCCATTGTTTTTCTAACTTTTCAGGTAACCATTCATCATCATCATCAACCAATGCAATCCAGTCATTCTTTGCTTCTTTAATACCGATATTTCTAGCGTGAGGCGCACCTCTATTTTGCTCATATCGAATATATTTCAGGTTGTTTATTTTACTTTTATATTCATAAATAACCTGAGTATATTCTTCTGGGTTAGGGGAAGCGTCATCAACTACGATCACCTCGTCAGGTGCGGCTGTTTGCAAAATAATTGAATCCAGTAATCTAGCCAGTAAATCAGCTCTTTTGTATGTTGGAATCACCACACTGATCATGAACTCCACCTCCACATTGTTGAAAAGCGAAACCCGGATTTATACGAAAATATTATTACCATTACAGCAAATACTAAATAAGAGAGCATAGATGCAATCGCACAACCCAGCTCAGAATAACCTGCTGTTAAAGCAGTATATAATGCGATGGAAATAGCCAGCGAGGGCAAATAGCCAAAAATTAATACTTTTTTCATTCTGGCGTTCAACATTAAATAGCTAATAAATGGCCTAACTATATTTAACATAAGAACACCCGCATTAATCCATAGGCCCAGAAAAATAAACTCTTCAACGTTAACACTTTCACCGCGAAACAGAATCGCCAGCCATTCACCAAAATAGATAAAAAATACAAACTGAGCAATAGAGACGATTAAGCATAAGTAAAACATTTTGTTAAATGCCACCTCTTGCTCTCGCTGATTGGAGATATTTACCAGCATAATTGAGGTCATTAACTGGAGAAACATGGGCACCATAAAAAAAAGTGCAGAAACCTTAAGTGTGACGGTATAAAGTGAAATGACTGAGGTGCTCAGTGTGAACCATGCGAGCACCCACGGATCAATATTATAGATAATGTAAGTAACAACCCCATTAAAGTGTTGCCAAAGTGAAAAATCCTTCAGTACATCTTTTAATAAATACAGTTTATTCCATTGGATATTAAAAAATGAACCATACTCATGGTTTAATTTATTGATCCAGAAAAGTGCACCGAGCACTGACCAAAATAGATATATGGGTAAATAATAAAGAAGCCCCGGCGTTACAAAAAGCCATAAAACACCACATAAAAGAATAAATTTAAAAATAACCTCAAACTTAAATATATCTTTTTGTTTGAGATCAATTCTGTAATCCAGACGAGCGATCTCTGCGCATATAATTAACTGATTAATTAACGCTAATACACAGACGACAAAATAAGGATTATCAAGCCCCCAAATCCAACCCGTCACACACGTTATTAATATTACAAATATTATTTTTAATTGAGAAAACAGGATAAAGACATTGTGATAGTCTTTTATCACGTTCTCTTTTTGCCATTTTAATTTATCCCTAATCAGCGCTGTTTCCGGGGTAAGCAGCACGAGATGGAATAGAAAAAGCATCGATGTAGCGATGCCATATGTTGCCAAATCAACTTCAGGGAGGGTACGCAAAATCACCCAAAGCGTCGCCAGATCGAAAACACGCGCTACAATTTGTTCCAGAGCACCAAAACCAAATGATTTTTTAAATCGTCCCATCATTCGGGGTGAACCAATAGATGATAAGCGTAACGATAACTTAAGCGATCACCATTAATAAAAGATACATTCTCAAGCTTGACAGTGTGTAACGATGCTGTACCAGCAGCAGAACATTGCAACGCGGAATTCGTGAACTTAATATCACTTTCCAATCGTACTGTTGCTTCGCATAGGTGAGCATTTTCATCTTCAAACAAAGGGATATTCACAGGGTAAAAAACCTCAAATGAAACTGGTTTTTTAAAAATGATCGTATCCTCAATTTGTACTGAAGCATCTTCAATAAGAAACTTTCTTTCAAAGTGAATCAATGGGCACTCGCCCGAAAACCCTTGTGATAATGGTTTATAGTTTAATTGTTCAAGAAAGTAGAAATTTTTATCTGCTCTACATCGGCTTACAAAAATATTTCGCCAGTAAATATTTATATTTTTTCGAAAGGTATTGAATATTCGCTGCTTTAAAGCCCATTCATCTTTTAAAACACCCCAGGGAAGCCCTACAGTATGTGGTTCACAACCGGCTTGCCCTTCTTCCCCACCAAATCGTGGAGTGAGTTCATTCCCTTTACAATGTATATAAGGTAGTGGTTGTTCATCTGCTATATGTCCGTACCCTGACATAGGCACTGCCCAAATAACGCTCGCACCTCCATCCAGTTTATGTTGAAAAATCTTCATAGCCTTCCCGTTTTAAGAAGACAGTATGCTAAAAAAGGCTGGTAGTCATATAACGTATTGTATCCATACCACCCTGGTGGCTTATCTCTCTTGAAAGAGACCTCTGCCTGCTCTGGCTGACGCTTACGTAGAACTAATGGAAAGCTGCCATCGTCCCTCTGAAACCCTAGTACCCGCTTTTGAAGTGCATCAAGAATAGAAGAATTAATCGCTTGGTAATTTTTATTATATTTCTCTAAAGAGTAGATCAAGGCGCCATAGCCAAAAATCTGCTCCTGGCCACGCCCTATATATAAAGCTGTACCATCATCAAGAATGGTAGACAGACTATATTTTATGCCATTGCAGAACCATTTTTGAATAAATTCATGCTCTGGATAACGATCCATTAACTCAGCTAAAATAAACAGACAAAAGGCATGATATTGCAGTGATCGGGTTCGCTTTTCATCAAGCACGAGTCCCTCTTTTGTCGTATAAAAAAATTTTGCCATTCTTAATAGAAAAATCTCGGCAATATTCAATTGACGAAAATAACTTTTATTGAGCTGCCTGAGTAGATACCAGTTCAACATGCGTGTGCCCTTTTTATTATATTTATTAAAGGGTAAATCTACTTTTGTATTGTTAATTAATGAACGGCAGTTTTGAACGGCATAAACAATAAATTCCCATGGAAAATTTACGGTTGAACTATTTTGATTAGATAAAAATTTGGCGGCACGTTGAGCCAGATTATTTTCAAGATAATCTGAATTATATTGAAGTGCTGCCATCAGCGTGAATGCATAACCCCAGCTTGGCTCATCGGGAAAACCAGATTCAGCATTTAACTGAGCATCAAGATGTACTAAAAGCTTTTTTCCAGATTCAGTGTAAGATTCAATTCTGTTTTTCATTTGTCACTTGAATCTTTGTTCTTATAAAGAACTTTGTATTTTCAGGAATACAGACCTCACCCACCGATTGAATTGGGAAGAAAGGGTAATCACTCTCCCTTATTCGATATAGTTTTCTTTTTAACCACGCTGGCCATAGCGCTTGAAATTTGAATGGTTTATTAAACTTGGGGTGACACCCTCTTACGATTAACTCAGCAGATTCTATTTTCGCAATAAACCTGTGATGAATAATCCATTTATAACCTTTTTCATCGCATGATTCATCCCGAACATAAAAGACATTATCAAACCCAGCAGGATAATCAGAAAGGTTATCTTCAAAAGTGATCCAATCATCGTCTCCAATGGGGATCCGTGGTTTGCTATGGGAGTATTGTTGGTAGATATTAGAATTACTATGCCATATCTTTTGGTCAGCAATATAAGCAGGTCGGTTACTTCGCGAGTACACTACAAATCTAGAGACTGCATCGAAGAGAAAACTTTCATCTAATGCCAAAAAAGATAAATCCCTTATTGCTTGTCCGGTTTCAAATTTTACCGTATCTATGATATCCAGTTTTGCAGCCGGTATCATGGCATTCATAAGTAGAGGGTTATTTTCTAGTGCTGAAAAAAAGTTATGTGAATTCCCAAACTCGACCCCCAAAGCCAGGTTTCCAGTATTTAATAAATTATTAATCATTAAAATACTATTTTGCAGCTTCCCGCTGCTTAGCAATAAATGATAATAAAAAAGCTAAAAATATTGAGAACATAAAGCCTGCTAAAAAGCCAAGAACAACGATCACCGCACGTTTTGGTTTGATCTTCTCTTCAGGCACTACCGCAGGATCAATGACTTTAAAGGCGTACTGTTCACGCACTTTGGCTAACATGATTTTTTGTGTTTCCGATTCAATTAATCGGTAAAGTACCTGATGCATATCAACCACAGAGGTTTGCTGGAGCTGCTCTTGCAAGTAATTAATACTATTTTCAGCCTCAGCCACAGCAATAGTGCGTAGCTTTTGATTGAGGCGAACAATCAGATCATTGGCCCACTTTGCTGCCAGTTCAGGGTCTTTCCAATCGATGGAAATCGTCACTAAACCACTCTCTTTATCAATAGAACTCATCAAAATTGATTTACTAAAGACTTTGTAGGCCTTCCACATTGAAGGTGGATCTTGCCCCTCTTCAAGGATCCACTGGCCAGAAGAGTCATCCCACATATCGGAAAATAAAATGGGTAGTATTTTTTCCTCTTGAAAAAACACATCTAAAAATTGCCGCGATGTCAATACTGCTAATGAGTGTTCTGTGCTATTACTGCCAACGTCAACACCGACCATGGATGCCAATCCTCCAAACTGACCAAGAGCACTGGCTGCACCTCCACTCTCCTCGTCTCCCATCGGAGCAAGGAGCACTTCAGCGCGATAAATAGGTGTCGCCAATAGTGCAACCACAATAGATGCAATGGTAAAAATCAGCGTGATAAAAATAATTAATTTTTTACGTTCGATCAAAATCCACCAATAATCCATCAGGTTGATTTTGTCTTCATCTGTAACAATGGGTTGAGGGTAATATGCATAAGGCGGAACAGCTTGTTGCTCATCTTTGGAAGCGCTTTGTCTCTTTTCGTTATTCATCATGGGATTCATTATAAAAAGCCAACTCTATAAAAGATTAAACACTTTCAAGCTTGCCGCAGAAACAGCTAACTGATAAATAATCTGGCTCACATCTGTAAACAACTTAAGTTTGCTGATTCGATCGACTTTAACCGGAACAATAATAGTATCCCCTGGCCCTATCTCTACTGGCTTTTGATACCACTTTTCTGGCGGACTTACGGAACCATTGGCATGCACAACATATACAGCTTTTTTATTTCCTCTTTCAGTAATACCACCACTAAGGCGCACATATTCATCACGTTTCATTCCCTGTTTATAAAGGTGGGATGTCAGGTGGTAAACTTCCCCTACCACAGTCACTTCATCAGGCCTTTTGGGAATATAAAGCTTATCCCCTCCCTGAAGTGCCACATCATATGTAGCGGGCTCATCTAATGTGGCAGGTAAATTTATAACCATACGACCCATCGCTTCTATCGAACGAATCTGATCCAGTAGCACTCGACCTTCAAGAAGTGTTTGCCCTTTTTCCAGACCAATTTCATTACCATGAGCCTGTACAACAGCAAGGTCACGCTCCAATTGCATTGCCATTCTTTTTAGATGCTTACTCTCCCTTTGGCGTACTGATTCACGTATAAATACTGCACCTTTTGCATAACCCATATCAGTTAAACCACCGGCACGTTTTATCACGTCACTCAAGCGCTCACCTCGGCCAATGGAGTAGATACCCGGAAATTCAACTTCACCTAAAATTTCTATATGTCCTGCTTCGTCCCAATTTGGAATGCGTCGCACCAACAACTCATCATAGGGCTTTAATAGAACATCAAACGATTGATCCCCTGCTAACACACGATCCAGATTAATATCCTGCCGCAATAGTTCACGGCGCTCACCTTCCAATATTTCATATGATGCCAGCTCTGCTCGCAATGTATAGGCCTTATCAGTCAACCCGCCCGCAGCGCGTAAAAGATCACTCACTCTCATATTTTCAGTTAATGGATAACGGTCAGGGTGATGCAATAAACCTTTTATACTTACAACTTTAAGCGGCTGATCAGGGCTTGTCTGACTTTTTATCAAATTAAGCCAGGGGTTGAGAGTAGCAGACCGGGCATTGCGTGAATCAAAAACATAAACTTCATCTTTAGAATTTAAAATAATATTTTTTTCTTTAGAAGTTGTATTCAAAATCTCCTCGAGATTGATATCTAGTAATTCAATGCCTCTTTTATCCTGAAACTGACGTTTAATCACAAGGTAACGTTTATCCGCTCCTGGAAGAAGCATATCAAAAGAAGGAATCAAGTCACGAACACGCATTCCTTCGAACCATGGATAGTCACCTGGTGATTCAACATACCCCTGCAGGCTGACAAATTTTTCCAGTTTATCGGGCTGTGAAAGTACGGTGACAATATCGCCATCAACCAGATTCGCCAAACCATTTCCAGGGTTCGTTAAATCAATCGTCTGCAGTGAACGACCGCCACTCTTTTTGATTCTTTTTATTTGAATACTGTCAAGTAACGCTTCTGGAGAAAACCCGCCGGCCATTTCCACCAAATCATTAATACTCTTTTCATTCTTTAGTTCATAAATCGCTGGGCGCAAAATCTCACCTGAAATCCCGACCGTTTTACCAATCGGTGGAACAAAAATGACATCGCCGGGAAGCAGTCGTTTATCTGATTGAGTATTTCCATGCAAAAGCAAGTCATACAGATCAAAGTTTGAAATGACCTTACCTTTCCTTTTTAACTGTATATTTCTGAGTGAACCAATATTTTTCACACCACCACTGGCAAACAAAGCATTGGTTAATGTTGATAAACCACTTACGGTATATGAACCCGCCTGCATAACTTCACCCAATACAAAGATACGTATTGAACGTAAACGCCCCATTGTCACTGATACTTTTGTGCCAATAAACTGCCTCTTTACACGAGACTTAATCTCATTTTTTAATGACAAAAAATCAAGGCCAGCCACCTGAATAGGACCAACTCCAGGAAATGATAGTGAACCATTTCTTCTGATACTCAGCTCATACTCTGCATTCTCTTTGCCAAACATCTGAATGATCACAGTATCACCTGGGCCAACTACATAATTTTCAGGTGCAGGAAGTACGGTAACAGAATTGAATGATCGAGCAGAGCCATAAAAAAGATCATAACCAAAAGGTGCGAGACCTCCATTAATAGGCATTCTTTTTATAGAAATATTCAAACCCTTGAGTGCGGGTTCAATTGAAATAAGCTCTTCGGCCTGATTAATGGTCAGGCCAGAGATAACAATGTGCCCCAGTGATGGCAAGCTGATTGATCCGGTTCGATCAAGTGTATAAATAATACTTTCTGGTATACGCGAATCTTCACCATCATTTGAGGTCATGCGTAATAGAATGGTATCTCCGATCGCGAGTGGATCTGAATCTGAGGGTCGCCGGGTCTGTCTGTTTGTATTGGCTTGTGGTTGTAGCTCTGATCCCTGAGAAGATATCTCATCATCATCCGAAGAGTTACTATTTACTTGCCCACTATTGCTGCGCCCTTTGATTGCCCCCATCACAGCTTGCTGTTGTGATAGGGGCATCTTCATGAAACTTTGTATTTGTCCTTGTGTGACTTCGGCAAAGGCTGTGGCCCCAGATAAAGCGACACTTGCAGACAACCAAAATAAAGCCAGTAATTTTAAGCAATTATTTTTCATATTTTTATTGTGTATTGTATTAATTTAAAAATTTAACGTTCAAAATCTGTTAGATAGTCATGCTCTGCACTATCAAGCATCAGTGGCCGCTCCAGAAGTCGATAAAGATCCCCAGGAGATTCCACCATCTGACCTACATCACGACTCCATGCGGAAAGCGACATATCTGAGCGCGCTTGTGTATCTTCAGTCAACATGGAACCCAACGGGACCGATAAAAATATACCCTTATCAAAATATGGGTTTTCAGGTGTACCTGGCGATGTAATATCATTTCCATTTGTGCGTGTATACCATACACCTGCTTCAACTCCACTTCTAAATCGGCGCTTCAGCTCAAAACGCACCCCCTCATCTTTCGCTAAAAACTTTCCTATGCGTGAAGTCATCGTAACGCCATAGCGTGGAATACGATAATGAAACGATCCAATCACTGTTGCTGTTTTATATTTCCTAAAAGCAAAACTTGTGCCTGGTTTACGCTGCTTAACCCAATCAATTGATAAATCAACTGCCCAATCTCCTTTTTCAGGCAAATAGAGTGATTGAGCACCTAAGCCTGCAAACATTTCATCGTAGTAACCCGCTGAAATGCGGTTATAAACTCTTTTCCTCATTTGAAAATACTTATTAACAAACAATCTTTCCAGACGAAGAGGGTCTCCTTCTCTTTGATAAGTTGCAATATCTGAACGCACATGGGGCAATAAGCTACTTGATGGCTGTGTAACATCACTGACATCTTCAACAATAGTCAGCCTTGCTGCTGCATTCAAAAACCAGCCTGGCCAAAAATGCTGGCTGTATTTTGCGGTAGAAAAAAGATCATAGTGGAATACTCCACTAGGATCGTTAAAGAAAAAGCGCACATTTAATGGGATAAAACTTAGTTTTGATAACAAGCGGTTCTCCGCTTTTAAGCTGACGATATGCCCTTCATCACCAAGCTTTGTATTGATATCAAAGTCATTTGAACCTTTTCGATCAAAATCCATTTGCTTTTGGTTAAGAAATTTATTTAGGTCACCTGGTTGGCTATATTCAATATCAATCGTTGATTCAAGTTCCTGCCAGGTTTTTTTACCTGTCAAATACCCGTCAAGAACCACCATATTATTTAATGTATAAGTTAACAACGCCAAATCATTGACGGTATAAATAATTTTTATTGTTTCAAGTTCTGAAGGAGCAAGCAATAGAACTGTTCGGGCCGCACGCCCGATGGCTCGCCCCATTAATGAAATTCTTGTATGGGTCAAGCTTATCTCAATTTGGCCTTTATCTACAGCCAGATGAATATTTTTAAACCCCTGCTGTTCGAGTGCTTTGAGTAGTTCTTGATGAAAACCAAAGGGGTCAGAGTCATTGATTTCATTGCCTGATCCTAGTGGAGTGAACACTGATTTATTTAAAATCAATGACTCTGACCCCTTTGGTTTTGATACGTCCAAATTAAAGGGTACTGACCTCTTTTTAAGCCCATAAGGAGCTGGTTCTTCAATTTTGGGTATAAACTCTCGCTTCATCAATGGAATTGATAAATAAAGATTCGCTAAAAGCTGACCATCCTGATAAGCAAGTTGTGATCTGATCCAGCCAAAACGATACTCCAAACCATAAGCCATACCATTATTGCGATAACCTGCTTTTGATTCATCTGCTCTGGGATCATTAAGGTAATCATACGCATCATACTCAGCAACCAATGAAAAGTTTTTATAGCGTGACGGGATATATCGTAGACCAGCAAACAAGCCGTCAATACGTTTGCTGCCATAGCCTAATGTCAAATCAATATTGGAAAATCTCTTGCTGATCGCAAGATATTCAGCCGAAAACAGCTCTGTACCTAAAAAATCCTGCTTGCCAATAGCTACATTAGGTAAATAAGAGGTCTCTTTAAGTAAAATCAGCTTGGCATCAAAAGCTTTATCTTTATAATCACCAAAGTCGTCATTATCTTCAAAACCTGACACTCCATTAATTTGGGTATAACGGCCTGACAACTCCAATCGAGGCAAAAGTGAAATGCTGCCCCACATTACAGCATAAGGAGAGGAGTAACTTAAACCTAAACGTAAATCTCCATCATTACCTATTCGCCCATCAGGCATACTAATTATCCCTGTTTGGCCTGTCAGGCTCGCTCCAGCAATAGAAAAAGAAGAGTAAAGCGAAAGAGCAGTAACAAAGATAAAAGTAAAGTATCGCATAAAAATGGATAAACCACAGAACTGGCTCTTATTTATATAAGAGCCAACACACTATTTGCTATAGCAACAACTAAGGAGCGTTCAAAAATGCATGGTTTATTTGTTTAATGATTCGTAGTTGAGCTACCTCCCCCACCCGCTACTGCAGCTAAAACTGCGGCTGCACCTACACCAATCGCAATCATAGTGCTCGTTGAAACACCTGCAAGTACACCAGCGTTTGTTGCCGCTGTAACGGCTCCTGCTCCAGCACTTTCAGTCGCTGTACCTACAGCAGGTTCTTCGAAAGCTGATTGCTCAGCACCTTCAAAAATAGGTTCTGATGAAGAGTCTTTAGCTGTAGGGATTTTTTTAGAGGGCCGCACACCAATCGCGGCGGCGACAAAAGGCCCACTCTTTTTCAAAGAGCCATTATTGCTTTTACAAACACTCACATGCTCCATTTTAACCATGGAGTTTTCTGCCAATTGCGCAATGCAACCATCATTATGCTTAAGTATAGCCCCGGAAGCATCCATAGTGACTACGCGATCCCCCTTTTGCAATACTTCACCACGATGAGCAATTGAATATCCCTCACCACGATCAATCATTACCGTACCTTGTATTTCATCGAGAATAGCAACATCACCTGCATGAACCTCCGCCGCAAGCATGAAAGGAACCGCTACCAATACAAATTTCCCACACCATAGTCCATTATTATTTTTCATTATCTTCCCCCTGAAAAAAGTACTTAAAACGAACATTTTTTATTATAGAATCTTTATTCTTATTATCTTTAAAAACCACATCTAATTGATAAATAAAGATTAAATTTTTAATCGGATACTTTTGATTTTTCTTTAATTATGCTTCTATTCGTTATATTGATGATATAGCCCTGTAATTAATAAAGCGCCATCTCGCTCCTCTATGTAAAAAGTAATCTCACCTGTATATTCTGCAAACCGATCTTCTCCAAGTGCTTGAATAAACAAAACAAAGTCAGCCGTCCCTAATCCATTACTTTCGTCTAACATAACCCATCGAACATCATCAATCAAAAATTTACGCTTAACTGTTAAATTAAAAGCATCTGCATAATCTTCCCGAATTCCATTTCTATTTTCACGATCATCTGTTTTAGCATCTTCAGCAAACAGTTGAATAAACTTATCCAGATTACCCGCATCGTAATAGCGAACAAAATCACGAACAACAGCTGAAAGCTTTTCAGCATTCAGCTCTTCAACAGAAATTTCACCATCACCTGTCTCTTTATCAAGGTCAGTTAAATCGTCATTATCAAACAGCATATCCTCTTCTTCAGGCATTGAATCATCCAGCAACTCGTCAGCAGCATCAGAGAGCCCGGTTATATCATCTGTTTCAAAAAATTCAGCAACTCCATAATCAGGAGCTTCTTGCTCTGGCTCTGTTTGAATCTCCTCACCGTTACCAGTCAACCCTTCCTCGTCGTTACTTGCCTCAATATTTTCGGTAATAACATCTGTTAAATCATCTACTTCGCTCAGATCTATCATAACATCTTTTAAATCATCCACTTCACTCAGATCTGTCACAACTGCTTCTGCTTCAACTACATTAACATCACTTCTATTCTCAGTTTCATCAGGTTCAATATTTTCCTCTTTAGCCAAATCACCAACGATATTATCATCAGGCATGATTTCAACTTTTTCGACTATTTCTGCGGAAGGCTCTTGAGGGGTTTCTTGAGGAGTCTCTTCGGGTTCCAGAGCAGTTGTTTTATATTCATCAGAAGTATTTAATGCCGGTTGAAAGCTCTCTGAAAAATAGATCACCGCAATACCGATAGCAACTAGAAGTAAAATACCAAGCAGCGAATAGAGACCCTTTCGTGATGGTGGCTTGTCAATATTTGACACGCCTGCTTTTTCATGATCAACGCCCCCTTTACTCTCTGCTACTGAACGGTCACCGACTCCCTCACTTCGTTCAGAATTTTCATTGACTTCATCACTTGGCTCATACAAGTTTTCAGGGCTGGCACTATCGATATCTTTAGCAACGGCAACTGTCTCTGTAACCTTATCAACAGACTCTTTACCATCTTCTGCTGGCTCATGATCTTTGGACAGATAGGCACGATCAATGTTCGTAGCAATAAAAGAGCTGTTTACACTTCCCTTTTCACTCTTTGAACCCAACCCTTCTGTATCTGACCCTGATGAGTCACCATCAAGAACCTTACGGGGCTCGCTCCGTTTCTCAACTCCAGAAAATTCACTTACGACGATATTGTTCTGCTTATTATATTTTTCTCGTTTATCAGGAATACGCAACACACTGTATGCACGATTAATCCGCATCGCATAGGCTTCATCCCACTGTGCGGCTTTATCATCCTGATCTAAACAGAGAATATGAATTAATGCACTATAATGAGCGCGAATTTGATCTTGTGTGGCGTTAGAATTTAACCCAAGCGTACGATAAAAATTTGCATTTGAGTTAAAAAAGACGTGTTCAATATAAGATACAGCAGCGGCTTTCAGATCTTCGACTGGAACACCTTTCAAGCTACCTTGCAATTCATCACTGTTTAGCCCCACCTTGCCTGCAACCAGATCCAATAAAAAATCAATCCCTTGAGGCAGTGGCGCATCAACATCAACCAGCTCAGGATATTGTGAAGGGGAACGGTAATAATTTAGAACAAGTTCCAATATGCTCTGTTCCACAGAATTTAACTCCACGCTCGGCCTGACTGCCAGCTTATATATAGTATATTAAGAAAAAATAAAAAATGAATACTCATTAATACCAACAATTGTAATTTCCGACATTATAAATTATTACCACTCCAATTACACCTCACCCTAAAACTGTCAGTTTTTTTTACAAAAAGGCATTCTACCTTGACTGATAACAATTTCAAGTATCACAATGAATAGCAATATATTGGCAATTTCGAACACCAAATTAACATTAAACAATATCAACTCATGTCATTATTAGAATCATTAAAAAATATTGTTGATGAAAACTCGACATTTGCAGGAAAAACGTTTGATATCACCATACAAACGCTCATCGTCCTTTCACTTGCCACACTATCTGTTGCATCATTTCCTGACCTTTCACCCTCCAACGAACAAAAACTCCAATGGCTGGAGCTATTCTTTATTGCTGTATTCAGTGCTGAATATCTGCTTCGCATTATTACTGCGGATAACAAACTAAAATATATATTCAGCTTTTTTGGCATTATTGATCTTTTGGCAATTCTGCCTTTTTATCTCACACAAGGCAGTGACTTAATTGCCTTAAGAGCACTTCGACTATTATTACTGTTTAAACTGTTTCGTTATAATGCCGCACTACACCGCTATCGATATGCATTTATCCTGATGAAAGATGAGCTGGTTCTATTTAGTGGTTTAATGCTCATCATACTCTACATTGCTGCGGCTGGAATCTGGTATTTTGAACACGCTGCACAGCCCGATCACTTCAAATCGATACTTCACAGCCTTTGGTGGGCAATCGTTACATTAACAACCGTGGGTTACGGTGATGTATATCCAATTACTATAGGTGGCAAAATTTTTACTTTTATTCTATTGATGATCGGGTTAGGTATTGTTGCCGTCCCAACGGGTTTACTCGCATCAGCCTTGGCCACCGCAAGAGCTGAAGACAAACAAAATGTCCAACAAGAGAAATAACCACCGAAGATCGCCCCTCCTACGATCCCTGGCAGCCTTGATGATTCATAAATCTTAATCAGGTTTTATCAATCACACGTGCATCAGGTGCTACTTTCTGCATTAAACTCACACCTTCATTAACAGCTGCTTCATTGTAATATTGCAGCGAATGTGCGACAGGTTGATGATTTTTAGCTTTTAAAGCAAAAGAATACTTTCCATCTGGACGCTGGGAAATTTTATATTGTCCCAGACTTGCTGCATTTTTTTTGATTGACTCAATTCCGTTTTGTGCACTGGCCTTGCTTGTATAAGTTTCAGAATTGACAAGCACTTGCCCACTATCCGCTTTCAATACAAAGCGAAACCCTTTCTCATCTTTAGTAATTTCAAAAACTGCCATTATTCAGCTCCTCACTTTATAGTTATAAAATTATTATTTGACTCGCTTCCATTTAAATTGAAACTCCACTTCTTCAATGTCTCCCTCCCGCTCATGCTCAATACTTAACACAGCTCGGGCTGGAACATAGATTCGTTCACCAGCGATCTGAATTTCGAATGGTCGATCTTTCTCCAAACAGTCTGCCAAACGCCTTAATTTTGAAACAGCCTCGGAAATCGAATAGGTTTTTTCAATATCACGATCTTTTTTATTTGTCACTATTTGCCACCTCTTCTGATTGACTTTTTTGGGGGTATAAAATCTTTGGGTTCAAAATTAACCAGAGACACCTTCGGAACGATCACGGAATGGCTTCCCCAACTCCTGTGCCATCACCGGGTAGCTTATTCTGTGCTCACTCCTTAACGCCCACGAAAAATTGACCCTAAAATTCCCCGTACAATTTGCCTTCCCAAACGGCTGCCAATGGCACGCATTGCACTTTTCAAAAAAGCTTCCCCCATACTTTGGCGAGCTCTACCTCTCTTTTTCGGCACACGTTCCTCTTTTTGGATCTTGGAAGCAGCTTCTGCTGCTTCAATTTGTCTCTTGCTTCTCTCTTGTAAACTTTCATAAGCAGAGAGGCGATCAATTGTTTGGTCATAACGCCCCCGAAGCCAGCTGCTATCCATCACTGCTTGGCGCTCATTTTTGTCGACCGGTCCAATCTGTGATGCAGGTGGTACAATCAGCGTCTGTTGAACCATAGAAGGTATCCCTTTGTCTTGTAACACTGAAACAAGTGCTTCACCTACGCCCAGCTCACCAATGACCTTTTGCGTATCAAGGTTAGGGTTTGTCCGCATTGTTTGTGCCACAGTTCGCACCGCCTTTTGATCTCGCGGTGTAAAAGCACGTAACGCATGCTGTACACGATTACCTAATTGCCCAAGCACAGATTCAGGGATATCCAGTGGACTCTGTGTAATAAAATAGATCCCCACCCCTTTTGATCGAATCAGTCTCACCACCATTTCAATTTTTTCAATCAACGCATTTGGCGCTTCTTTAAAAAGCAGATGCGCTTCATCAAAAAAGAAGACAAAACGAGGTTTTTCCAGATCACCTACTTCAGGCAACTCCTCAAATAATTCAGATAGCAGCCACAGCAAAAAAGTCGCATAAAGGCGGGGGCTGTGCATCAACTTGTCCGCTGCCAGAATATTAATATAGCCTCGGCCTTCATGATCAGTTTTAATAAAATCATTCAATTCCAGCTCAGGCTCGCCGAAAAACTGATCAGCCCCCTCTTGCTCCAACACAAGCAAACGACGCTGAATAGCGCCAATCGATGCTTTATTGATATTGCCGTAACTTGTGGTAATGCTCTTGGCGTTATCACCCACAAATTTTAGTGTTGAACGCAGATCTTTTAGATCAAGCAATAACATGCCTTCATCATCTGCAAATTCAAAAATGATATTTAAAACACCTTCCTGAGTTTCATTCAGATTCATCAAACGGGCCAGCAAGGTCGGCCCCATATCTGAAATTGTGGTACGCACCGGATGCCCCTGCTCACCAAACAAATCCCAAAACACTACGGGGTTCGATGCGAAAGCAAAATCTTCAATACCTATTTTTGAAACACGCTCATCAATTTTTTGGTGTGGCTTACCTTTCTGACTGATGCCGCTCAAATCACCTTTTATATCCGATAAAAATACTGGCACACCCATGCGTGAAAATCCTTCAGCGAGCACCTGTAAGGTAATTGTTTTTCCTGTACCCGTTGCGCCTGCAATCAGACCATGCCGATTGGCAAAAGCCGGATCAAGAAAAACCTTCTCTTCACCCAAACCTATTAAAATCCCATTATTCACCACTTTAACTTGCTCCTTCATTTAATATCTGGCTCCAAACTTCGTTATAAAGCTGACTCACCCGGCTTCCTGCGTATTTAGCAGACTCACAGCGCGCCAGCGTCTCTTTCGATGGAAAAATAGCACTGTTTTTTTGATAACTTTCAGAGGTCAATGCCAATGCTGCCAAATTAGGTGTTGCATAAGCAATCTCTTCAGCCAACTCAGCGCCTGCTTTAGCATCAAAAATAAAATTTATAAACTGGTGCGCTTTCATAACATGAGGTGATCGCCTTGGAATACAAAGGTTATCCTGCCATACAAGTGAACCCTCTTTGGGTACGGTATAAGCGATATCATTATCCTCTTCCATTAATTGCAAAATATCGCCATTCCACTCCATGACCAGATCCACTTCACCACTCTGCAGCAGATCTTGCCCGTTATCCCCAGCAAAATATTTAATATGTGGTTTTTGCTTAACGAGCAAAGCCCCTGCTTTTTTAATCTCGCTTGCATCTGTGGTATTGATGGAATACCCCAAATATTTCAATGCCATCTGAATCAGTGTGCTTTGCTCATCCAGCACGGCAATACGCCCTGAATACTTATCTGAATCCAGCAACCATTTCCAGCTGTCGACGGGCCCCTTCACCGCTGATTTTCGATAACCAATTCCCAGTGTTCCCCACATATATGGCAAACTATAGCGGCGGCCTTTATCAAACTCGGCATCCATAAACTGTGGGTTGATATTGCTGATATTAGGAATCAATGATCGATCCAGTGGAGTTAACAGTTCAGCACGAATCAGGCGCATGACGCTATAATCAGAAGCCACCACAACATCATAACGCGGATTGCTCATTAATAGTTTTGCAACAAAATCGGCCTCACTGGTAAATACATCCATCGCAACATCAACCCCGCTTCGTTGCGTAAAATCTCTTAATGTTGTTTGACCAATGTAGGTGTCCCAATTCAGCAAACGCAATAGCTTATGAGCCTGCTGTGGCTGCGCTAACAAAGCATGAGGCATCATCATCCCCAACAGAACTGATTGCAAAAAGTTGCGCCTTGAAAATGACATATTCAGCGATACACCCAACGAAATGAGATAAACAACAGCATGGAAACAAGCAGCATGAATAAAAATATTCCCGTAACACAATATAAAAATCGCTGCATGACAGGCTGCAAGACTTCATCACGATCAATTTCAGCCAATACGACCCATATTGTATTGTCGAACTTAAAGCTTCCATAAGCAGATAGCACGTCAACACCACGGTAATCCAATGCTTCCAATACACCATTTTCACCCTGGAGTGCTTTTTTAACAGGCTCTGTTTCAACGCGAACTTTCAATACCGATGAAGCTTTAGAAAAACGGGATTGACTTCGCATTAAAAAATCTTTGCCAACAATATAAGTCTCTCCCGTTTCGCCCATGCCTGTTGTCACATGCATAATTTTATTAATGGCTTGATTGGCTATTTGAAACGCAAGTACTCCCATCAATTCACCATCAATATCTGAAATACTCGAAGCGACAAAAAGTGCTGGCTTCCCTTCGCTGGGTTCATAAGCAGAAAAGTCAGAAAACTCAACAGCATCTGTTTTTTTCTCGTTTAAAATGACTCCAGCAATCACTGCCAGGGATGTATCCTTCCATGGTCCATCTATTAAATTAGTTGCGAAATCCGGTTCTTTTTCAATACTGTAAATAACATTCCCTTTAGCATCTATCAGTAAGAGATCATAATAACCACGAGTTTTTTGAAACTGACTGAAAATAGTATGCAACGCACTATGCAAGTGATCATAATCCGTCCCCCCTGAGGCACCGCTGACCGATTTGTCTCTATATTTTTTTTTCAAATTAGTACCAGAATCACCTCCAAGCTTCACCCATGCCTCATTCACCGACTCCAGCAACAACCGTATCTCACCATTTCCACTCCAGAAAATAATTTCTGAACGTAAGGTCTCAAAATAGTTTTCAAGCTTCGATTGTCGTAAATCTCTAAAAAGCATCAGGTCACTTTTTGCGCTCTCTACTGTTTTGGAAACCATGCGTTGATAAACAATTGCAGCAGTCAAAATAAACACCAAACAAAAAAACAATACTGCCATACGTTTTTTATGCTTGAATAAAAATTGCATCAGGATCGTCCTTTTTCAAAGGATGCCTGATCTAATGCATTCAGCATCTCTTCATCACCAATAGCATCATTCACTGCTTGCCAGGTCACCGAGAAATAATTAAAGCCCTCAGCATTAACCTTGCCATTACGTACATCCAGAGTGACCTCTTTCAAAACTCGCATTAATTTAGCCTTCGCTTCGGCAATAAGCTGTGAATCATGCATAGAGTGCATATCTTCAAATATTGCCATCACCTGATCAGTATATTGATCGATCCGGCTTTTTTGATGGCGTTGTTGCAGTTGAAGCAGTCCAGAAATAAGTAATACGGACAATGTAACCATTAAAGCGATGGGCTCAGCTTGTTCCTGCAAAAAGGAGGGTTTATCTCGATCATAATAACTTTGCGCCCCCTCATGAACAGGCATAAATGTCCCTTGAGAGCGATCAGGCGGGCGAATGAAGCCTGCCAGGGGGGCCAATGTCAGCAACTCTTTACGCTGCTCAAATAATACTTCGGTGACTTGGTATACCAACTCTTTTGAAACATTTTTATTAGCAACCAATAAACGCTGTACTGCCACAGTTTCCAGATCCACTTCAGGCAAAGCGGGCTCTCCTTGATATGAGCCTTTCGGAATGACACCAACATCCAGTGTGGGGGTTTTTAATTTCAGTGCCGAAGCCTGATCAATCGTGATAATACGTGAAGGTATCTTTTCAATTAATTCCAGAATAGAAGGATTGCCGGGGCCACGCACACGGAAGACAGCATCAACGGCATTAGAGATAAAAGCCCAGTTTGCAGCTGAAGTTGACATGGACATTGCTTCAATATCACCTTCATATATTCCATAGTGATTCGCTAAAAACCAAAAGCTGTTGTATTGCCCACTGCTTTTAGAAGCAATGGCAATCTGCTTGCCTCTGAGATCAGCAACACTTTGAATATCAGACTCCTGGCGTACCACTAATTGAAATGCATCTGGATAAAGCTGTGCGATCAGGCGAGCTGCCGGAAGGGTTTTCGTATCCGCCTGAATGGTTGCCATCTGTACTTTTTGAGACTCAAGAAGCTGCATATTCTGATTAGAGCCTTGAGTTTCCAACACTTCAACAATGAGATTAGGATTAGAGCGCTGAACCATTAAAGCGATTGATTGCGCAATCGTAAAAGACTCAGAACCTTTAGAGCCGGCAGCTATACGAATTTTTTCTATTTCAATTTTATCAAAATAGATCCAGAGACCTAAAAGAGAAATAGCCAAAGCTAGAGATACAACGATCGCAGGAAGCAACTTTCTCATGGTAGTATGGAGTCATCAAATTAAATCACC
Organism: Gammaproteobacteria bacterium; assembly: GCA_015490755.1. Taxonomy (GTDB): domain Bacteria; phylum Pseudomonadota; class Gammaproteobacteria; order JAADGQ01; family JAADGQ01; genus S141-38. The sequence continues at coordinate 24,157 of WFXF01000049.1, forward strand.
GGCCATGAAGCAAATTCATTCATGGTCAGCGATCTATGCCAATCATGCTTCCATGCTGTCAAATGCATTTTTATCCTCAATATACTGATAAAACTCTTTGCGCATATGGGGTTTGTACTCCTCAAACTTAACAAAGCCATTCAGTAAATCGATCATTTTCTCCCGATTTTTTTCGCTCTGTTTTTTTCCATACTTTTTAAGTACGTAATTAAGCTCATGTGTCTGTTTTGATATCATTTCGCTATCTTTAAACATGATATGTCTCTCCTGCGTAATGCCTTTAACAAAATCAAGCTAAATCCTTAGCACTTCTGATCCATTCAGAAACCATATCCTCCGTTGGATTGATCCGTGTACGGTGTTCCCTCTCGTTGACCTCCTCCATTTTTTTAGTTAAAACATCGGCACTTTGCAGTGCAAGATGTTCTACAGATTTGATGCCTGATGCCTCCAAAAGCTCTGCAAATTGCCCTCGAATGCCTGGCACCCTGATCAAATCAGCCATGCTCACCCACTTGCCAATAACAAATGTTTCAACTTTTACAGTTTTCGCAATCAATTCGTTCGCGCCAGACTCTTCACTCTTAGCAAGCAGGTCAGACGTTGTTTCAATACCTATACTGCGCAAGCGCCTGCCATAACCTTGCCCAATCCCTTCTATTTCCTCAATATCGTAACTATCCCTGGGACCATCTATACCATCACCGACACCCAGTGAAGAGGCGGAGGCTTCGATATCATAAGCCTTCTCTTTAAATTGATCGCGCTCTTTTGTTAAGCCTGCTATCCGCATATTCATATCATTAGCATCACTATCAGCCTGATTGATACGCACTTTGTAATCATCGATTTCAGCCAACAATGCATCTTCACGCTTTTTACAGCACAGTGATTTTAAAAACCACCCTATAATTCCACCAATGATGGCTGCAATCAGTAAACAAAACAGCATTTGCAAAATCAAATAACCCATAACCTAATCTCCAAGAATATTAAATTCAATACGACGATTTTTCGACCGACCTTCATCCGTTTTATTATCAGCAATTGGCCTCATCTCACCATATCCAACTGCGATCAAACGATCGGCACTAATATTTTCTGCCACAAGTCGTTGCACGACTGCACTGGCACGCATTTCACTGAGTTTTTGATTCATCGCGCGAGGGCCACTGGAATCGGTATGCCCTGCAATTTCGATTTTGGTATCAGGGCATTTCAAAGCAACATCTGCCAATTGACTGATTAATGCATCACTCTCACTTTTAATCCGCGCCCTGGATACTTCAAAATATATTTTTTGGTCTGAAAGCAGGTCATTAAACAGTTTTTGACAATCAAGTGCAGCCACATGAATGGCATCAGGCTTAACTTTTACATTAAAAGCGGTGAGCGAATATGGAGTTTTCAGTGATTGACTAAAATAGTGCTGCAACTGATCATGTAAATCTTCAGAAGCAACATGGCCAGAGATAGAGAGCTCTGTATTATGAAAGCGTGCTGTCATATCAGTATAGTCACCCATATGCGCGATGGCGGCCTGTTTAACCAAATCACCCCAACCTGCCGGTGCTCCTGATAAAACCGATAACTTATCAATAACATTCAAGGTGTCCAGATGCGATTGTGCAGCCTTAACAATATCGCTACGCGTTACTTCATCAGGAACATAACCTTCAAGCAAAACGCTGACGCCATCATAAACCACGACTAAATCATAGTTCTCCACGTCAGTAGCGGCCATGGATTCAACTGTGAGTTGATTATCCACGGTTCTAACACCCCATACGCCCCTTACAGTATCACCCGCCTGCGCACGAAACTCTTCTGTAGGCACAACACCTGTCAAGCGCAATTCACGACCATCGGTAGAAACATTTGCCGATACTATTCCTTCAGAAGCCAAAGCTGCTTCAGAACGGGCCACAAGATCATCTTCAATAGCTGGGGAGTTTATTTTGATACAAAAGTAGGCTAATAGAAAAACAGCCAAAAGACTCAAGACAATAATAATTTTTCTTGACATGGCACCCTCATAAATCCACATACCACTATCATCCCTGGCAGTCATGCAGTGCTGTGTATTAAATTCACAAAGATCCCTGTTGCTCAACCATTCTCCTCCCATTTTCAACGAAGTGTCAAGCTCAAAATCACCTATTTCATGCCAAATAAGTATTCACACTTACAGTCATATTTTTTATAAAAATTTATAATTTTCAGATCATATAAATGACATACCAATCATTCATTGATAGTAATAAAAATCATACGGCGGTATGATTTCAAGAGGGTTCATTGATTTTATGGGCTCTGGTTTTCAACATGCATTAACGATCAAAAACAGGTACTGGAGAACAACGATGAGTATTGCAAATCTGGCCACTGAAATATTTATGAACAAAATCGGTGCTTCTGGCAATTCAAGCGACATTGCCTCTGCATTGACAAACCTTTTAGGCGGTAGCACTGGTGACGGTAACGGTGATGTCGACATCATGGGGTTGATATCAAAATTTCAGTCAGAAGGTCTGGGGGGGGCTGTCTCCTCATGGCTTGGAGATGGTGACAATGATGGCATTTCCACGGATCAGGTTTCCAATATGCTGGGTGAATCAAACATCTCTGAATTTGCATCCAGAATCGGCATAGATCCAGGCACGGCGCTGAATGGTTTAAAAGATACTATTCCAGATATGATCGACCAGTCCAGTAGCGGTGGCTCACTTCTGGATAGCGTGGGCGGATTGGGTGGTGTGTTGAATATTGCTAAAAAATTCTTCTAATTCAGCCTACAATACAGAGACTGATAAGGTCCGTCTCTGTATTGTATTCAGGATAACTCTATGAAACGACTCAACCTCCCTTCTTTACTATCTATATTTTTTTCCAGTTTTTTACTCATAGGCTGCTCCACTGCTTATTACAAAACCATGGAGAGCATTGGAATCCATAAACGTGACATTTTGGTCGACCGTGTAGAGGAAGCTCGTGATGCCCAGGAGGAGTCAAAAGAGCAGTTTCAATCTGCTCTGGAACGTTTTACTACGGTATTAAATTTCGATGGCGGTGAACTGGAAGATAAATATAACCAGCTCAACAAAGAGTACGAGCAAAGTGCTGACCGCGCTGAAGAGGTCAGTGAACGCATTGAAAGTGTTGAAGATGTTGCACAAGCACTGTTTAAAGAGTGGAAAGTGGAACTCCAGGAGTACCAAAGCAGTAAATTACGCCAATCCAGTGAGAAAAAACTAAAACAGACACAACGCGAATACAAAAAATTGATCACTGCTATGAAAAAGGCTGAATCAAAAATTGATCCCGTATTAACAGCTCTGCACGATCAAGTCCTGTTTCTAAAACACAATTTGAATGCCAAAGCGATCGCCTCACTGCATTCAGAATTAGGCAACATCAAGAGTGATGTATCCCAACTGATCAAAGAGATGGAGACCTCTATCAGAGAGGCAGATACTTTCATCAATAAAATGGAAGATTAATGCCTCATAAAAAGCTGGAAATCTATACCACCCACGCTCTTGGAATTGAACCATTTATCACAAAAGATGGCTCAATTATCAGGGAGCTGATGCACCCGGACCATCACTCAAGTGAGCGCCAAAGTATTGCTGAAGCGACGATTCCTATCAGAAATAAAACCCTGCTTCATCGACACAATAAAACCGAAGAGATTTATCATATAAAAGAGGGAACAGGCCGTATGACACTTGGTAATAAAGACTTTACTGTAGCCCCAAACGATACTATTTGCATCAAACCCGGAACGGCACACTGTATAGAAAATATTGGTGAAAAACCTCTCGTTCTATTGTGCTGCTGTGTTCCGGGCTATTCCCATGAAGATACAGAGTTACTCACCCTACCTTTTAAAAAAGAGCAGTGCGACTAACATTGCAAAAAATCCATACAACCCCATTGCTCCACCACCACTTGAAGCGCTATTGCCTATCTCTGGCAATGCACTATCAGGGGATATAACTTGCTGTCCGCTCTCCTTCTCACCATCTGACTTTACTGCTACGGTCACCTGCTTACTCTTACGTCCTTCAATCCCGTCACAAGTAATCATATACTTATTAGTATAATCAACCTGAATAATCTCACTACCACTTACAGCCTTACTCCCTGACCAACCACCCGATGCAGCACAATTTTCAGCATTCATCGCAGACCAGCTTAATGTGAATGCCCCCCCAGGCCTGACTACTGCCGGGTTCGCTGAAAAAATAATACGTGGCACACGGTCAGAAGTTCTTGGTTCAACTGCCCATTGCGGCTTATCGTTATAATCAGGTCGTACTGGTGTTTTTTCATAAAATCGAAAACGTGCCAGCTCTGCACCATCCAGACCAGCATCCACAGCAACTGCGACAGCTGGCTGCATATTGGAATAATAGCTGTCCGCTGCATGTGAAGCACTGGATTTCGACATCTGGCTTTTCAAAAAACCGCGTCCCATCCATTCTGCCATTTCATTTGAGTCACAAGCAACATCCCTAAGGTATTTTCCATTAGACTTTTTATACCCCCAATTTCCTTCCCAATATTCATCAAAATTTTTATACCAATTTTCCGGGTTACTTTTATCTAAATCATAGGGACCTTGGTAGGTTCGGTAAAAAGCAGAAAACTGCCAACAAAACCCACCTTTTCTGTTCTCTCTTCCCAGACGGTTAATAACATATTTGGCCTTCCAGTCACGCATTTTAATTGCTTCATCAAAGCCAAGATCAACGAGATAACCGTATGCAAAAGTAAAAAAGTCATCCATCCAGGGAGCAGCCAGGCGTAACCCATCATAGTTTTGAACCATCCCCAGCCTGTTCGCTGCGGGGTTATCAACATAAAGAGCATTATTGTAGTCAATATTATGCTGTAAATTTTCAATAAAAAGTGACTTTAACGGATCATCATCAGGTGTGATGTATGCCGCCTGACCAAGTGTTCTTAATGACCATGCAATTCCTCTAACCTGCATTCCTTGCTGATTAAATACCCCTTTTTCACCCAAGCGATAGCTTGCATTTGTCGATATAAAATTCCAGGTAGCCCAGAACTGAAGCTCTTCCAGATAGTAATAGTCGCCAGTGACCAGGTATGCAACAAACGCCATCGAAGGTTGATGAGCTTTATCTGCTGAATATGGATTTTCACTTGAAACTTTAGGCAATGTAAGTACGGTATATTCATTCGGGTGATCATGAATAGATACTGGTAAACCTGTTCTTTTATCTCTGTAGTGTGAAGGATATGCGCCCGCACCATCGGAGTTGGCTATCATTGAGTTATAAGCTCGTCGATCACCACTGACAATATAGGTTGCATCCCACCGTGGTAGAGGGCCTATTGCATCTTGAGCACCGGTAGCTCCCATATAGTCAGTATGATCACCATTATCCATTGGCTCCGTATGATCACGCAAGCTATCCAGATACGTTTCGGTTGGTATCAAATCCGAGTAATTAGGTACAGCTTTGCTCTCTTGCAAATAGATCGTATCATGCTTCACATAAACTTCGGGCTTGCCCCCCCACCAAAACTGCTTATGCCAACGCGCATGACTATAATGCCTCAGGCCCTGTTTACTATATACAATATCAGCCCCAACTCTAACGTCCAGATCATAAGTAAAATCTTTTTGATTTTCTTCAAAGGTCCAACCATTTTCTACAACCACATCAACACGCACCCGTTTTATTCCTGTGTAAGCGCGTACATGAAAATAAACGGCCAAGTGTGGATGAATCTGACCCGAGCTATTTTTTATTGCACCTCCAACAATCCACTCAGTAACCTCACTGCCTTTAAGCCACAGCTTTGGATTTCCATTTTTCAACCGTTCCTTAACAGAAATTTGAAAGGTTTGCCCGGAAGATTTTAGTGTAATATTTGCATCAAAATTACTATTTAATAATGTTGAAAGAGACAAGCCTGGGGAGACCAGATGCTCGCTACCATGGGCGAGTACAATAGTTTTTGTTGCTTTTCCATCCAGCGATGGAATATGAGAGCTAAGAATGGCATGGCGTAGTGAACCATCATTATGCACTGCTTTTTTATCCACCTGGAGTGGCAAAGGCTCACCATTTGGCAATCTTGCAACAATCCCTGAATTTTCAGGAATATCTCCCTCTTTAAAGGTGTGGCCTATCGTAAATGGAATATTGAACTGTTTAGACTTTGATTCACTGATCACCTGAAAGCTGACAAGATCTTCTGCGACAACCTGGCTTCCAAAATAGGCTAACCATACAGTGACCACTACCAACAATAGTCGCAGTAATCGGCTCTGAAACATATTAACCTCCCATTAACGTATATTTTTAACGTCCATGTGACTTACCAGCCTAAAGGCGTATTAGTTCATAAAATCCGTTACTGATCTATTCTTTTGATACTGCAATAACTCTATTTTTTTATATGTGATACATTTCAAATATTAGCCCATATCAATCGACCAATATTAAACTTTCTTTAGAGTTCAAAACAGGAAATAAGCACATCATTATTTACCCCCTATTATGTGCCTTTTTTGTCTGAAAATAGTTTTTGACTTCTCTTTTAGCCTGTTTTTATCAACAAAACCAGGCTGCCCTTTTAAACCACTCTCTTTAAAGTCGCTGAATAACGCACCTGAAACAGCCACTTCGCTCAACAAATGACTTTCAATCAACCCTTGATATAAAAGCTTAAACAAGCGGGGCAATGCAAACCGATGTGTCTGCCCGGTTGTTTTATACAGCCAGTCACACAATTGCATAAAACGCTCAAAAGGTTGTTCCCCCAGGATAAGTGGCAAAGTGTTTTTAAAACGCCCATTATTTGCAATTAAATCCCAGTAACGTGCAAAACGAGCCAATCGCTGCATAGTAAAAAAATCAACTTCCTTCGTATTTAATACCTGATAAGGCGGATAAGGTGCGTATTTCATCTCATACACTTCAGTATGCCGAACCAGCGGCGTTCCACGTAACCGTTTTAGAATTCCAACCTGAATTTCATGAGGTTTGCATGCAACCAGCTGATTAAAGCCATGAGCAATACTTTCAAGGCTCTCACCAGGTAGACCCAGAATTAAATCGGTATGCAGGTGTACGTTAGTTTCATGGCGTAACCAAAGAATATTAGCCTTGCTTTTTTCACTGTTTTGCCTGCGGCTGATTAAACTTTGCACTTCTGTATTAAATGTTTGCACACCAATCTCAAACTGCAGTGACCCTTCCGAAAACTTTTGAATAACCACCTTCAATTTTTCAGGCAAATGATCAGGAATGACTTCAAAATGTAAAAACAGATCATCATCTAATCTTTTAAGAAAAAACTCCAGCACTTTTATGCTGCTATCAATTTTCAGATTAAATGTCCGGTCAACAAACTTAAAACGTCGTGCGCCCCTCTCATAGAGATCGCTCATTGCCTGAAGAAATTGATCAATATCAAACGACCAAGCCGTTTTATCAAGTGCTGACAAACAAAACTCACACTTAAACGGGCAACCCCGTGATGCCTCAACATAAAGTATACGATGAGAAATATCTTCATCTGTGTACAAGTCATAAGGCATGACTAACTCTGAAAGAGGAGCAGCACTGGATGGAATGACCTTTATGGATGGTAAATCACCATCCATGATTTTCTGACATAACTGGCTAAAACTCACCTCACCCGCACCACGCACAACATAATCAGCTAAATGTACTATGGGCTGTGAATCACACTCATAACTGACTTCAGGGCCACCCAATACAATAACAATGTCGGGGCGAATCTCTTTTAACAGCGCCACAACCCGGGTTGTCTGTTCAACATTCCAGATATATACACCCAACCCGATAATGCGTGGCTGATGCATCAAAAGCTGCTCAACAATATCAATCGGCCGGGTCGTTACAATAAATTCAATAATTTGTGCTTCTGATTGTAAATCCCCCAAATTCGCTTTCAGATAGCGAAGCCCTAACGCCGAATGGATGTAACGCGCATTAAGCGTGGAAAGGATGATAGATGGCATTATTAAAGCTGACAATTTAAATTTAGTCTACAAGGATACCACTGCTTTATTCTCGAATCACTAAATAGGACAATGGTATTCCCAAGCAAGAAGGCTGGTCAGTTCAATAATTGCTTGCAGGAGGGTTTAGGCTATCACTAATTATGATAAGCTTCCCCCCCTAAATTAAAGGTATTTATTTTCGCGCCAAACATATTTTATATAACAGGTAAATCATGACACTGACAGCGCTTTTAAATTTTAACTTGCCTATTGTGGCTTTACTGCCTTTTGTAGGAGCGGTTTTTGCCGCCTGGGCATCTAAAATTAATCGTTTGGCCTCGGCATGGGTGGCAGCTTTTGTCACTATTTTATCGTTGGCATTTTTAGCTCCCTTAATGGCATTGCCTTTTGCGGGTGAAACACTGATTCAAAGCTGGCAGTGGATACCTTCCATTGGCCTGGAGTTTGCCTTTCGCCTGGATGGTTTGGCGTTGCTGTTTGCCTTGTTGATTTTGGTCATTGGTTTACTGGTCATTATCTATGCACGTTATTACCTCTCTAAAAAAGATTCCATGGGGCGTTTTTTCTCCTATTTTTTGATGTTTATGGGATCAATGTTAGGGGTTGTCTTATCAGAAAACCTGATTCAACTTGTTGTCTTTTGGGAGCTGACCTCTCTAACGTCCTTTTTATTAATCAGCTACTGGCAACACCGTCAAGATGCACGAGCGGGTGCGCGAATGGCGTTAGTGATTACTGGAATGGGTGGTTTGGCTTTATTGGCAGGTGTTTTATTATTAGGGCATGTCGTCGGCAGTTATAATCTGACCGATGTGCTGGCCTCTGGTGAGCTGATTCAGTCGCATGAATTGTATGTACCAATTTTGATATTGATTTTACTGGGCGTGTTTACCAAGTCGGCACAGTTCCCATTTCATTTCTGGCTACCTCATGCCATGGCCGCACCTACGCCTGTATCAGCCTATTTGCACTCTGCCACGATGGTAAAAGCGGGTATTTTCCTGTTAGCACGATTTTTTCCTGTACTTTCTGGCTCGCCTGAATGGGCGTGGCTGGTAGGAGGCGCGGGATTAGTTACCTTATTGATCGGTGCTTATGCAGCACTGTTTCAGCATGATATGAAAGGGCTGCTAGCCTACTCTACCATCAGTCATTTAGGGCTCATTACTCTGCTATTTGGTTTTGGTACGGAACTGGCTGCGGTGGCTGCGATTTTTCATATTATTAACCATGCAACGTTTAAAGCATCCCTGTTTATGGTGGCGGGAATTATTGATCATGAAACAGGCACGCGGGACATGCGACGCATTAATGGTTTGCTTAAATACATGCCTCATACTGCAGTGCTTGCAATAATTGCCTCCTCTGCCATGGCTGGTGTGCCACTTTTAAATGGTTTTCTAAGTAAAGAGATGTTTTTTGACCAGGCCTTAACCGCATCACACACATCGAGCTGGGCTTGGGGTATCCCCTTTTTGGTTGTGATTGCGGCAGTGTTCTCTGTGGCATATTCATTACGCTTTATTCATGACGTTTTCTTCAATGGCGAGCCTGTAAACTTGCCAAAAACACCACATGAACCGCCACGATTCATGAAAATTCCAGTCGATTTACTGGTCGTAATCTGTTTAGCGGTTGGAATTGCCCCCATGTTTACCGTTGCGCCTATTTTAGCGGTAGCGGTTGCTGGTACACTACAAACCACACCTCCAGAGTACAGCCTGGCAATTTGGCATGGTTTTAACTTGCCTCTCATGATGAGTTTTGTGGCATTGGTGTTAGGGGGGTTGGTGTACTTTTACCGTAAACGCTTATTTGAATGGCATGAATCTAACGTGGCGCATTGGGATGCACGTGTTATTTTTAATGCTGTTTTAGGCTGGGTCAATGCCTTGGCGACCGTCGTAACGCGTTCGTTTGATAAAGGTTCTTTGCAACATGCATCGGTTTGGGTTATTGCAACAGGGTTACTCGCAGGCTTTATTGGGTTTGCAACCGTTTCAGCCCCTTTATTGGGCGAACGTGCCTTATTACCAATGGACGCAATAAGTATTTTAGTGGTGATCGTTTTAATTTTAGCCAGTGTTTTAACGGTTACGTTACATCAAAAACGTTTGGTGGCATTGATAATGCTGGGTGTCGTTGGCTTAATTGTGTCTTTGGCGTTTGTTAAATTTTCAGCACCAGACCTGGCGTTAACGCAACTGTCGGTCGAAGTGGTGACGGTGGTTTTGTTATTACTCGCTTTGTATTTCTTGCCACAGACCACACCTAAAGAGACCAGCCATTTTCGAGTAAGTAGAGATATTGTGATAGCCGTACTGTCTGGGGTCGGCGTGATGTTATTTACCATGGCAGTTCTATCGCGTGATTTTTCGCCAATTTCAGAGTTCTTCCTGTTAAATTCCGTTCCTGGTGGTGGTGGAACCAATGTGGTTAATGTGATTTTAGTCGATTTCAGGGGCACAGATACCTTGGGTGAAATCGCAGTACTGGCTTTGGCCGGGCTGGGTATTTATGCCATGTTGCAAGGCATGAAACTGCCTGCGCCTGACCATGATAGTCACGGTCGTTTATGGAACAGGGATTTGCACCCTGAAATCATGCAAACGCTAACCCGTCTGCTGTTGCCATTGATGACTATGATCGCCATTTATATTTTCTTGCGAGGTCATAACTTACCTGGTGGAGGATTTATTGCAGGCTTAATTGCAGCGGTGGCCTTAATTGTTCAGTATTTAGCCAATGGTATTGCATGGACAAATGATCGCCTTAAGTTTGATATGCATTGGGTGATTGGCTTAGGGCTGTTAATTGCAACCGCAACAGGATTGGTGGCGATGGGCTTAGGTTACCCATTCTTAACCACAACCTTCACCTATTTAAACTGGCCTGTGGTTGGCAAGTTTGAAGTGGCCAGTGCTATCGCCTTTGATCTCGGGGTGTTCCTGGTCGTAGTGGGGGCAACGGTGCTGAGCTTGGTGGAGTTAGGAAAACTCAGTGACCAGTCTCATAAAACACAGTCCCCGCTTAAACCACAACAGGAGAATTCATAATGGAGTGGCTTATTTCGTTATCAATTGGCGTATTGACGGCCACAGGCATCTACCTAACATTACGTGCCAGAACCTTTCCCGTAGTGATGGGATTAACCTTATTGGCGTATGCGGTGAATATTTTCTTGTTTGCAATGGGGCGTTTAACCATTGGTTTGCCTGCCGTGATTGATAAATATGCGACAAGTGCAGTGCAATACAGTGACCCGTTACCTCAAGCATTGGTACTAACCGCCATTGTCATTGCCTTTGGAATGACTGCCTTTTTGATTGTGCTGGCTTTAAAAGCACGTGGTGAGCTGGACAATGATCATGTAGATGGCGTGGAAGACAAACCTGCAACATCCACTGTTAAGCAGGAGGTGAAATAAATGAGTCATTTAACCGCATGGCCTGTTTTTTTACCTTTAATAACAGGTTTTTTTCTGATTATTGCCCATATGGGTGGGATACGTCTTCAGCGTAGCATCAGCTTTTTGGCGACCTTAGGTTTGGTGGTTTTAAGTTTTTTCTTGGTCTCGGCATCCATGTCGGTCGACCATCATGTTTACCTATTAGGTAACTGGGAAGCCCCTTTTGGTATTGTGTTGGTGTTGGATAAACTCTCCGCACTAATGGTAATCATCACATCGATATTGGCTGTTGGAGCCTTGTGGTACGCCATAACCACTAAAACCGATGAAAAAGGTGCTCACTTTCATATTCTGTTTCAATTGCAACTGTTTGGTTTAAATGGTGCTTTTTTAACAGGAGACGTATTTAATCTGTTTGTTTTCTTTGAGGTGTTGCTACTGGCTTCTTACGGTTTGTTGTTGCACGGCAGTGGGCGTTTGCGCACCAAGGCTGGATTGCATTATGTGGTAATTAACCTGATTGGTTCCACGCTGTTTTTGTTTGCTGTGGGTGCTTTATATGGTGTATTGGGTACGCTTAATATGGCCGACATGGCAGCTAAAATTGCGGCAGCCCCTTCTGATGATCTTGGGTTAATTGCAGCGGCGGGGTTACTGCTATTAGTGGTGTTTGGTGTCAAAGCGGCCATGTTTCCACTATATTTGTGGATGCCACGTGCTTACGCCAATACATCTGCACCCGTTGCGGCGTTATTTGCCATCATGACCAAAGTAGGTATTTACGCCATTATTCGTGTGCATGGCACTATTTTTAGTGACGAAGCGGGTGATCTGGCACACTTTTATACGCCTTGGGTGCTTGGATTAGGGTTAGTTACCTTATTGTTTGCCGCGCTTGGCGTGATGGCCGCTCATGGGTTACGAGAGCAAGTGGCGTATTTGGTATTGGCTTCGGTAGCCACCCTGTTAATTGGCGTTGGATTAAATTCTCCAGAAGCGCTGAGTGCAACGCTCTATTATCTGATTCACTCCACGTTAATCGCAGGGGGAATGTTTCTCTTGGCCGATCTGGTTTTAAGAGGGCGTGGTGCTTACGAAGACCGTTTTGAAAGCGGGCCTTTCATGCCTGGCGCCATCGTCATTGGTTCGATCTTTATGTTTGGTGCGATTGCCATGACAGGAATGCCACCGCTATCAGGTTTTTTTGGTAAGGTACTTATTTTAAATGCCGCACTTGATAGCTCCTGGTTTGCATGGGTTATCTCCACTGTTTTAATCGCTGGCCTGTTAATGATTTTGTCTGTGGCGCGTTCAGGTTCGTTGATTTTTTACAAGACATTATCGCAAGAAGCAGGCTCAGGCTCTTCTGCGGTTGGTGAACCTTTAAACCGCATGGCTTTTGTGGCGGTGATTGGTCTGTTTTTAGCCAGCCCAGTATTGGTCATTTTTGCACAACCTATTACAGCCTTTACCGACTTAACGGCCACGCAGTTGTTTAACAGTGCCGATTACATTCAAGCTGTGCTTTCAACAGAAGCGGTTGCCACAACGGCTACCGTGGTGGAGATTAAACCATAATGAATCTATTGAACAAAATTTTCCCCCATCCCATTTTAACCTTCGTGTTATGGGGTATTTGGTTGCTACTTAACAATACGGTAGCCGCAGGGCATGTAGTATTAGGTTTGGTACTTGCTATTTTGATTCCTTGGCTTACCTCTGGATTTTGGCCTGAAAAGGTGCGTATTAGAGCGCCGTTTACCCTGTTAAAGTTTTTAGGCATCGTGCTGTGGGATATTTTGGTTGCCAATATGGCCGTTGCCAAATTAATTTTAGGACACAATAAAGAGCTGAGACCGGGATTTTTCTATATCGATCTGGACATTCAAACGCCATTAGGTATCAGTTTTTTAGCCAACACGATTTCACTCACACCCGGAACCGTCTCTTGTGATTTAATCGAAGACCGAAAACGTTTGCTGGTTCATGCGTTGCATATCGAAGACATTCCTGCAACGGTGAAAGAGATTAAAGAGCGTTATGAAACGCCCTTAAAAGAGGTATTTACAGAATGTTAGAAACAACTTTGTTAATTGCTTTTGCCTGTGTAAGTTTGGCCTTTTTGTTCAGTTTTATGCGCTTGATTAAAGGCCCAGACTTACCCGATCGTATTTTAGCACTCGACACACTTTACATTAATGCCATTGCCCTGTTGGTGCTACTAGGGTTGTATTTTCAAAGTGCATTGTATTTTGAAGCGGCTTTATTGATTGCCGTAATGGGCTTTGTGGCCACCATTGGTTTAAGCAAATATTTGCTTCGTGGCGATATTATGGAGTAACAACCCTGCAAAAATTCCCCTGTTTTTTAAAAGGACAATATTATGTTCGAATTGATTTTATCGGCTCTTATCCTGTTGGGTGCTTTTTTTACCCTCGTAGGGTCATTTGGGTTGTATAAGCTGCCTGATTTTTTTATGCGTTTACATGGACCAACCAAAGCCACAACGTTAGGGGTAGGGGCACTTCTTATCGCCTCAGCACTCTATTTTAGTTTTAAAACAGACTATATCAGTATGCATGAAATACTGGTTACACTCTTTTTATTCATAACTGCACCCGTCAGTGCTCATTTAATGGCCAAAGCAGCCATTCACATTAAAATCAAACAAGTTAAGCGCACTCAAAATCAAATAAAATAAAACCACCTGCCCTATTGCATCAGATAGAAATGCGATAGGGCGTGTAAAACTCATGCAATAAAGAAGTTGTTCCGTGCTCGTTCCCAAGGCAGTAAACCCGGATATTCACTGCCTTTTCTTTTATCTAAAAGCCGCCCTGTCTTCTTACGTATTATCGTTATGCAAACCTATCTCGCTAGCCTCACCAATATCAGAACAATCTTTGGCAGAATCATTTCGACGCAACTCCAAGCCTTCAAGGTACTCTGGTGTAATATCCCCAGTCACGTATTCACCTGTAAAACAAGAGGTATCAAAACCCTTCACTGCGGTAGTTTCGCGTAAGACTGATTGTACCAAACCATCCAGATCCTGATAGACAACCCAGTCAGCACCAATTTCGGCAGCCACTTCGTCGTCACTGCGATTATGAGCCAGTAACTCTTCAACCGCAGGCATATCAATTCCATAAACATTCGGATAACGAACCGCCGGAGCTGCTGAAGCAAAATAAACTTTTTTTGCACCGGCTTCCCGAGCCATTTTTATAATTTGACTGGAGGTGGTTCCGCGAACAATCGAATCGTCAACAAGCAATACATTTTTGCCACTAAACTCCAGATCAATCACATTCAACTTTTGTCTTACAGACTTTTTACGCTGCTGCTGCCCAGGCATAATAAAAGTGCGACCAATGTAGCGATTTTTGATAAATCCTTCTCGATATTTGACACCCAGATTGTAGGCAAGCGGCAGCGCAGAAGTTCGACTGGTGTCTGGAATTGGGATAACCACATCAATATCATGCTCAGGATATTCTCGTAAAATCTTTTCTGCCAGCTGTTCCCCCATACGTAAACGCGCTTTATACACTGAAATGTCATCAATAATAGAGTCCGGACGCGCCAGATAGACAAATTCAAAAATACAGGGCGAGTAAGTGGGCGCTTCTATACATTGGTGTGTAAACAGCTCACCATCAGAACGAATAAAAATAGCCTCACCGGGTGCGATATCACGTATCAGCTCAAACCCTAATGCATCTAAAGCAACACTTTCAGAAGAAACCATATACTCCGGTCCATACTCTGTTTCGCGCTTTCCAAACACAACCGGGCGGATACCATAAGGATCACGAAATGCAACCATACCATAGCCCGTAATCATCGCAACCGCAGCATACCCCCCACGGCAACGCCGATGTACTCCGGAAACGGCCTTAAAAATATCGTGCTCATCAATGCGTAACTTGCCGGCTTGCTGCAACTCATGAGCAAATACGTTCAGCAATACTTCTGAGTCAGATTCAGTATTAATGTGTCGCAAGTCTTCCCGAAACAGCTCATCTTTCAAATGTTCTGCATTGGTTAAATTACCATTATGTGCCAATGCAATTCCATAGGGGGAGTTTACATAAAAGGGTTGAGCTTCGGCCGTTGATGAACATCCGGCTGTTGGATAACGGACATGTCCAACCCCCATTTTTCCGGTTAACCCTCTCATATGTCGTGTTTTAAATACATCACGCACCAATCCATTTGCTTTACGCAAATGAAATTTACCCTTATCACAGGTCACAATACCTGCCGCATCTTGCCCTCGATGCTGAATAACTGTTAAGGCATCATAAATTGCCTGATTGACATTACCATTACTACCCACTATGCCAATGATGCCACACATCAGAAGATCTCCAATTTTATAAATTTTAAGAAGGAAGGGTTAAAATTGCTGTTTCAGCTGTTCAAAATAATTATTAGGAATTTCAGCCGATGCGTAATCGATCATACCTGCTGCCAATGGTTTGAAATACTGCAAAAGCTCTGATTCAGCCCACCAAGCTGTTTCAGGCATTGAAGTCATTCCCAATAAAACCACCAACACCGTAATAATCAACACTCCGCGTATCGTACCAAATAGTGCACCAATCAAACGATCTAATCCGCTCAATCCGGCAGAGCGAATAAACTTCCCGACTTGATGATTAATAAGTGTCGATATCACCAACACACCAACAAATAGCAAAAAGAAAGTGACACCCACTCGTAACGATGGAGTATCAATTGCACCTTCAAATACTACCGATGCATTGTCCGCAAACTCTAAAGAGACCCATACGGCAATAATCCACCCCGCAAGCGACATGCCTTCACGCACAAAACCGCGAATAATACTGATAATGACTGAAACGGTAACAATGCCAATAATTACATAATCAAGCCAACTCATACATTACTCCCCGGCTGTGACCACGCTTGTGCCCGCGAGATGCTTAACAACCACGCCTTTTAATAAAAATTCATCCATTAAATCGATCTGCAGACTCTTAGCAATATTTTTTGATAGCTCAGGCCCAACCTTGACTCTGAATTTTTTATCTGCCGCAATATTAATTCGTTCTATAAAAGCACGATAACCTGCTTTTTGCAGTTTATTACGCAGTGCCAGCGCATTTTTTTCACTAGAGAAACTTGCAAGTTGCACAACCCACGCTTGAGGTTTTTTCAGGGATTTTTTGATCTCTATAACAGCCTCAGGAGGTTCTGACTGAAAAGATCCGGGCAACTTTTGACTTTCAACTATTTTAGTCGGATTAGAAGTAGCAGGTTGCTCTACAGGCTTTGGAACTCCATCTAGCTCAGCTAATTTTTGAGGGGCATCCAGTGACAGTCGTTTGACGATAAAACCATCAGGTTTATCAGGAATTGGGCTCACAATCATATCGGTTTGACTGCTTTGTGATATATCAAGCAAAATGGGGACAATAATAGCTGTCATGGCACCCAATACAAGCAAGCCAACAATTCGCTGTTTTAATTTTTTAGACACAACAATTTATAAAAATAATCAGTGAACCAAGTTTGCGATAATATCAGTCCCGGCCGTCACTTTACTACCCACACTGACATTCATTTTAGAGTTTTCGGGTAAATAGAGCACGATCCTTGCCGGAAAAAGATTAAAACCACTTCGCCGCCCCTGCCCCATACGTTCCCCCGCCTGAAAAAAGCAGTGTATCCCCTGTTTGATAGGTGAACAAACAATCATCATAACATCATCTTTTTCATCGGTTTGAATTTGCAATGCATAACGTGGCTTATAGTGGCCACTCCCCATTTTCTTTAAAGCGGAGCGTGTCCATAGTGCCGCAATCCGCCCTTCAACAGGGCTGCGCACAAGGCGACACCCTAAATATCGCATGCGCACAACAATTCGAATGGCAGGCCGGTCAAGATAAACATCAGTACGTTTACCAATAACTTCAACGATACCATCAACAGGACAAATAACCCCTAGCGGAGCCGCAGGAACCTTACGTTTTGGATCACGAAAAAAGAATAGAAGAAAGGCAACAAATAACCAGACAGGCAGAGCAATCAAGAACCCAAGTTCATGCTGCAACACAACAACAAAAACAAGTGAAACAGCGATATAGACAAAGCCCTCACGGGAAACAACAGGGCGATTATGATCAACCATAATTCAAAATAAAAAGGCAGTAATAAACCCTTATCACTGCCTTTTTCATCTCTAATTAATTCTTTGTCTTATCAACAATTTTATTATCTGAGATCCATGACATCATACCACGAAGGCGAGTGCCCACTTCTTCTATCTGGTGTTCACGACCAATGCGGCGTTTCGCTTTTAATGTTGCAGCACCCGCCTGATTTTCCAGAATAAACTCACGGGCAAATTCACCATTTTGAATTTCAGTCAAAATACGGCGCATCTCCTTTTTGGTTTCATCAGTAATCACTCGTGGACCCCGAGTCAAATCACCATATTCCGCTGTATTTGAGATGGAGTAACGCATATTGGCAATGCCTCCCTCATACATCAAATCAACAATTAATTTTAGTTCATGCAAACATTCGAAGTAGGCCATTTCAGGGGCATAACCCGCTTCAACCAATGTTTCAAATCCTGCTTGAACCAATGCAGTGGCACCGCCACATAAAACAGCTTGCTCACCAAAAAGATCTGTTTCTGTCTCTTCTTGAAAATTGGTTTCAATCACGCCCGCACGACCACCACCATTCGCACTGGCATATGAAAGTGCTATTGCTTTAGCCTGGCCCGTTGCATCTTGAGCAACAGCAATTAATGAAGGAACACCACCACCTTGAGTGTAAGTCGAACGAACCAAGTGCCCTGGCCCTTTAGGTGCAACCATAATAACATCAAGGTCAGCACGTGGCTCAATCTGCTCATAATGAACATTAAAGCCATGAGCAAATGCTAATGCAGCCCCTTGTTTGATATTAGGTTCGACCACATCACGATACAGAGCAGCTTGATGTTCATCGGGTGCTAAAATCATAACAACATCAGCGCTTTTTACTGCCCCATCAATAGGTAGAACTTTCAACCCTGATGCTTCAGCTTTCGCTGCGGATGATGAACCTGCACGTAAACCTACAACAACATCAACCCCCGAATCTTTTAAGTTATTGGCATGTGCATGACCTTGCGAACCGTAACCAATAATTGCAACACACTTTCCCTTGATGATGGACAGATCTGCATCTTTGTCATAATAGATATTCATTTTTTCACTTTTCCCCTTAAAGCAATTTAATTATTTAGTTGTAAACCTTTTTCGCCACGCATAACACCCGACACTCCAGTGCGTGCAACTTCGAGAATCGTGCCGTCTTGCATAGCCTCAATAAATGCATCTAACTTTTCAGCTGTACCCGTTAATTCCATCGTATAACTTGTTTTAGTCACATCAAGAATATGGCCACGAAAAATTTCTGATAGCCTTTTCACCTCATCACGCGCATCACCACCGACTGCCTTTACTTTAATCAGCATCAGCTCACGCTCGATATGAGCACCTTCAGTCAAATCTGATAATTTAACAACATCAATCAACTTGTTCAGCTGTTTGATGATCTGTTCAATAATCTCATCCGAACCACGAGTCACTAGCGTCAAGCGAGAAAGTGATGGAGTCTCCGTAGGTGCTACAGTTAAAGACTCAATATTATAACCACGCGCTGAAAACAACCCGGAAACCCGAGAGAGCGCACCCGCTTCATTTTCCATCAAAATCGAAATAATGTGTCTCATCATTTACACCAACAGCATTTCATTTAATCCCGCACCAGCGGGAATCATCGGATAGACATTTTCAGTTGGATCAGTATGGAAATCCAGAAAGACCAGGCGATCTTTCAGCTTCATGGCTTCTTCCATCGCCGACTTCACATCCTCAGGTTTATCAATACGAATCCCGACATGACCATAACTTTCAGCTAATTTAACAAAGTCAGGCAATGACTCCATGTATGACATCGCGTAACGCTTCTCATAAAAAAACTCTTGCCACTGGCGCACCATTCCCAAAAAGCCATTATTCAAATTTACAATTTTAATGGGCAGACCATACTGAAGGCAGGTTGAAAGCTCCTGAATACACATCTGGATACTACCCTCCCCCGTTACAACAGCAACAGTTTCATCGGGATGTGCAAGCTGTGCACCCATAGCGGCTGGCAAGCCAAAACCCATTGTGCCAAGCCCACCAGAGGTAATCCAGCGATGTGGTTTATCAAATTTGTAAAACTGAGCAGCCCACATCTGATGCTGCCCTACGTCAGTTGTCACATAAGCACTACCTTTTGTCACATCATAAAGAGTCTGAACTACAGCTTGCGGTTTAATTTTTTTAGCGCAGGTATCAAACTTCAAACATTCAACTTTACGCCAACCCTCTATTTTATCCCACCAATCACTCAAAGCTTGCTCATCAGGGGTTCTTTCAATAACACTGAGCAACTTGAACATCTCTTTTAATACATTGCCGACAGATCCCACAATCGGCACATCAACCTTAACATTTTTTGAGATCGATGCAGGATCAATATCGATATGAATAATTTTTGCAGTCGGACAAAACTTTTCGATTTTACCAGTCACACGATCATCAAAACGTGCACCGATAGCAATCAATAAATCACACTCATGCATCGCCATATTAGCTTCATAAGTGCCATGCATTCCCAACATTCCCAGGAATTGTTTGTCCGTTGCAGGATATGCTCCTAACCCCATCATAGTACTTGTGATGGGAAAGTTTAACGTTTGAACAAATTCAGTCAGCTCTGCCGATGCCCCATCAAGAACGACACCTCCGCCACTATAAATTATCGGACGACGTGAATTCAGTATCATTTCCACAGCACGCTTTATTTGCCCTGCATGCCCTTTCACTACAGGGTTATAAGAGCGAATGCTGATATTTTCAGGGTAATCAAACAGAGCTTTATCCGCAGTAATATCTTTTGGAATATCAATGACTACAGGGCCAGGTCGCCCCGTAGTCGCAATGTAAAATGCTTTTTTAATCGTTTCAGCAAGGTCTTTAACATCTTTGACCATAAAGTTATGCTTAACACAAGGACGTGTAATTCCTATCGAATCCACCTCCTGAAAAGCATCATTACCGATCAAACTTGTAAATACCTGCCCTGTAAAAACGACCATAGGGATAGAGTCCATATAAGCCGTAGCAATACCCGTAACTGCATTTGTTGCGCCCGGACCTGAAGTCACCAGCACAACACCAGGTTTACCTGTTGCACGCGCATAGCCATCTGCTGCATGGGTTGCTGCTTGCTCATGCCGAACCAGTATATGCTTTATATCTTCCTGCTGTTCAAGTGCATCATAAAGATTGAGCACCGCTCCTCCTGGATAACCAAAAAGATACTCAACCTTCTCTTCCTTTAAACAACGAATGAATATCTCCGCGCCGCTTAGCTCCACGACAACACCCCTCAAATAGAACCGCCAATAAACAAACGCGCAATTGTAGAAAGGTGCTGAGCAAATAGCAATTTTTCGTCACGCTTTATAAAAAGAGTTACTAATAGCCAATCAGTCAAACCAAGTTACACACATACCCATTTCACTATATATGTCAACTATCTTTACAAAAAAAATAAAAGAATAACAACATAAACTCGATATAACATATTGTTTTATATAAACTAAATAACTACTTAATTCAATTTAAAAAATTTTCACTAACAATAAACAAGTAATTTTTTGCAAATTCACCACATTTAATCCACACACTTATCCACAAGGCATCACATCAAACACAATTTTGTCAAAAATTTTAAAAGTCAATAGAAATCAGCGTAAAATTTACTTTTTTTTATAAAAAAAGGATTGACAAAGTCATTTACACACAATTTCTAATTGCAAAAACCACAAATATAAAGCGTATATATATACAAACAAAGAATCTAGCCACTAAAACTGTAACGCATTGATTTTATTAAAATATATATAAAAGATGTTTTTTTGTTCAATTTAACAGAATGATAGTAATAGTGCGGCTTAGAAGCATTTCACCCCAATTCATCCACAAAGTTATCCACAAATTTTGTGGATAACTAAAAAATCAGGAAAATTCAATAGATTAACAGCGAAATAAAAAGAAAATTCACCCACTAAAATAAGAAAGCAAGAGCGATAAAAAAGCTTCAAAAAAAACCTGATTAGTTAGGCAATGATTTCCACAGACATTCGTCTTTACTCCCTTTAGAAACAGCATCAAGAGACCGCATATGCAATGCCAGCTCTTCTGCTGTTGGCTGAATCACTTTTAACCTGGAGCGATCTTCAGGCAGACGATGAATCTCTTGCTGGGTATTTTTTATTCCCGCACTATTTTCATCATCACCCTTTCGATCTTCATCACCGAGCAGCAGGCTCACCTGCCCTCCAGTCATGGTCAAATAAACTTCAGCAAGAATCTCTGAATCGAGCAATGCGCCATGCAAATCACGCTGAGAGTTATCGATACCCAGTCGCCGACACAGCGCATCCAGACTATTGCGCTGACCAGGGTATTTTTGGCGAGCCATTTTAAGAGTATCAATCACACTACAATGATCATCTACTTTTGACCATACAGCTCCTTTTAGCCTTTTTAGTTCATGATCGATAAAGCCAACATCAAACGCAGCATTATGAATAATGAGTTCAGCGCCCTCTATAAAGCGCATAAACTCATCAACGACATCTTCAAAACGCGGTTTATCAACCAGGAATTCGTTCGTGATTCCATGAACCTCCATAGCTCCCGAATCGATTTTTTGATCGGGTTGTAAATATTGATGATAATGCCGCCCGGTTAAGCGGCGTTCAACAATTTCCACACAACCGATCTCTATAATGCGATGCCCTTGCCTGGGTTCCAGACCCGTTGTTTCAGTATCTAATACGACTTGCCTCACGAGTTACACCTTTTCAAAAATCAAGTCCCAAACACCGTGCCCTAAAAGCTTTCCTCTGATCTCAAATTTTGTCAACGGACGATAATTGGGACGCTCTGAAAATTGCCGGTCGCCCGCGCAATTGATATAACCAGAAGCAGCACTCATCACATCCATCATTTGATTGGCGTAATCCTCCCAGTCAGTGGCCATATGGAATCGACCTTTCGAACGCAACAGACGACTGATCAGTACAGCAAAATCAGGCTGAACAATACGGCGCTTATTATGCCGTTTTTTATGCCAGGGATCGGGAAAAAAAAGGTGCACCGCATCAAGAGAATTTTCAGGAATACGCTTTTCCAACAACTCTACTGCATCGGTACATGCTACACGTAAGTTATTCAGCCCAAGTTCATCAATCTGGCGCAATAACGTACCCACGCCCGGTCGATGAACCTCAACCCCCAGATAATCAATTTCAGGCGATGCTTTTGCCATCTCAATTAATGAGCCGCCCATTCCAAACCCGATTTCAAGAATGCAAGGCGCTTTACGGCCAAATAACAAACCCAGATCAATTCTATCCAAACCATCAGGTATTCCGTATCTTCCCAGGCGCGCTACCATCGCTCGGCGCTGCCCATCCGTCATACGGCCTTCACGCAGTACATAACTTTTTATACGGCGTGGATAGGTCACATTACCAGCCTCTGATAAACCCACGATTAGAAAATGGTACCATCAAGTGGTGATGATGCACTTGCAAAGCGTTTACGTGGAATACGCCCTGCACGAAATGCTTCGCGCCCGGCTTCTATAGCCTTCTTCATTGCTGATGCCATCAATACAGAATCCTTTGCCGCCGCAATGGCGGTATTCATCAGTACACCATCACAACCCAGCTCCATTGCGACCGCTGCATCGGAAGCTGTCCCCACGCCTGCATCAACAATAATAGGAACATTGGCATTTTCGACAATCGTTAAAATATTATAGGGATTTTGAATCCCCATACCTGAGCCAATCGGTGCAGCGAGTGGCATCACAGCAACACACCCCATCTCTTCAAAGCGTTTAGCAATGATCGGATCATCATTGGTATAAACCATGATTTTAAAGCTCTCTTTGATCAATCGTTCAGCCGCTTTCAAGGTTGCAGGAATATCTGGAAACAGTGTTTTCTGATCGCCCAAAACTTCCAGTTTAACCAGATCATGTCCATCCAGCAGCTCACGGGCCAACAGACAGGTACGCACCGCATCTTCTTCTGTAAAACAACCGGCTGTATTCGGCAACAAGGTATATTTATCTAGCGGGATCACATCCAGTAAATTAGGCTCATCAGAGTTTTGACCAATATTGGTACGACGAATAGCGACTGTAATAATTTCTGCACCACTCTCTTTAACAGCCAGGCGCGTCTCTTCCAAATCACGATACTTACCCGTTCCAACCAATAAACGTGAGCTATAATCCACTCCGGCAATTGTTAAAGCATCTTTTTTAGAGCCCTGCTCTTTTTTTATTTGAACCATGTCACTTCCTGACCATAATTATTAAGTAAAACTAAACTAATATTAATAATACTAGCCCCCACCAATGGCATGAACAATTTCAACCCGATCATTTTGCTTGAGTAAATATTGTTCATGCTGACTACGCGGTACGATTTCCAGATTAACCTCAACAGCCAAGCGCTTGCCCAGCAAATTCATCTCTCTCAGCAATTGAACTATATTAGAATTACCAGATATTTGCCGTAACTCACCATTAACTGTTATTTCCACTGATACCCACCTTTCAACTCAACAGCACCACAAATTCATAAATCAGCGCATAATCTAACATATAGATAGCAAGTTCAAGAGCACCCACTCTTTCATAAAGTAAAACTTTTATTACAACGACCGATATAAAGGTAATAACAAAAAATAGTGTCAAGTTTTTTTACAAGCATATTTCCACAGGAACTTAAGTTAAATAAAGCAGACCACCTCAACCCAAGCCACGAGCTAAAAGGCAGTACAAAGGTATGCTTCTTGCTTACCTAAATAAAAATAACAAAACAACTAAATCGAAGTGTTTTCGAACTATTCTTATGCAGTTATTTTCTGAAATAAAACACAAACTTTTTGCACAGCATAATAAAGTGCGTAATACCCTCAGTCGTACAAATAACAAGATTCAGCATAATCCACACTATTCGAAGGAGTTATCAGCCAATACCATCATGACTCATATGAAGGATGGTCTGATTACATTTAATGAACAAGGAATCATCGAACACTTCAACCCAGCAGCTCAGCAGCTATTTGGTTACTCACATGAAGAGACCCTTGGTTGCCACCTGGGCATGATATTCCCGGAAAAGCTCCCTTCTGATGCTATTTTACCTTTTGAAAGTGTAAATACTCTCAAACAGCACCCCAACAACTGGCATCTGGCAGCAATATCAGGAGATGACGAGGAGATTTATGGTCAACGAAAAAGCGGGCAAATCTTCCCTGTTGAAATCTCTATTGGTAAAACATACCTGGATAGTAGTATAAAATATATTGCCAATATCCGGGATATTACTGAACGTAAACAAGCGGAGCAGGATTTAAAACAGCTCGCACACAACGACCCGTTAACAAGCCTTCCCAATCGAAATTTATTCAAGGATCGCATGCAATACGCCATCGCCAATGCGCGGCGTAACCAACAAAAGTTCCACTTGATGTTTATTGACCTTGATCATTTCAAAGCAATCAATGATACTCAAGGACATGCCGTAGGAGATAAAGTTTTAAAGCAGGTTGCCAAACGCCTCGTTGCTTGTATACGTGAAAATGATACGATTGCTCGAATGGGTGGGGATGAGTTTGCAGTTATTCTCACTAATATCACCAGCCCGAACCATACAAAGGCTATTGCAAAAAAAATACTAAAATCCCTATCAGATCCTTATATTATTAATAATCAAAAACTTTACATATCAGCCAGTATTGGTATCACCCAGTACCCAGGTGATGGCCGAACCATGAATGAATTATTAAAAAAATCAGACAGCGCAATGTATCATGCAAAGACACATCGAAATAATTTCGAGTTCTTTTCTAACAATAAAATTCACACACCTAAATAGCCGGGCGAATCACTAATCCTGTTTGAGCATGACAAATTTTGCTCGGAGATAACGCTCTATCTGTTTCACCTGATAAAATATAGCCCAACTGATTACCAAAGATCTGACGAACCCGAAGCGAAGTGCGCGCTGCGTCCCTCCCCTGAATATTTGCACTCGTAGAAACTAACGCCGAATCAAGCTCATTACATAAAGCAACAACCAGTGGATGATTTGTCACTCTCACGGCAATTGTATTATGTTGGCCATACAGAAACGAAGGGCAACATGAAACAGGGGGTATCAACCAGGTAACAGGCCCAGGCCAAGTGGGTAAAACACGCCTTTTTATCGACGGATCTAAATCCCCTACAAAAGGGGCTAACTGCTGCAGGTTTGACGCAATTAATATCAAACCTTTATTCACTGAACGTTTTTTTAATGATAGTAGTGAAAAAACAGCACTTTCATTCCAAGGGTCACAACCTAACCCATAAACGGCTTCAGTGGGATAAGCAATCACCTCGCCATTTCGAACAGCGTTGGCTGCCAAACTTAACTTCCAATTACTCAATTGTTGCAACAATAGGTCATCTCACAACTATTTTCTATCCTGATTTTCACGCTCAATAGCACGATAACCAATATCTTTTCGGTAAAACATTTCGTTCCAGCTTATTTGCTTAACAAGCCGATAAGCACGTTGCTGAGCTTCACTCACTGAGTCACCCAAAGCACATGCACATAATACACGTCCCCCAGCGGTCACTATATCACCACTCTTACTCTCTGTTCCTGCGTGGAACACCTTTGCATAATCCATACTGTTTTTATCAAGACCATAAATCACATCACCTTTGTTATATTGCTCAGGATAACCACCCGCAGCCAATACAACACCCAGTGCCGCACGGGAGTCCCATTCAGCGGTAACTTGATCCAGCCGTTTATCTAAGGCAGCTTCACATAACTCGACAATATCAGATTTTAAACGCATTAAAATAGGCTGGGTTTCAGGGTCACCAAAGCGGCAATTATATTCAAGCACTTTTGGGACACCCGCCGCATCAATCATCACACCCGCATACAAAAAACCTGTATAAGGTATCCCTTCACTTGACAGACCCTTCACTGTCGGCTCAATCACTTCACTCATGATGCGATCAAACATAACTTTCGTTACAACAGGAGCAGGCGAGTATGCTCCCATCCCACCTGTATTCGGCCCTTTGTCTTGTTCATCACGCGCCTTGTGATCTTGCGAAGTTGCCAATGGTAAAATATTTTCACCATCCACCATCACAATAAAACTGGCTTCTTCGCCCAACAAAAACTCTTCAATCACCACGCGATGACCTGCTTCACCAAAGCCATTACCAGATAACATATCTTCAACAGCGGCAATCGCTTCACCCTCTGTTTGAGCAAGAATAACACCTTTGCCCGCAGCTAATCCGTCAGCTTTCACAACAATAGGCGCACCTTGCTGGCGAATAAAATCAATCGCGGGTCTCGCTTCAGTAAATGCTCCATAAGTCGCTGTGGGTATATGGTGACGTGCGAGAAAATCTTTGGTAAATACTTTTGAGCCTTCCAGCTGCGCTGCATCACTCGTTGGCCCAAAGCAGCGTAACCCAGCCTCAGTAAATGCATCAACAATACCAATAACTAAAGGTGCTTCTGGCCCGACAATTGTGAGGTCAATTTTTTCTTTTTGTGAAAAATCAATAAGTGCTGCGACATCATCTGCGGCAATTTCAATATTTTTTACTTTTCTTTCAAGGGCTGTGCCAGCATTGCCGGGAGCAACAAAAACCTGGCTTACTCTAGGTGATTGAGCGGCTTTCCAAGCCAAAGCATGCTCACGCCCACCAGCACCAACAACAAGAATTTTCATACCACATCTATCCAGAAACTTTAAGAGGTTTCCGCATTATACACATCCAGAATATTTAGTAAAAAACATAACTATTACCCAAAATGTCCCCTCTGTCAGGGTAGTTCTGCCGTAGTATTGTTCGCCAAGGCTTGCATGGCTCTAAATTCAGCCTCAAATACAGCTAAATCATCACATTGGATATTGATGTGTCCGACCTTACGCCCCAAACGCGGCTCTTTACCATAGAGATGTAGATGGCAGTAAGGGTGTACCAGTATCTGATCACTACTTGGTGCATCGCCAATCAGATTAACCATGCCAGCATAACCGACCGCATTGGTGAAACCCAATGGCAAACCGCTGATAGCACGGAGATGATTCTCAAACTGGCAGGTAGTGGCACCATCCTGAGTCCAGTGGCCAGAGTTATGAACCCGTGGTGCACACTCATTTGCAAGTAGTTGAGCACCGTCCTGGAACAGTTCCAGAGTCATCACTCCCACGTACTCCATTCGATCTAGCAGACGGACGATGTAGTCGTGAGCCTGGGATTCTACCGGCTCATGGGAACAGGTTATAGAAGTACGCAGAATACCGTTGTCATGAGTATTTTCGGTCATCGGGTAGCAACGAGTGTGGCCGTTGCGGTCACGGACGGCAATGACCGACACCTCGCGGTCGAAATTGACAAATTCCTCCACGATGGCTGGCTTGTTATTCATTATTTGCCAGGCGGACTCCAGCTTATCAGCTGAACGTAATACCACTTGACCCTTGCCATCATAGCCTTCACGGCGGGTCTTCAATACTGCAGGGTAGCCAATATACTCCATCACTTGCTGCAATTCGGCCAGTGACTTGACGGGAGCAAATTTTGGGGTAGGGATGTTTATCTCACGGAACAGGGTCTTTTCATTAAGGCGATCCTGCGCTACTGCCAGAGCCTGCGCAGGAGGATAAACCTCCACGTTTCCATTTAGAAACTCCACTGATCTGGCCGGAACATTTTCAAATTCATAGGTGACCACATCAGCTATTTCGGCCAGCTCAGCCAGCAGCGCCTCATCATCATAGTTCCCCTGAAGCTGCATTGCCGCAGGTGTGGCACAAGCATCTTCAACCGGCTCCAGCACAATGAATTTCATGCCCAATGGATAACCCGCCAAAGTCATCATGCGTGCCAGCTGGCCGCCACCTAAAATCCCAACGACCATAACTTTAAACCTCGCGGGGATCGGATTTTGCCAGTACCGTTTCGGTTTGCCTGGCGCGGAAGGCCTTCAGTGCCTCACGGTATTCAGGGTATTTATTGCCAAGGATAGATGCTGCAAACAGCCCTGCATTGATGGCGCCGGCCTTGCCAATGGCCAGAGTTCCCACCGGAATGCCGCCGGGCATCTGCACAATGGAGAGTAGCGAATCCATGCCATTGAGAGCCTTGGATTGTACCGGCACTCCCAGTACCGGCAGCGAGGTCTTGGCTGCCACCATACCAGGCAGATGAGCCGCACCACCCGCTCCAGCAATGATTACCTCAATACCGCGACCCATAGCGGATTGTGCATATCTAAACAACTTATCCGGAGTACGGTGAGCAGAGACCACCTCCACCTCATGGGGAATGCTCAGTTTTTCCAGAGTCTCGGCGGCATTTCTCATGGTATCCCAGTCTGAAGTGGAACCCATAATGATACCAACCAGGGGTTGTGCGATCGTTGTATCAGTCATTGTTATTTCCTGCGGCTGCCTGCTCAATGGCATAAAATTAAGGTAGCGCGGCATTATACAGCAGAATGTAAGGGATAGTGATGACCGCTATTGGGTATTAAAATAGACTACCACTTATTTTCATTCGCATAAGTTTTCCCACCGGCAGAGTTCAAGGTAAGGTTTCCATCGCTGGCTTGTACCCCTATTGCTGTGGCAGTCAGAAGAACACAGACAGCAATATCAGTAGATAACCCGTCATCAGCAGAGCAATTTCCAGCAGTAATTGTGTAGCGATCACCTTCTACTTTTAATGGGTCACTTGAGTACTTAAGGTCATCTTTCAAAGCCTTGCTATAGGTCATATTACGCACATAGTAATTTTGCTGCTTATCCATGACTTCCAGCAATTTGGCCTTGGCCGTTGCCCTGTGCGTTTTTAGCACATAGTTGTTATAGCTTGGATAGGCAATCGCTGTGAGAATACCGATAATAGCTATAGTAATCAGAAGCTCTACCAGTGTTATTCCACTTTTTTTTATCTGATTCAAGCGCATTATTATTTGTCCTTACGCCAAAACAGTCGCTCGGTAATATGTTTCACCTCACCAATTTCCGTTTTCTCTACGTATATATCAGCAGTTGGTGAACCTTTATCGCTTTCTGGCTTATTGAAAACAACATAGGGTGACCCAGGAATACTTTTAATATCCAGAGAAATAGAACGTTCATAGTCACCACTCTCCGCACCAAGTGCCGACTTCCCATCACGCAGATGCACTACATAAGCTTTCGCAGTCGCTCCCGCAAGGCTGCAAGTATTATCACCACTGGCACCAAAATCAGGAGTATAAGTGGTAAAGCTCACATTATTATTAAAGATCAAAGACTCTGCTAACACTTTTTCGTTTTCCGATAAATCGAAGTACCATCCCACCGTCGTCTCACTGTTCGATACACCTGCATTGGTGACATTTTTCATATCACTCTCATTGATAGCAGCCGGTACAGATGATGGAGCACCCAATTTCGCATGAGTATCTTCAATTGCATAAAAACGATTCTGAATGCCTGTCGCTAACGGATGGGCACGATAACCTGAACCTATCGTTATCATGAGCTTTCTATCACGGCTGTAAGCAATACTGGGCGCATAATAGAAGCGGCGATTACCTTCTGCCGTACCATCATTAAAATCAGCTAATTGATAGCCGGTACTTTTTGCCACATCACTTTCATTCAAATCAATACGCCAGACTCTGCCCCCGGTATCACCAAAGTAGAGGCGATCCGCAAGGCCGTTGCTATCAAGGTCAACAGCACGAATATTAGACGGGATACTATTTTTTAATTCGGAAAACCCTGGCGTTTGAGTATCTACAGACCATAATAAACCACCCGTATCAGCGTCCACGATAAAGATTGCACGCCCTACACTATCATCATTGCGCATTAATTTACTGGTATCATCTTGATTCGTATCATAGCCACCACCAATGATAAGTGCCATTTTTGATTCACCATCATGTGTTACTTTTACAAGCTGAGGCGTAGACCAACTCTGACCCAATTCTTTAAAGTCCCCGTCGCCTCCCTTGATAATCCATTTCAGCCTGGGAGCTTCAGGATCGGTCACATCCAGTGCGTAATAGTTACGCCCTCCACGGCGCATACCGAAATAAAGAGTAACCTGATTATTACCATTGCTGCTTTTTTGTTTCCATACAGTCATTCCTCCATCCAGGCCATAGAGTTTATTGCCAGGAGTGACATTATTCATCAATGTTTTAAGGTTGGGTAACAACTCTTGCGGAATAAAAGCGAATATCTCACTCGGCTTCGCATCTGTATTTGACACATCAAATGCATGCAAAAACCCATCATTGGTGGTGGCGTAAAGAATATTTTTTTTATTCGCGTAAGAGACAATCGCCGGTTTTGTATGCAGTGAGCTCCCCATATGCTTTAAAGCACCACCACGACTATCAATACCGCGAGCCCAAAGAATAATAGCCTCTCGCTCATCAACACTGCTGTTTAACAGCTCTGAAGTCAGATTAGTATTGTTTTTTGCGACTTTATTACTCGCGTCAGTCAACTCATTACTACTTCCCGTATAGGTATAAACCTTTCTGGAATTAGTCAATTGATCTGCCAAACTCAAAGCACTGGATTCATCATAACCTGATCCATCAACACGGTAACGGATGATATCCCCCTTCCAGCCTGGACTATTTTCCGGAGTAAATTTGGTCATATAGACATACTCACTGGTGGTCAGACGGTTATCCATATCAATACTGACAGTAGGTGCAACAAAGCCGCGACTGCCGGTAGTTACTGTATCAATAATGCTCTGAAATACTTTAACCAATTCGCCTGCAGAATTAGCATCGAAGTAATCTCCCTGTCCATGATCTTTATCTGAGAGTAA
>WFXF01000050.1 GCA_015490755.1 Gammaproteobacteria bacterium
AATGAAAAGTCTACTGCGGAAAATCCATTTCGGCCATATTTGGTGTAAATTTTCGTTAAATAGAACAACTATTCGCCTCAAATTTACACCAAATCTGCCTCAAAATGGCTTTCCCTCGCTACGACTTCCATTCTCGGACAGCCTCCTAGTGCATCGGTATCCCTGTTTTTGCCTTTGCGTCCGAGCTTTTCATTGATAATCACGCGCCGGCCCCAGGCATCCGGTGCACAATCCCGGATGCACCCGGGCATGGTTAGGCCATCAAGCAGGGGCAATACGCTTTTTTTAAGCGGCAATTCCGGCTCGTAAATGGAAATTGCCGGAGGGTTAGTGCTAATACGTTCCAGATAGCTTTTACCGTAATTGAACTGCACATTGCCCTGGTCGTCAGCTTCAAGCTTCCCTGCAACAACGGGTTCAGTGGCTTCGGGTAGCCATATCCAGACAAAAGCTTCTTTGTCAGTGATATTAGAAGTCATCATCGGCAACCTTCACTTTCTTACGTACGGACTTGGGTAGCAGTGCGAGTTTGTCTTCTGTCTGGCGAATATGTTTGGTGAGTGTGGTCGCTTCTGCATCAAAAAGTTTTACGCCAACGATGGTGGCGACCTCGAAGGTCGCTCCCAGCTCGCACTTGGGATCGCCTTTTTCTATCCGTTGCAACAGCCCTCGCGAGATTCCGGCACGGTCGGCAACTTCCTGCGCGGTCATCTTGCGCTCTTTTCTTGCTGCACGAATGAGCTTGCCAAGCAGGGTGATGGCCTCAAGGCTATAGCGGGAATAGGTGCGTGCCGTTACTTTGGGCATGGTTTACCTTTGGTTTCTTTTTTTGATCTTTATGTGAATCATATAGCCTTTATATGATCTATGTATGAGCCAGAATATCTGTCTTTGGCCAATTCAACAAGTAAAAAATGAGTTATAAATAGATCATAATGTATTTTCATGGTCTATATATAGATCATTATTGACACTACAAGAAAAAGCATAATATTCCAGATATGCAGGAATAAAGTGTTTGCTGATAGAGTTACTGCTGTTTTATGTGTCCTTTAACCTTGTTTTATGTCCCATAAAGTGCCCTTTAATCTGGATTCTGTTCTTTAAAACCAGGCAACAGCCATTTAAGGGACATTTAGATTTCTGGCTCGTAACCGCGATCTTGGTTTTTATCCCGAATCCTCTTGGGCTTTCTTGATTTACTGGCTTTAATCGAAAAGTTGCTTTTCGATATTAGGAAGGCTACATTAGTTTTTGTGAGCCATGGAGAATATCATGAAAGCAATCAAGAGACAGTTGCAACCACATATTCTGGATGCCTTAGAATCATTTCCTGTTGTTTATATCAATGGGCCGAGGCAGGCAGGAAAAACGACGTTGGTAAAGGAGTTATTGGCAAAAGACTTTAAGGCCAGGTTCATTACTTTTGATGATGCTTTGGAGCGTGCTGCTGCGGTGCGTAATCCGTTTGGTTATATCAAAGCGTCAGGTACACCACTGATTATTGATGAAGTGCAGATGGTGCGTGATCTGTTTCGACCTCTTAAAAAACTGGTTGATGAACAACGGCAAGAGGCACTTAGCAGTGATGCCTCAGCGAATGGACATTATTTACTGACAGGTTCAGCCAATTTGATGGCCATTCCAGAGCTTGCCGATGCGATGGTGGGGCGCATGGCAACATTGACACTGCTTCCGCTCAGCGCCAGCGAGGTAAAAAATCAAACGTCGCACTTCCTTGAGCGATGCTTTGCAAAAGATTTTGTTGATATTAAAACCGAAAGTGCGTTGCTGACAACAACAATGCGTCAAGCCAGTTTTCCTGAATTAGTGAATATGCCAGAAAATATGGTTGATCGTTGGTTCAAAAACTACATACAAAAAATCACACTTGAAGATCCACGCCACCTTTATAATCTGGAAAAGGCTGAATATATGCCTGTGCTACTGCAATCACTGGCCGCACGTGCAGGCAATCTGATTAATGATGCAAATATAGGCCGAGAAGTGGGTCTGAATGCCGTCACGACCAGAAGCTATCGTGGACTTTTAAATAATAGCTTTGTGACAAGTACGCTAAGGCCATGGTATCGCAATATTAACAAGCGCCTGGTTAAATCAAATAAAATATTTTTTCATGACACGATGTTGTTGTGCCATTTGCTGGGTTCTTCGCCTGAGCTTCTTGTCAAAAATAAGTCGCATATCTTTGGGCATGTGTTGGAAAATTTTGTGCTCTCTGAGTTGCTGAAGAGTAATTATGCAACGGGTGAAACGGTGGATATCAGCTTTTATCGTACCAATGATGGCAGAGAGGTCGATTTCGTATTGGAAAGACAGCATAAGCTTGTTGCTATTGAAGTCAAGCATGCGGAAAATATTACGGATAAAGATTTATCGGGAATCAAGGAACTGCAGCAAGCCACAGGGGAAGACTTCCATTGCGGTATTGTGCTGTGTAATACCCCGCGTGTGATTGCGTATGACAAAGATATCTATTTGTTGCCTTTCAGTTCTTTGTGGCAGTAGCTATCAGTGAAATAGTGAAGGCTCAAAAAAAATACCCTGAAAACGATACCGAGCGACTGGAGAAGCTGTTTGATCTTTACATCAATATGAGATTGATAAAGGAAAACTGTCTAACTGGTGCGATCAATAGTATGCTTGACAGTGTTATTAATCACATTTTTAGTGTTGGAGGAGAATAATGAACACAGTGACGGCCAATGAACTTAAAACCAAAGGCATATCAGCAGTAGAGATGCGCTTAAAAATGGACGAAGAGGTGATTATCTCGGTACGTGGACAAGATCGCTATGTGGTGATGGATCTTGATAAATACGCCAAATTGCGTGAATACGAGCTGGCTATCGCCGTGCAAGAAGCCAAAGCTGATGTCGATGCTGGCCGCTGCACCACTGAAAGCGTTGCAGAGCACATGCAACGGGTTACGGATGTATAAGCTTGTTTTTCCTGATAGTTATGTTCGTCGAGCCAAAAAGTTTTTGAAGAAGCACCCTGAGGTGCATAAGCAATACCAAAAAACGCTGGAGCTGCTTGAGCTTAACCCTTACCACCCTTCACTCAGGCTGCACGGTTTGCAGGGCCGGCTCAGTGGATTATCTTCAGTTTCAATCACGATGAGTTATCGCATTGTTCTGGAAATGGTTATACAGGACAGTGACATTATTCTGGTCGATATTGGTAACCATGATCAAGTCTATTAATATGAAAAGATGATGGCGCATAAATCCACATGTGATTGCCTATGATAAGGATATATACTTTAGTTCTTTGTAGCAGTATGTTCTCACCTTGGTTAGGTTACGGTTTTTCAAGTTTTAGAATGTTTCCTCAGTCATGTGTCGAGCTGTGCCTCGGAAATGCCTAAGCCGATTATCGCACCCGCATGCAATAGTCTATTTCGCATGTCTTTAGGGGCATAATTTTCCAAACTCCCGTTTATAGAATATTTTTTTCGAGCATGGAGAGGAATGTCCAGAAACCTAAGAGCATTCTGGTTTTTCTGATGCTTTTCGAAACTCTTACTTAAGATTTGTTGGCTTCTTTCCTGTAAAAAAATCAGGTTCCAACCGTGAACGCGAGCACTTTGCTGATATGAGAATATGGTCGCTGGCTCTCGAGGTGCCATTCGTTAAAAGCATTTTGAACCGTTCTTAAGTCACGTTGAGACTTAGCTTCAGAAATGATCACGCCTTCTCTAATCAGAGCTGTGGTTACATCGGCACTCATAATAAATGCGTCTTTACCCATGAAGCGAAGAAAATATTGTGCGGATGTTCCACCTAATCGGGCACCTCGTTTTTTCAGTGTGATCAAGAGTTCTACGTACTTTTCTGTGGGCCAGTCAGCGAAGTATTGAGCGGCACTTCCATGGGCTTCGGCAAGGTCACATAAAAATGTTGCGTTGTCACGAACGGCCACTATTTTTGTTGCATGCCTCACAATACGGGTCTCTTTTATCAGTGCATCAAAGTCGTCGTCCGACATAAATTTCCAGCGCCTGGGTTGAAAGCCTCCGAACACTTCTTCAAATTGAGGCCACTTTTTTTCGATCACTTTCCAGCTAAAACCCGCTTGAAAAATGCATCGGCTCATCATGGCTAACCACCGGTCATCAGGAATTTTAGCTAACTCACTGCTTGATAAAGGGGAAGGCAGAAGTGACTCAAGGAGATTTTCACCGCCCTTCTTTCGTGCGGCTTGCTCATACAACGATTGAAATGATCTCATGCAGAAGTCCTTTGTTGGTGCGCTGATTAATATAACTTCAAATTAAAACGATTACGAACGTTTGATTTCATTTCATGCTTTTCAGTTTCATTTCAGGAAACTGTTTTATCTTGGTTCTCAATATGACAGAAAGAGGAGAATAGATATGGCACAGCAATGGGTGAAAGTCTGGGATCCGTTGATACGGTTTTTCCATTGGAGTTTGGTTCTTAGCTTTATCATCGCTTATTTCAGCGAAGATGATTTCATGACGCTGCACGTTTATGCGGGTTACTACATTCTTGGGCTCATTGCCATCCGGGTGATTTGGGGCTTCATTGGCACTCAACATGCGCGTTTCACTGACTTTGTGAAATCGCCTTCTCAAATAAAGAGTTACATTAAAAGCATTTTTTCTTTTCATCCTCGTCGTTACCTGGGGCACAACCCTGCGGGTGGCGCGATGGTGATTGCTTTAATGATCAGCATTACTTTGACGGGTGTGCTGGGTTTGGTGCTTTATGGCATTGAAGAGGCGGCAGGGCCGCTTTCTAATATTGGTTTCTATTTCGGAGGCGCATCTGAAGAGATCTTCGAAGAGCTTCATGAGTTCTTTGCAAACT
Organism: Gammaproteobacteria bacterium; assembly: GCA_015490755.1. Lineage (GTDB taxonomy): Bacteria > Pseudomonadota > Gammaproteobacteria > JAADGQ01 > JAADGQ01 > S141-38. The sequence continues at coordinate 4,857 of WFXF01000050.1, forward strand.
TCACCGTGCTATTGGTGGTGGTTCATGTCGGCGGTGTTTTATTGGCCAGCTTTCAGCATCGGGAAAACCTCATACAGAGCATGATTTCGGGTAAAAAACCATTAGACGATCCTTCAGGCAGAAGCCAGCCCGAAGGTTTTAATCAAAAGTGGAAAACCGGCGTGATGACATTGTGCGAACGGGTGATGCATCAAGTGAGTGTTCAGTTTAAAAAAAGATAACAGTTTTCTAATTTAACGAGGTATAAAATAGTGAAGAAATTAAATTTATGGGTAACCGTTGCGGCAACATTGGTGATTGGGTCAGGATTAGTTTTTGCGAGTGACGACGAAAAAGGTGAGAGAGGGCACAAATATGAGCATAGCTATTACGATGTGGCTCCAGTAAACAATGCACAATACAAAGAGGAGTGTGGCAGTTGCCATATGGCTTTTCAGCCAGGGTTTTTGCCTGCTCGTTCATGGGATAAGTTAATGAGTGGTTTAGAAGATCACTTCGGAGAGAGTGCAGAGATGGATGCGGTGGATCAAAAAGTGTTAACGAACTACCTGAAAGAAAATGCAGCGGATCATTCAAACTATAAAAAATCTCGCTCATTCAATCGCTCTGTGGCACGTAATGCCGCACCTTTGCGTATTTCTGAGGTGCGTTATTTTATTAAAGAGCATGATGAACTATCACGTCGTATGGTGCAGGATAACCCTGAAGTGAAGTCATTCAGTAAATGTGAAGCATGTCATCAAAGTGCAGAGCAAGGCTCTTACGATGAATATCAAGTTTATATTCCAGGATATGGTCGATGGGACGACTAACAAACATCATGATGATCACGGTGGCTCTGCTGGCTTTTAGCTGGCAGGGTACGGTCTGGGCGGATGATGACCATGATAAGGCACTTCAATTGCGTGAGATGGGTGAAATCATGGCGCTGGAAGAGATCCTGCAACACGCCAAAAAGGAGGTCAACGGACGAATATTGGAGTTGGAACTCGAGCGTGAAGGTGGCGTTTATCTTTATGAAATATTGATCCTGGATGCAAAAGGCCAGCTATGGGAAATTGAGATCGATGCGACCAGTGGAAAGATCCTTAAAAGGGAGCTGGAGGATTAAGCCATGCGTCTATTGTTGATTGAAGATGATACAAAACTGGCGGGGCATATCAGGTCTGATCTCAAACGTCACGGCTATGTTGTGGACATTGCAGACAATGGTGTTGATGGTGAGTTTCTGGGGGATGAAGAGCCTTATGATCTGATCGTACTTGATCTTGGGCTGCCGGATCGTCCAGGGATGGAGGTGTTGCAAAACTGGCGAAACGGTGGCAATCGAGTACCGGTGCTGATCCTCACGGCTCGTGATGCCTGGCACGAACGTGTGGATGGTCTCAAGGCCGGTGCGGATGACTATCTTGGCAAACCTTTTCATACCGAGGAGCTTTTGGCGCGTATTGATGCACTGGTGCGGCGCAGTCACGGTGAAGCTGCACCCGGCCTGTGTTTTGCGGGTATAACTCTGGATGATGAGCGGCAAGTTGTCACCGCAGCGGATGGCAAAGCGTATGAACTTACCGGTACCGAATTCAGGTTGTTGCGCTATTTTATGCTTCACCCTGGTGTGATTCTTTCCAAAAGCCGCCTCACTGAGCATGTCTATGAAGGAGATTCGGATCGTGACAGCAATGTCATCGAAGTCTATGTGACGCGCTTACGTCATAAAATAGGAAAAAATCTGATCGAAACCCGGCGTGGTCAAGGTTATATCTTCGGTGGATCACAACGGTGAAATCGTTACAGCAACGGCTGCATATTGGGCTGACTGCCAGCCTGGTAATATTAATGGGAGTGATGTGGTGGCTGACCAGCGCCAGTATTGCTCATATTTCCCAGCAGATTATGCTCTCGCGCCTGGCACATGACGGTGAGGCGTTGCTGGCTGCTCTGGTCATGAAAGAGGGTCAATTGCAGCTGAAGCCGCAAAGTCGTGGCACTATTTATAATCAGGTTTTTTCGGGGCATTACTATCTTGTGTTGAGTGGCAATCAAACGCTACGCTCACGATCACTGTGGGATGAGCAGCTCGTCGGCCGAACAGTTGCACCTGGGCAAAGTGATTTCTGGCAGGCCGTTGGGCCAAATGACCAGCCCTTGCTATTTCATGCCACGGGTTATCGGCGCTATCAAAAAGAGATTACGATTATTGTTGCGGAGGATCTTTCACATTTGCATCAATCCCTGGCTCAATTTAATCGCTACTTTGCTTTAGGTATCGTGATTATTTTACTGATTCTGTTAGCCGTTCAGCATCAAGTGATACATCGTTCTTTTCGCTCTTTGCTGCGGGTGCGTGATGAACTCAAGCAACTCGAAAAGGGAGATGTGACAAGCCTTTCCGAACAGGTGCCCTCTGAAGTACAACCGTTAGTCAGTGAAGTGAACCATCTACTGCAACTGTTGAGTCAGCGCTTGCAGCGCTCGCGCAATGCGATGGGTAATCTGGCTCACTCATTAAAACACCCTTTAAATATTTTGATGCAATTGGCTCGAGATGAAGCGTTAAAGCAGCATCCCGCACTTACCTCAGAGCTGAATGAAAATATAAAGCAGATTCACCAGCTCATGGAGCGTGAGTTGAAACGAGCCCGCCTTTCTGGTGCCGCCATGCCGGGGCAGCGTTTTGTTCCCAGTGAAGAGTTACCGACTCTTATTGATGTGCTGCAACGTCTGTATCGCGACAAATCTCTGGATATAGAGAGCTGTATTGATGGAACGATGGAGTGTCAGGCAGACCGAAATGATATGCTGGAGTTGCTGGGCAACCTGCTGGATAACAGTTGTAAATGGGCTGATCGCCATGTCTCTTGTACGCTACAAAAAAAACAGGGGGTACAGCATATTGTGGTTGAAGATGATGGCCCCGGTTGTGATGATGAACAGTTGCAACGGCTTACACTGCGTGGAGTGCGTATTGATGAGTCGGTTAGCGGGCATGGTTTGGGGCTGGCTATTGTGAAAGAGATTGTCGAGCTTTATGACGGCACAATTACTTTTGCTCGTTCAGAAAAGTTGGGAGGGTTGGAGGTTCGGGTGGTTTTGCCTGTGTTTTAGGGTTAAAAATCAGTGCCCCAGATTTCCGATACATTTTGATCATTGATAACAGCTGACCAGTTTCCATATGACCAGATTTCTCCATCGCCAAAAGGTTCTATAGCAACGGGATTATCACAGCAGGTTATGAGTTCCCGAGTTGTTTGATAGGGGGGATTTGTGAAGGCTAAAATCGATAGTTTTGAATGAATCGCGAGCCAGGAGTTGCCGTCTGGATCAATGTAGAGATCAACCGGCAAAGGGCCAATTTTGCGGTGCTGATGTTGCCAGCTCTGCAACATTTTTCTGGCTTTGGGCGACTCTATATCGGTGCCAATTTTTAGCTTGACCTTCAATGGCATTCGATGATTTGAATGATGAGCCAAGGGCTTTTTGCATCTCTGTGTATCTGAAACTTTTTTGCAGGCAATGCGGAGATAGGCCTCAGGTATCTGGCTCTCCTGCGCGAGCAGCTTTAACCAGTAATGCTGCGCTGTTTCATCATGACTGCGCTCTTCATGCAGGCGGGCGAGATTATATAACGCGCTTGCGCTGTCAATATCTGCCAGAATGCGGGTTGCTATTGGCCACATATCAATCTCTTTCTCCTGCCCATATAGAACCAGCGCACGCAACTCTGATACCTGTTGTGAACTTGGAGCGAGGATGCGGGCTTCTTCAATGGTTGCTCGTGCTTTGTGATAATCCTCCAGATAGAGATAGGCTGTGGTTAAATTGAGGCGGCTGGTCACATGAGTCGTATGGGAATCGGCGGCTTTTTGCAGGTATTTAACGGCTCGCTTCAGGTGACGTTGAGCATTGAGCGGCATGGAGTCTCCCACGCTGCGATTGCGGGTGACAAAGGGCGGAGCACTTTCCATGAGGGTCGGCAACCAATAGCGATAACGCAATATTGCAGGCATATGTTTGCGTGCCAGTTGCAGATTCACGTAACCCAGATTGTTTAGAACTTCATGAGCAGGAAAGGCGTTACGAAACTCTTTGAAAAAATGAATGGCATCTTCATATTGACCAAAGTGCGCCAGTCTGACACCGGACATAAAATACTCTACCTTGGAGATGATCGCACTGAAACGATTATGCAGAAAGTCTGAACGCTCTGTGGGGCTGAAATGAAGATCACCGCCGGAAGTGCGTGTCTGGGTCACCCAATGATTCAAAAAATCTTTACCACCATGCTGGTCAGATAGTATCAGGTGAGTATGAAAGCCTGCCAGTGCAGCGTAAGTAAAGCCTGTTTCATCGGCTCGCAACTCTTTATTGCGGACTGTTTTACGCCAGTCATTATCGGCTGATGCACCCGCAGCTGAGCTGATCAGGGCGCTGACTTTTTCGAGTGAGTCGCTGTTGTTTTTACCCGAGAGGCTGAGGTACATCTTGCGATGCCAAAAATCATTGGAGGTTAAGTGAGATAGCTCATGACCCAGTACAAAAGCCAGCCTGGCATCACCCGTATTTTCATCGACACCCTGATAACAAATTTCTAAAGCAGCACGAGAGAGAATGATGTAACCGTCCGGCAGCGCAATCGCCCAGGGTTTTCCATCACTGTTAATGATTTTCAGTGTTGGGGTGACACCTATGGGGTCTTCGGCGACCTGGTGGATGCGCTCAAAGATCTGGTAAGCGCGTTTGGCAAGTGGTGACTGTGCCGGATCAACCAGGCCGTAGGTGTTGATATAGAAACTGGCATGGGCGCGGGGATCATCCTGGTTCGCATGGGAGCTTGCGCTTGTCAGAAGAAGGAGTGTGCATAATAGCAATACTTTATTGCAGATAGAGTTATGCATCATTATAGTCATTACTGCAGAGCTGCTTTGATCTGTAATAGTTGCTGGCGGAGTTTTCGAACTTCATCGAAGGCAGGTTCTCCAGTGACTATTATGTTCTCTAAATCAGTGACTAGCCTGGAAATGGGGGAAGGTATATCCAGTGTGCTATTTTTTCCATCCTGCTGCCACTGCACCATAAGAGCTTTCAGCGGCTGTGAATTTGCTCCATCTGTTGCCGCTTGAGTGGCAAGAAGAGTGGCTTCAAGCCATTTGCCAAACTTGAACATCGCTTCCTGTTTGTGCCCGCTAAAATACTGTTCCAGATCATGGGCAATGGCCAGTGCTTTTTCAGAGTTGGCAGCAGCTTTATTCAAATTTTCCAACGAGGGCAATAGTACATCGCCTATTCCTGATCGGGAGATAACTCGCTGGATATTTATTGTTGTGGCTGAAGCTGCATTTGAATCGTTTGCGGCATGAACAAGATAAAGGTCTGTGGTCATCGTGCCCAGCTGGAATGCAGCACTCGGAGGGTCTATCACATCACTAAAACCAAATCCTGCCATGGGGGTGGCGTATTGAATAGCAGTGACCAGTTGTGGCGCTTGTTTGAGCAATTCTGATGAAACTCCATGATCAGCGTAGCTTTGCACGGATGCGTCCCTGTCAGTTAGTTGTGGAACAAGTATTGTCACTACAGCAATCAAAGCCAAAGCGGGTGTGGCTATTTGCCAGTGAAAAGCCGGTTTTGTTTCGGTGAGCCTATTGCGTAGAGCGGCCATGATTCGTTGAAGCGATCTGAAAAAGCTCTTTCCAAACTGGAATATACTCGCTGAGTCTGGGCTTTTTCGCTGCTGAATTTTTTGTCTGGCGGCGGCCATGACCGTTGCTGTGATCTCTTCCCGGTGCGGGTCACGCTGCTGCTGATAGCTATTGAATAATTTGGTGATATGCTCTTCATCACTCTTTGCTGTTTGAGCCATCTTATCGACAGTGCGCTCTGATCTCTTTTTATGAGCTATTGCAACGATACGCATGATTTCGTCTTCTGAGTCGGCCATGCGTGAAGACTGATACTTTTTGTATGTATTGATAATGTCTGAATCTTTCATCACAAATTGCTTTTAATGGCTGCTAAATCAGTTCAATGTCGAGTTGACAAGCCCTCACCGAGCTTTTTCATTGCAGCCCGGTAACGAGTTTTTAAAGTGTTGGTGGATACATTCAATAACTTGGCAAAATAGTCCCATGTAAACTCCTGTTGCTTTGATAGACGCTGAGCCTGTGTCCATACAAAAAAGATCAAGAGTGATTCACTATCAAGATCGACAGTGGATGATTTATCATCGCTATTCAGGTGAGTGATCAGGCTATTGCGAGCTTGCTCGAAGCGTGACCATGCGGTCTGTTTATCAATGCCGTTGAGCTCTGCAATATGATTCCACTCCAGGCGCTGCTTCTCTTCCCAATACTCTGATTCATGCCGTAACAAAAATACCAGACGTTGGTCACAGGGCAGGGCCGGTATCAGTTTTTTGACAAGATAGTCAACCTGTTGCTGGTTATCACAGTTGTTTTCTATATCGGCATTGGTCGCAGGTGTCTGGC
>WFXF01000051.1 GCA_015490755.1 Gammaproteobacteria bacterium
AAATAACTTCTGCACTCTGGCTTGCCCTTTTACTCCGGCTCAAACGATCTCAATCGTTACATAGGCCAGCTATGCGCCTCTTGAGATCGTTTGAGCCGAAGCAAAATTTCTACGCAATAGTTGCAGAAGTTATTCCGTGCACGTTCCTTATTTCAAAATAAAATATTATACAAACAATCCAAGCAGATCATTTAAAAAGTGACGACCTCGCTCAGTGGGCTGAATGCGATGAACATCCCACTCGATCAATCCTCGCTCTTCAGCTTCTTTGAGTGTTTTTTCCACTACAGTTAATGGCAGGCCGGTGTGTGAATTAAATAGCGGTACAGGAAATCCACCATAGAGCCGTAACGCATTCATCATAAATTCCAATCCAACTTCACGGCGCTTCAAAACATGCTCTTCACTGACATGCGCTGCACTTGAAACCTTCTGCATATAGTCAGCAGGATGCCTGAGCTTACTGCGACGTGTAATGTTTTGCTGAAAAGCATCCGTGATTTTTCCATGCGCACCCGCACCGATCCCTAAATAATCGCCGAAATGCCAATAATTCAGATTATGCTGGCACTGTTTATCGGGTTTGGAAAACGCTGAAACTTCATATTGCTCGAACCCGGCAGCCGCTAACAGTTCATGACATTGATCCTGCATTGTCCAGATATTTTCATCATCGGGCAATTGTGGGGGCTTTGCATAAAATGCGGTATTCGCCTCAATCGTCAGCTGATAAAAAGAGAGGTGCGACGCGCCTGATTCGATGGCCGTTTGAATATCCGAACGAGCAATACTTTCTGTTTGTTCAGGCAAGCCAAACATCAAATCCAGATTAAAATTCTCAAAACCTGCTGCCAGAGCGGTATCAATCGCCTTTTGTGCTTCAAGGCCGTTATGTATGCGTCCGATGCGTTGCAACAATCCATCATCAAAACTCTGCACACCAATGGACAGACGATTGACACCCGCAGCTCGCAACTCTTTAAAACGACCCGCTTCAATCGCCTCCGGATTCGCTTCCAGGGTAATTTCCATATCAGGCCGATAAGGAAGCCGTGCCCGAATCGCACAGAGCAGACGATCAATTGATTCGGCAGAAAACAGGCTCGGCGTTCCGCCACCAATAAAGATACTCTGAATCGACCGCCCCCACACATGGGGCAACTCACTTTCCAGATCAGCAATCAATGCATCGATATACTGATCTTCAGGCAACCCTTCTCGTAATTCATGAGAATTAAAATCACAATAAGGGCACTTGCGAACGCACCAGGGAATATGGATATAAAGCGATAAAGGAGGCAGCGTGGAAAAGTTAAACAACGTCATACCTGGCAGAGGTTATTTACTATTCTGGTTTTCCAGAACTTCCTTCAATTTTTGCCCTTTGGCGCCACAATAAATCCCCACTTTGAAACCGATATAGAAAGCAAGAATAATCACACCGATCGTTAATATGGCTGAAATCATAAAATGTACCCCAAGCTACTCATTAAAAATGGGGCTTACAATACACGGTCAGGGTGTGAAATAACAACTATGTGGCTCTTTTAAAAACCACAATATTAATGTCTGAAAAAACCAATAATAGCGATAAAAATGAAGAGGCATCCAACACAAGCAGACAAGTCATCCTTGCAATTTAGGACTTACTGTCTTAATTTACAAGGATGATAGAGAGAAAAATACGTTTAAACATAGAAAAGTCACTAAACCGACAACCTGCAGTTGCCATAATTGGCCCTCGCCAAGTAGGCAAAACAACGCTTGCACTTGATATCGCCGAAAACAGGAAATCTATTTATCTTGACCTTGAATCCTATCGAGATCGGGATAAGTTAGAAGACCCAATCCTGTTTCTGGAACGATATGAAGATAGCCTGGTCATTCTCGATGAAATACACCGTATGCCTGAACTCTTTCAGACATTGCGTGGCCTGATTGATGAAGGCCGACGCAGGGGTAAAAAGGTTGGCCGGTTTTTAATTTTAGGCTCGGCCTCAATTGACCTGTTACGGCAGTCTGGAGAAACTCTGGCAGGACGTATTGGCTATATTGACATGACACCGTTAACAGCATTAGAGATTAAACCTGATCAAGTCACTGACTTGTGGATCAGAGGAGGCTTTCCCGACAGTTTTCTCGGAAACAGTGATGAGGACAGTTTTTTAATCAGAAAAGATTTCATTCGAACCTATCTGGAGAGAGAAATACCTCAATTTGCACCCCGTACCGCTGCTGAAACATTAGAGCGATTATGGATGATGCTGGCACACTGCCAAGGCAGTATGTTAAATGCCTCAAGACTGGCTTCCAACCTTTCCATTTCAGCAAAAACACTTAATGCTTATATCGACCTTTTGGTTGATTTATTACTTTTTCGACGATTAAAACCTTATCATGCCAATATTGGAAAGAGATTAGTCAAGTCACCCAAAACCTACATTCGTGATAGTGGCCTGCTACATGTCCTTTTAAACATTAAAGACTATAACGAACTGGCAGGCCACCCGATTACAGGAGAGAGTTGGGAAGGATTTGTGATTGAAAATATTTTATCTGCCGTGCCCCTGGGGACAAAATCAACATTCTATCGTACATCGGCAGGCGCAGAAATCGACCTTGTTCTAGAGATGGTGAATAGTGAAATCTGGGCGATTGAGATTAAAAGTGGTTTGACCGCCAAACCAAGCAAAGGCTTTTACCATGCCATTGATGATATAAAATCGACTCATAATTTTGTGATTCATGCAGGAAAAGATCAATATCCCATTGCTGAAAATATTGAAGCCATCAGTTTAATTGACTGCATGCGTCTGCTTGAGCAGAAATGATTTCAATTCGTGTATAATCTTCGCCCAACAACCCAAAAATTAAACATGTAAAACACGCTCATGAATCAGTTCAATATACCTTTACTACTTGAATCCGATGTTCTCGAACAACTATTGAATGTCGATGATATTCTGATCGTCGATCTCTCTTCAGCTGATATTTATGAAGACTACCATATTGAAGGCGCAGTCCACCTGGATGTCGAACAAATTTCAGCATCCAGCCCTCCCGTCATGGGACTTTTGCCAGACCTTGAAACGATCAACCATGTTTTATCCGATATTGGCCTGACCCCGAATAAACATGTGATCGCCTACGATGATGACATGGGGCTGAAAGCCTGTCGCTTTTTATGGACGCTAGATGCGATCGGTCATCATAATTTTTCTTTACTGAATGGTGGGCTGCACGCATGGATGGGCGAAGGCTTTCCGACAAGTGATGAAGCAGTCACTCCAACACCCAGCCATTATCAGACCAATGCATTTAACAGTGATGCAATTGCTTCAAAAGCTGAAATTCTGGCAGGGCTAGAAACAAACAACAATATATTGCTCGATGTTCGCTCTGATAGTGAATTTTCCGGATGGGACAAACGTGCCATGCGTGGCGGCCACATTCCCGGCGCAAAAAATGTGGAGTGGATCGCAGCGGTCGATCGTGAACGCAACACCCGGTTCAAGCCCGAAAATGAACTTCAAGCACTTTATGAAGAAGCAGGCATTGATAAAGACAAAACAGTCATCACCTACTGCCAGACACACCGCCGCTCAGCGCATACCTATATTGTGCTAAAAAGCCTCGGCTACAAAAATATAAAGGGCTACCCTGGCTCATGGTCAGAATGGGGAAACAGCGAAGAGACACCGATCGAATAGCTTTTAAAAAAGCATTTGTTTGAGTAGTGTAGGTCGGGTTACGCTGCGCTAACCCGACCTACGTTACCACCCACTATAAATCACATAGAGCCGCTTATTTTAACTATCTAAAAAGTAGCACGCCCGGAAGGATTTGAACCGACACCCGCTATGCGGGTGTCCGCAAAATGACCGCGCGCATTTTGCTTCTCAAAAGCCCTATGTAGCCCACATTTCAAGGGGTAACACTGTAGAAATTAATCAAAATGACGATATACTATAATCATATTGATTAAATTGAGGTGTGCACATATGAGCCAGGCTAATGACATTATTCAATCTTTAGGCGTAGAATCTGAAGCCCTTTCCAACAACGCAGCTTTTATTCGTGCTGTACGTGCGGGAGTACCTGGCACTGTTGTTAAAAGCATAATCACGACATTTAACAACCGAGAGCTTATTGCCAGGGTTCTTGACATATCCACAGCCAATTTAAGCCGGGTCTATCGAAGAAAACATATGGATCGCACAATCAGTGAAGAGATCCTCGATATGATTCAACTTTACAGACAAGCAATAGAGGTCTTTGGCAGTAAAGAAATGGCTATTGAGTGGATTAAAAGCCCGGTATCAGCGTTGTCTGGCGACACGCCTGAATCTCTTCTAGATACCTTCACTGGCCGAAAATGGGTTTCAGATGTACTTCGCAAAATAGAATACGGCGAATTTAGTTGATGAAACTGTATAGAATCTCGTCGGCAAAATATCTAAAAAACATGGAGGGGTTGGGGGCAAGCTATCAAGATGGCGCTCGCTGGAATCGTCCCGGTCAGCCCGTAATTTACTTCGCACTTTCTCCTGCGGTAGCAATGCTTGAGATGGCAAACTATATCCCTTCTCCTAGACTCGTACCTAAAACTTACAGACTAGGAATTTACGAGGCACCCGATAATATCTCCCAGCTTGACCTGCCGGAAGAGAAGCTTCCCGATAACTGGTCTGAGTTTCCATATCCTTTTACAACTCAAACGCTAGGCGGCGACTGGCTCGATGCGGGAGAAGAATTAATACTACTGGTTCCCAGCGTAGCAGTATCAGGCGGACTGGAAAAAATCGCCATTCTCAACCCTCTTCATGCTGAATGTAACCAAATAAAATTGGTTGATTCGACAGTAGCTGTATATAACGAACGAATCTTCTCTGGCATATCACCCAAGCACGCATGACCACATAAAAAAGGCCTATAAGATAGCGTTAAACCTCGCCAATGATATGACTTTTCGTTAAAGCCTCCCCCTATGTAGTAATTCAGACTTGATCTGACAGTTTCCACTTCATTAAACAGGTTCAGCTGTTTACTTTGATTCTTTTCACTGGAGGCACCAAACTGCTCTTGGCGCAACATGCGAAGCATCTCTTCGAGGAGAAAGTTGCCGATTTTTAACTGGACGAGCTTAGAAGTGAGCGGACTGGTATAGCGATAGAAGAAAGTTTTCACTCCAGTAGTACCGCAGGTCACTCGCAAACCCACATTTTCACTGGTATTTGCTTGTCCTTATCACCTGGTTTCATCGCTTCTACTGTTCTGGCAGATAGAAGTTTGGTACTCTGTGCTGTTGCCATGAGCATCCTCTATGATGGTGTCAGATTATCCGATGCAAAGAAAAAAGTGTAGGTTGTTAACGCCCACAAAATCTACACCAGAACAACTTACACTTTAACCTACACTTTTTTGTGAGATTGGATGATATTTTATGAGACTCCCCGAGACGGCATGAGACGAAAGAAAAACAAAAAATTATTGCAAATCAACAAGTAAAATACAATAACAGCATGATTTCAGAAGAGAGAAAAAACAAACATACGCCTATGATGCAGCAATACCTGAGCATCAAAGCTGACTACCCTCACATGCTTGTTTTTTATCGTATGGGAGATTTTTATGAGCTGTTTTTTGATGATGCTCGCCTTGCATCAAAACTGCTTGATATCACACTCACCAGCCGTGGAAAACATGGAGACAATCCCATTCCAATGGCAGGCATTCCCTATCATGCGGCAGAAAACTATCTCGCCAAATTGATTAAAAAAGGGGAATCTGTCGCGCTTTGTGAGCAGGTGGGTGATCCAACCACATCAAAAGGGCCGGTTGAACGTAAAGTGGTGCGTATTGTCACGCCCGGCACCGTCACCGATGAGGCGCTGCTTGATGAACGCCGTGATAATTTACTGGTGGCCATCAATCAACAGAAAGAGAAGATCGGCGTCGCCTCTCTGGAGATCAGCAGTGGCCGTTTTAGCGTGCTGGAAGTCAACAACGAAGATGCATTAGCCGATGAACTGGAGCGCCTTAAACCCAGCGAACTGCTCTATGACGAAACCAGGCACAGCGACTTGTTGGCAAATTACTCATGCACTCGCCCCATACCACCCTGGCACTTTGATTTTGATACTGCAAAAAGACTGCTCACTCAACAGATGGGCACACGCGATCTCAGCGGCTTTGGCTGTGAAAAGCTGGAAGTAGCACTGGCCGCCGCCGGTTGTCTGCTGCAATACGCACAAGATACACAACGTGCAGCACTGCCCCACATTCAAAGCATCAAGGTTGAACAACGAAACGAAACCGTGCTACTCGACCAAGCCAGTCGTCGTAATCTTGAACTGGAGTTCAATCTCAATGGCAGTCAGGAGCATACTCTGGCCTGGGTAATGGATCGTACTTCTACCGCGATGGGAAGCCGCCTGCTAAGGCGCTGGATCAATCGCCCTTTACGTGATCACAATATATTAAGGCAACGCTATCACTGCATCGCTATTTTATGTGAAAACCAAGCTTATGAAGCACTTCAAACAATCCTCAAAGGCATCGGTGATATCGAACGCATTTTAACCCGTGTTGCACTCAAAACAGCGCGACCACGCGACTTGGCACTGCTGCGTTTTGCCCTGTCAGAGCTGCCCGCACTTCAGAAAATGATGAGCCAGCTCGATGCACCCTTGCTTTCAGAATTACAACAAAACATTGCTGAATTCCCTGAAGTCCACTATCTGTTAGAAAGCGCCATTATCGAAGAACCCCCTGTATTAATACGCGATGGCGGTGTCATCGCCACAGGTTATGATGGTGATCTGGATAAGCTGCGCTCGCTCAGTGAAAATGCCGACCAATACCTGATTGATCTCGAAATGCGGGAGAAGGAACGCACAGGAATTACAAACCTCAGAGTCAACTATAACCGAGTCCACGGCTATTATATTGAGATCAGTCGTCTGCACTCAGATAATGTACCGGATGACTACACTCGCCGCCAGACACTCAAAAGTGCCGAACGCTTTATCACACCCGAACTGAAAAAGTTTGAAGACCAGGTGCTCAGCGCTCGGGAACGCTCATTGGCACGAGAAAAGTTCCTCTACGAAGGTTTACTGGAAGGCCTGATGCCACATATCGCAGCACTGCAACAATCTGCCGCTGCACTGGCAGAACTGGACGTTCTCACCAATTTTTCTGAACGTGCCGATACGTTGAACCTGAATTCACCTGAACTGGTTAATACACCAGCCATTCAAATTGAAGCTGGCCGACATCCAGTAGTCGAAAAAACATTGAATGCCCCTTTTGTCGCGAATGACACTCTATTTGATGACAATCGTCGAATGCTCATCATCACCGGTCCTAACATGGGCGGAAAGTCAACCTACATGCGGCAAACGGCTATCATTGTGCTACTCGCCCATGTCGGCAGTTATGTTCCTGCGACGAATGCCACCATCGGCCCGATTGATCGTATTTTCACCCGTATTGGTGCCTCGGATGATTTAGCCGGCGGGCGCTCGACTTTTATGGTTGAAATGACTGAGACGGCTAATATTTTGCACAATGCTACAGAACAAAGCTTAGTGCTTATGGATGAAGTCGGCCGAGGCACCAGCACGTTTGATGGCCTGTCACTCGCATGGGCTTGCGCGGAACATCTGGCGAAAAACATCAAAGCATTTTGTCTGTTTGCCACACACTACTTTGAGCTAACCACACTTCCGGAAACGCTGGATACTACTCACAACGTTCATCTCGATGCTGTTGAACACAATGATAAAATTATTTTCATGCATGCTGTCAAAGAAGGCCCTGCCAATCAAAGCTACGGCTTGCAAGTGGCTGCACTTGCTGGTGTACCGACAAAAGTGATTAAAGAAGCCAGGAAACGTCTGGCTCAGCTGGAAGCCAATGCACCGCATGATAATGTAACGGCCGCGTCTACTCCCCAGATGTCACTGTTTAACGCTGAGCCCGAAAGCCATCCCGCGGTTGATAAACTTACCGAGCTTGATCCAAACAGTATGACCCCGATGCAAGCGCTTGAAACTCTGTTTCAGCTAAAAAAGATGCTTTAACAAAACGACTTGCCCTTACGACACATCACGCATAATATATGTATATAAAATCAAATATACATGCAAAAAGCCATGAAAGAATTAAGTGTGTCCCAAGCGCAAAAGCAATTTACCTCCCTTTTATCGGAAGTCACTACGATTGTAGATAAAAAGAGCCATCGAAAAAAAGCAGTTTTGATTCCTTATGACCTATATGAAAAATTGGTGAATAAAAAAGAGAGTAAATCACCTGTAAATAAAATGGAATTAGATGAATTTGTAGGCCTGTTATCAGATGACTTTGAAACTGATGATGCAAGATACAACGCAATAATCAAATGAAAATTTTTTTAGATACGAATATCTTTCTGGATATGCTTCTGAGGCGAGAGCAGTCAGCCAATGCAAAGCAGATCATTCAGCTGATACAAGATGGATTGTATCAAGGGTATGTCGCAGATATTACATTGCTTGATATTGACTATGTAGCAAAAAAACAAAAACAAGATATTCGTAAATTTTTTTACTTTGTTGAAGAAAATTTTAAAATTATCGGGGCAGACAATAGCGATATACTTAACGCATTAGATGTTAAGAATAGTGACCTGGAAGATAACCTCCAATATATTTTAGCTAAAAAATCGGCATGTTATTTAATCATCAGTAATGACAAGAAATTTCTTAAAAAAGAGATACCTGTTTTGGACTCTGAGTCATTTTTGATTAAGTATGGTATTGAAACCTAACCCTATACATACTAAAAGACTCTACTTCAGCTCGATAAAAATGCGGCTTAACCTTGATCTTGCTTTCGCCCCTTCGACACTATTTCTCTTTGGCCTATCTGGCGCGGGAAAATCCTTCGTGGGTGACTTGATCGGTGAGCAGACAGGTTGGTTTGTTTACCATGCCGATGATGACATCACTAATGAGATGCGCTTGGCTTTGAAAGAAAAAAGGCCATTTACTCAAGAAATGAGGGATCGTTATTTTCCAATCATTGTGGAGAAAATCTTATCTTTGCAGCAACATCACGAGCATTTAGTGATCACTCAAGGGGTTTATAAACAACAGCATCGGGATTTTCTTCTCAACAAAATTCCAAACATGGAAATGATATGCATTGACGCACCGGATCAGTTAATTTCCCGCCGTTTAACAAAGCGAAGCGAGGGCATTAAAAGTGCAAGTGCCGCCGCCCTTCGGCTTGATTTTGAGCCACCAGCAAAAGACACGAAAATCATCCATAATGATGCCAGTTCAGAGCGAATTATCAATCAGTTGAATCAATATTTCAGAGAAAGATAAATTGCCCATCATGAGCACAGAAAAAAAGTTACAGGCTCATAGCGAACCCAAGTGATATTATTTGAATTTCAACATAACGGAGTCAAACCAAATGCCTGCGATTACTGTTCGTAAATTGAGGAAAATAAAAATCAACTAAGGAACGTGCACGGAATAACTTCTGCAACTATGTCGTAGAAATTTTGCTCCGGCTCAAACGATCTCAAGAGGCGCATAGCTGGCCCATGTAACGATTGAGATCGTTTGAGCCGGAGTAAAAGAGCAAGTCAGAGTGCAGAAGTTATTTCGTGAACGTTCCTGATATGTATTGACCTGTCAACTACTGGTACCACGTTTTTAATATT
>WFXF01000052.1 GCA_015490755.1 Gammaproteobacteria bacterium
CAGAAAAAATACGTGTAATAATTGTGGATGATCATCCACTGGTTCGCAAAGGTTGCTCTGCGCTTTTGAAACTTGAAGATAGTATTGAGATCGTGGGGGAGGCAGCAGATGGAGAGGAAGCGATAGAAAAATCACGGGATTTACAACCTGACGTGGTATTGATGGATATTACGATGCCCATTATGGATGGATTTGAAGCAACCGCAAAGATTACTCACCATTGGCCTGATATCAAGGTATTGATTCTCAGCATGCATGATGAAGCGGAATATGCTCAAAAACTGAGGAAATCAGGTGCATCCGGTTATGCATTGAAAAGTATTTCCATAAATGCATTGTTAACGGCCATCAATTCAGTATATCAAGGAGGAACATATGTCAGTCCGGAAATTCTACCACACCTGATCAACCCTCCACCCCCTCTAACTGACCGAGAAATTGATGTGTTGTGCGACATTTTTGACGGTCTTACTGATAAAGAAATCGCCAGAGATCTGGAAATTTCGGTAAGAACTGTTGAAACTCACAAACAAAACATCAAGAGAAAACTGGGTATTCATACTACAGCTGGTTTAACCTTATATGCTTTTAAGAACGGCATATGCTCTTTTAAGAACGGCTTAATGTAACTTTTCAATAGCTCGGGACACCTTATTAAATCAATCAAGTAATGTCCCCTCTTCCAAAAAACCTCTGATCAACCCTACGTAATCTCCGCTACCTGTCTGGTTATTTTTACGGATAGTTTGTTTTTCCTTCCAGCAGCATAATAACGATCATGTTTTTGAAAATCGATGAAACTATATTTAAAGTAATAGCTCTGCTTGGCATGTGGTATCAATCCCACACTTAAATTGCTTTAAAATGCCCAATCCGTTAGCGTGGCGAAGTTGGAAACGCGAGTGTAAATTTTTTTATTAGGGGTAACTAATGAATACAACCGTATTATCAAAATACTTTTTAATTGCCACCGCAGTCATGATGCTGGCGGCGTGCGGTGATGATTATGATGAGGAAATTCCCGACTTTGACATTCCCGACTTTGACATTCCCGACACGGACACTCCCAAAATAGACTTTACGCCACCGAACCAAGACATTCCCAAAATAGACTTTACGCCACCGAACCAAGACATTCCTGAAATGGACTTTACGTCACTGAATCTGGATATTTTCGACCTTGGTACTGTGGCACTGAACACAACTATTACAAGTCCAATCGATTTCTCTTTTTTAATAAATGCAAATGTAAGAACAACGACGGTTATTGAATTTTCTTTTAACGCCACAGAGACAGAGGCTACGTTTGAGTGCAGTCTCGACAGCCGTCCGTTTACGCCCTGCAGCAGTCCTGTGAAATATAAAGATTTGACCGAGGGTAGCCACACTTTCAAGGTTCGAGCGACAGATAAAGCAGGCAACACTGATCCTACTCCTGCAATCTATCAGTGGACTGTTGAGCTTAATGATCCGTTATATGAAGACCAATGGCACCTGAAAAACAGGGGGCAAGCGGGCAATGATAAAAAGCGCGGTACGGTTGGTGAAGATATTAATGTGGAGCCAGTCTGGAACAGTTGCACAGACGATTCATGCCGTGGTGAAGGAGTGCGTATTGTTGTCGTTGATTATGATCTGGAGATCGGACATGAAGATTTAAGAGAGAACGTGGTGTCGGACAAAAGTTATAATTATGTTGATGGAAGTGCAGATCCATCAGCATCATTATTCAGTATCGGTGACGGTCATGGTACCAGCGTTTCAGGCATCATCGCTGCGCGGGATTTAAACGGAGTGGGTGTTCGAGGCGTTGCGCCGCGAGCAGGGTTGATCGGGTACAACCTTTTACAAGCACTGACTTCGGAAAATGAGAGTGATGCCATGACCAGAGATGCCGCGCAAAATCATATATCCAATAATAGTTGGGGGGTTCCGGATAGCACAGGTCGTATCATTGATTCTACTGATGTATGGCGTAAGGCCATTGATACTGGACATCGTATTGGGCGTGAGGGGCAAGGTACTGTTTATGTGTGGGCAGCAGGTAACGGACATGAGCAAAATTCTTTAGGTACAAAATTCCTGGATAATTCAAATTATGATGGCTATGCAAACTATCGGGGTGTGATCGCAGTGGGTGCGGTTAACAATTCTGGTCAGCGTTCTTCTTATAGCGAACAAGGTGCGAATTTGCTAGTCAGCGCACCGGGTGGGGAGATTTGTGATACACATGCAGTTGTGACGACAGACCGCACGGGATGGGAAGGGTATAATTCAAATTTGTTTTGGCTTGGTATTGGTACTGGCGATAATTACTACAATAATAATAATTATACTGCTTGTTTTAAAGGTACTTCCGCAGCCGCACCGATGGTGTCTGGTGTGGTTGCGTTGATATTACAGGCCAACCCCAGTTTGGGTTGGCGTGACGTTCACGCGATTTTAGCACGCAGTGCCAGAAAGAATGATCCGTTGCAATCGGACTGGAAAACGAATGGCGCGGGTCTGCATGTGAATCACAACTATGGTTTTGGTGTGGTGGATGCAGAGGCGGCCGTTTTGTTAGCAAAAAATTGGATTAACCTAAGTCCTGAGAAAAAGTTTTCAACATCATTAGAACGTGTTGATAAAAAGATTGGAGATAATGATGGCTCATCTGTTCGTTCGACTCTGAGTGTGGCTTCAAGTGGCATCACTAATATCGAATTTATTGAAATCAGGTTCAGTGCTGACGACCACCCTTATTTGGGTGATTTGGAAATAATATTAGTCAATCAATCGACTGGAACAACCAGTCGTTTAGCAGAAAAGCATGTTTGCAAATCGAACATATGTGGTCCGTCCTATAAAAATTGGCGCTTTGGTTCAACACGCCATCTTGGTGAAAGTGCCGATGGTGATTGGCAGTTAATTGTCAGAGACAAGGAGGCGGATGATGAAGGAACATTTCAGTCATGGAAACTAACGTTTTATGGAACGTAAAATTAAACAAAATTTTTAGAGTGGTGATTTGTTATGAATACAATACTGTTACATAAATGGGTTTTTTTAAGTATTTTTATGGGCCTTATGATACCTCATGTGAGTTTTGCGAAGAGTTCAACTCTGGACGTTAATAAAGGTGAACTCACAGAGTCACAACGTTATTTTTGGTATGACGGAGATGAAAAACGATCCGTCTGGATCAATCCAGAGTTAATGGCTGAATTCAATGTTAAACCTGAAACTAGCACTCAATTAAAGTCACTGAATACGACAAAAAAAATTAATGCTAAACCATCCTTTGTTCGCTTTTTTAAAATTGATGACGAATCGATAAAAGCCACAGGAAGAAGTTTGAATACAGGTACAAATAGCCAATTTTCTCCAGTGCTGCACGACGTTGCGTCAATGTCTGCAACAAAAAAAGCTTTACCTGGCAATGTGCTAGTTCAAATGAAACCTGATTGGGGCCAGGGAAAAATAGAAGCATGGTTTGAAGAGCATGATTTGATTGTGATTAAATCTTTAACATTTGCACCGAATGCTTTTCTGATACAGACAAGTTCGGGTCTTGATTCCCTTAATACCGCGAATCGAATTTTTGAAACAGGTGATGTGGTATTAGCTTCACCCAACTGGTGGCGGGAAATGGTGGCTCGATAATCCACCATCAGGTTCAGACGAGCTGTCAGAATCAAAGTTGCGCATGATTGGTATTGAGACTTCGAATATGCGCTTATAGGTTTGCATTCGTTTAATCGCTTTTTCATATTATTCAGTAAGGCTCCACCTTATTCCCTGCCCCGATAATAGAAAATAGTATCATCAGAATACCTTTCAAAAGATATGCTGATGATATCGTTGCATCCAGATATCAAGCACATAATGCCGCCTGATCGACTCTACGTAATCTCCTATACCTGTCTGGTTATTTTTACGGATAGTTTCTCTTTTCTTTCAACTGCACAATAACAATCCATCGGCACCGAATAACATCATGCAGCAAATGTCGGCATTTTATAAACCCGATATCGCTAAAAATCAAGAACATAGTTAAAGGAGATATATTATGCCAAGTCTGACTGTTACTGCCCTGCCAACAAAAATACTAAGTGGTCTGGGGCCAGGATTATTGTACGCAGGCGCTGCCGTAGGCGTATCTCATCTGGTCATGTCAACCAAGGCCGGAGCGAGCTATGAATTCCTGCTTCTGCTATTGATTCCTCTGATTCATCTGGTCAAGTATCCATTCTATAAATTTGGCCCTCAGTATACAGCGTTGACAGGGCGCAATATATTGCACGGATACCATGCGCTGGGAAAATGGGCGTTAGCGATTTATATTGTTATGACCCTGTTATCCATGTGCCTGATTCAAGCCGCCGTCACCATCGTGACCAGCTCAATAGCGATTCATTTTTTTGGCTTGAGTTTGCCACCAGAATATATGCCCCATATTCCGGCGATTATGGTGCTCATTGCAGCAGCCATCATTCTCTATGTTGGGCAATACAGTTTGCTGGACAAAATGATGAAAGCCATCATCATTATTTTAACGTTGACAACGATCACGGCATTAAGCGTGGTGTTGCTGAGCACACAGAGCAATACCGACCCAGATGCGATACCACTTTTCAGCCTGTATGAACACGCCGATATTATTTTTCTCGCCGCTTTTATCGGCTGGATGCCCGCCCCTATGGATGTCAGTGTCTGGCATTCAGTCTGGTCTGAAGAGAGCAATCGTAAAAATGGAAACCGTCTATCCATGCGTAAAGCAATGCTAGATTTCAAAATTGGCTTTTTTGGCACTGCCCTTCTAGCGATGGCCTTTTTATCTCTCGGTGCGATGGTGATGTTTGGAACTGGCGAACCGCCTTCAGCAAATGGTGCCGTATTTGCCGGTCAACTGATCGATATGTACACAACTTCACTGGGGAGCTGGGCCTATCCACTCATCGGTATTGCGGCATTAGCGACTATGTTCAGCACGACATTAACCTGCCTGGATGCCTACCCCAGAACCTTGGAGGAGAGCTATTTTATATGGAAAGGTCAGGGAAATTATCAGTCACGGCGTGGGGCGACAAAAACTATGTACCAAAGCCTGCTGGCGCTGGCCGTTTTGGGTACGATCATTATATTCTTGATCATAAAAAATGTATCTGGCGCGATGGGTTTGATTGTGACCATAGCGACCATTGTTTCCTTTATTTCAGCACCTGTTATTGCTTATATAAACTACAGTGTGATGCATGGCAGCACTATAGATGAAGCTGACAGAC
>WFXF01000053.1 GCA_015490755.1 Gammaproteobacteria bacterium
CCTGCTTCAGTCTCAAAGCGTTCAATAGTGCGGGTGAATCCGGTATGTCGAAACCTGTCTGCGGAGATCTATGATGAGCATATGACTACAACGTTTCACCTGTTCACACTCCTGAGCTTTAAAAGCCACTGATGATATCAGTGGCTTTTTTCTTTCTTGATCTGGACAAATTACTGTTCATGATTCATATTCTAAAATAGTTCTGATGGCTGAATATTATATTAAGGGGTTTTTGAATGTCAGAGTCGTGGGATAATGATAAAAAAAATGATGGAGATAGCTGGGGCCTGCCTGAAGGGCTTGATCCAATGAAGGTGATGCAGGTGGCTTCAGGCTATTGGCAATCCTGTGTTTTACATGCTGCAAATCGTCTCGATATTTTTAATCGACTGGATGGTGAGCCAAAGGACCTGGATACACTTCAGCGAGAAACTGATTCAGATCGTCGTTGCTTAGGTGCATTGTTAAGCGCTCTGGTTTCAATCGATTTTCTGGATCGTGATGGTGATGTTTTCAAAAATAATGAATTTAGCCAAACTTTTCTAACCAGTTCAAGCAAGTTCTACCAAGGTGGAATTGTCTACATGTTTGAAAACTGGTATGAGGCATGGGGCGGGCTCTTTGATACCGTTAAAAGTGGCAAACCTTCAGCACTGATGCACCAGACTTATAGTGATAAAGAGACCCGTGACTATATGATGGGAATGCACAACCGAGCATTGTCACAGTCAGATGTTCTAACAGGTATGGTTGATTTGACGGGCAAGAAAAAGTTGATGGATGTTGGTTGTGGGCCATCTACTTTTTCAGTGATGTTTTGTAAACGTTATGATGGCTTGAATGCTGTTGCTATGGATCGAACACAAAATCTGGAAATTGCACAAGAAATTGTGAATATATATGAAATGCAAGATCGTGTTCAGTTATTGCCTGGTGACTATAATAGTGACTCATTAGGAGAGGCCAATGATGCGATGCTGCTCTCTTCAATGACCAATCAGGAGTCACCTGAAAATATCAGAAAACTGTTCAAAAAATGTTATGACTCCATGAATACTGAGGGGGTGATTATGATTCAAGAGCAACTTTTGAATGCAGAAAAAAATGGCCCGGAACTCGCCGCATTGATTGGTGTGAATCAAATTATCAATACAGTTGGGGGTTCATCATACTCAACAACAGAGATGATGGATATTATGAAAGAGGTTGGCTTTGTCAATATTGAAGCAAGACAGATGCCAGCACCCAGCCCATTTATTCTATTGACCGGTTACAAAAAATAATTAACATCAGTAGTATTATTGTTTCGTGAACGTTCCTGAATACATATGGAGATCATATGGAATGCAAATAAATCACGGTTTAATACAAAAAACTAAATGGGTAATTTTATTGTGTGTTGCAATGAGTGGCGTTGCCCAGGCGCAAAAAGAAGATTTGCCGCCCCCTTTGACTTCATTGGCAAAAGATGGAATTCATGACCCTGACAATCCTTCAATTAATGCACTGCAAAACCCTGATGAATCACTGAAAAATTTTCCCAAAGATTCACGTGGTGAAGTGGATTGGGTGAAAGCATTGAATGATGCGCTGATTAACCCTCGCCATAGCTTGAAAAATAGTGAAAGCGAAGCGCTCGTTGTGTTCGATATGGATGTCATTATGGAGCAGACGGCTGATATGCCTCATGTTCTCTTTCCACATAAAGCTCATACTGAATGGCTTTCATGTGACAATTGCCACGATAAGATTTTTATCCCTGAAAAAAATGCCAACCCAGTGACGATGGATAAAATATTTCAGGGGCAGTACTGCGGTCGTTGTCACGACCGGGTTTCATTCAGTTTATGGGTTTGTAATCGCTGTCACAATGTATTGCATGAAAAATCACCAAAAGCATGGTGGCAGTGATTTTTAGCTCATTATGAGCGTATAATTATCGAGATTACATCGCAAGGGAGCGTGCTGCAAATAGATTGATGTAAT
Source organism: Gammaproteobacteria bacterium (assembly GCA_015490755.1). Lineage (GTDB taxonomy): Bacteria > Pseudomonadota > Gammaproteobacteria > JAADGQ01 > JAADGQ01 > S141-38. Next base: position 1,987 of record WFXF01000053.1, read on the forward strand.
AGTGAAAAGTGATATAGCCTGTTTCCGGCTCCACAGTATTTTAAGGTAGTGTTATGAATTCAAAAGAAAATTTTCAAATTGTACGTTTATCCCCTTTGGCTGAAGATCTGACGAATGAGCAGTGCTCTGTTTTGGCTGATATCGTAGAAGTACGTACGTTGAAAGATGATGAACATCTTATTAATGAAGGTGAAAAAGACGACTCTCTTTATGTCGTTATCAAAGGAAAATTAGCAGTTACTAAAAGCGGGTCGGGCGAAGAGAAACTCACGCTGCATATTCTTAAAGCGGGTGATTTAGCAGGAGCGATGGGCTTTGTTGATGGTGCCGAACACTCCGCAACACTTGTTTCTCTTGGCGAGTCTGAAGTATTCAGTTTGAACCGAACAAAGCTTGAGGCTTTGCTGGATAGTAATGGCCCTCTGGTTTATCAGGTAATGCGCTCTATTGTTCGCTCAGTTCATATGATATTGCGCCGAATGAACACTCAACATGTCGAGTTAAATAATTATATTAATCGTCAACATGGCCGTTTTTAATTAAAAGTAGTCGCTAATTCAATGAAAGTGATTGCTCGGCGTGAGCCGGTTGCGAATCGTCATGCATTGCCTGATGATCTTCATCCAGTGCTCGCGCGAATATATGCTGCACGTGAACTGGAATCATCACAAGCGTTAGAAAACAGGCTGAAACTACTACTGCCAGCAACGAAGCTAAAAGGCATTGATGCAGCTGTGAAACTATTGCTGCAAGCTTTACAGGCACAGTGGCGTATTTTGATTGTTGCTGATTTTGATACGGACGGTGCGACCAGTTGTGCAGTTGCGGTGCGAGCCTTGCGTATGCTGGGTTTTCAGTATGTAGATTATGTGGTGCCACGCCGATTTGATTCGGGTTATGGCCTAACTCCAGAATTAATCAGCGCTGATGATACACCGTCAGCCGATCTCATTATTACAGTTGATAATGGAATCAGCAGTATTCGTGGTGTTGCGTTTGCGAAAGAATCAGGTATACGTGTACTGATTACTGATCATCATATTCAGGGCGAAGAGCTGCCTGATGCTGATGCCATTGTTAATCCAAACCAGGATGGTGATGAATTTCCCAGTAAAAATCTGGCTGGTGTCGGGGTTATTTTTTATGTCATGCTCGCTTTTCGTTCATATTTGCGCGAGCAAGGCTGGTTCTCAAGCCAGAATACCCGCGAACCTAATCTAGGGCAGTTACTGGATTTGGTGGCACTTGGAACGGTGGCAGATCTGGTGCCACTTGACCATAATAATCGTATATTGGTTGCGCAAGGTCTGGCTCGAATACGTAGTGGTATAGGTTGTGCTGGAATTTATGCATTGCTGGCATCCAGTGGTCGCCAGTTTGAGAGGGTGATTGCTTCAGATATGGGCTATGCTGTTGCCCCAAGATTGAATGCTGCCGGGCGTCTGGATGATATGTCGCTGGGTATTGAATGCTTGCTCAGTGATAACTTGAGCGAAGCGAATGAAATAGCGGGGCGTTTGGATGCCATGAATCTGGAACGCCGCAAAATCGAAGCTGAAATGCGTATTGATGCGTTGCGTGATCTGGATCAATTACAGCTTGATACCGAAAGTAGTGAGCTGCCTTTCGGCATCGTGCTATATAATGAAAAGTGGCATCAAGGTGTTGTGGGTGTTATTGCATCCCGTATCAAAGAGATCCACCATCGTCCCGTTGTTATTTTTGCACCGGGTCAGGCGGGTGAAATCAAAGGTTCAGCACGTTCGGTTGCTGGTTTACAAATTCGTGATGTGATCTCTCGCATTGATGCACAGCATCCAGGATTGATTTCAAAGTTTGGTGGCCATGCGATGGCGGCAGGGCTTTCCATGGATGTTGATGGCTTTGAACTGTTTCGTGATGAATTTGACCAACAAGTGCGCCAGATTCTCAGTGTTGATGACCTTAAAAGTGTCGTTTGGAGTGATGGTGAATTGCATGAACATGATCTGGATATGCCATTAGCTGAAGTTCTGCGCAGTGCCAGCCCATGGGGTCAAGGGTTTCCAGAGCCCGTGTTTGATGGAGTGTTTCAATTGATCAGTCGGCGGGTTGTCGGTGAAAAGCATTTGAAATTACTGCTTAAAATTCCAGGAACAAATGAAAAGCTGGTCGATGCCATTGCTTTTAATACGGATGATAGCGTATTGCCTGTTGGTGCCACAAAGGCACGTTTGGCATATCGTCTGGATATCAATCAATTTCGTGGTCAAACAAGTGTTCAGATGGTTGCTCTGCATATTGAGGCCTTGTAGTTTTCTTTATAAATTTCCAGTTTGAGGTTTGCTTGATGTTGTTATGTGTTATTAAGCGAGGATGGATCGTTTTTTTTATAGGGTTATTGAGTGCATGTGGTTCTGGTTCAACAGAGTCAGAAGATAAAGATCCAGTCACGCCAAAGGTCGTGACTGTGACAGGTTTGTCTCCGAAGACAGTTGAACTCGATATTGAAGTGGACTTCACCGTATCAGGTAAGAGCCTTGATGATCAGGTGACGTTTGAAATGGACGGCTGCCTTTCTCCAGTATTATTAACAAACAGTGAAACCAGGCTGGTTTTTCGCTGTACTCCAAATGTTGCTGGTATTCAAATGGCTACCATTAAAAATGGTGATGGTAAGTTTTTGAGCAGCTATCCTGTAACCATCAATGAAAAAGTGATTGATCCACCCGAGCGACCCTCAATGCTGAAAACAGAAGCTAAATCGGGGATTAACCTGCTGAGATGGAATGCACAGCCCGATGTGACTTACACACTCTATAACCGTTTAACCAGCGAAACTGCGTCTTCCTGGAAGGTAGTCAAATCCAGTTTGACAGAAACTTCCTATGAAGACCTTATTGCAGATTCCCATCTCTATGAATATGCCGTGAGCGCGGTTAATAGTGCAGGGGAAAGTTCCAGGCGTTTGGAAACAGTAGTGATTCCTCAATTGTGGATTGATAGTCTGTCTAAAAGAGAGGGTGACGAAGGAGTAACAACACCATTTGAGTTTGAAGTTACATTGAATCGAGCTGCGACACAAACTGTGACGATCAGTTACAAAACTGTGGCAGGTAGTGCAACTGAAGATGATTATTCGCCGGTTAATAGTGATCAAATTGAATTTCCGGTGGGTGATACTCAAACCTCTTTTACGATCTCGGTAATTGGAGATGCAAACGTTGAAAATGATGAAAGCTTTGATATTCATCTGAGTGACGAGCAAAATGTGATATTGGGCAGAGCTGAAGTTACCGCAACCATCTTGAATGATGATGAGCCGCCAGTACCCGAAGTTAACGGGCTATCGCCACTTTCTGTAACGGTGAATACTGAAGTTGATTTTACAGTGACAGGTCAGTTTTTAACTGAACAGATTCGTCTGGAAATTGAAGATTGTTCATCGGCTGTTTTATTGGTTGGGGGGAATGACAAGCAGCAAAAATTTAGTTGTACATTGTCGAAGACAGGAACAAAACTTGCCAAAGTATTATCAGTTGATAATAACGTTTTAAAAGTGTTTGAAATTGAAGTCACACCAGCTGAGGATATTCCGGCGACAGGTAAAATTACCCAGCCAATTGCAGGTGAAAATTACGAAGGCGATATTGATATTGCCGCGAATGCGATCGATGAAGATGGCCTGAAAAAATCCCGTGTGATTTTTAGATCGTCAAATAAAGAAGTTATATTATGCAGTGGTAACTGCACTGGAAACAGCGATACCTGGGCTACGAAAATTAATCCAGCGGCTTACTATGATGGTAGCAATGCAGATATAACACTGGAGCTTTGGGTGTTGGATATGAATGATAGAAATATCAAGGTTGATGAAGTTACATTTCAGTGGCAACCGCTTTCAAAAAATTACAGCCTGCCTTTGAATGACACGGGTGTTACCAAGTTTTACAACTCGGAAAATGAAGTGGATGAAGAACCGCTGGATTTCTCAGGGCAGGATGCCAGTTTTGGTCGAGATGTTGTGGCAGCATACCATGAAGATGGTCACGCAGGGTTTAGCTTTACCAAGATTGACAGTAATGGCGATGATCTACCTGCGTCAGCATTGGAATGGAGTTGTGTGCGGGATAACGTAACGGGTTTGATCTGGGAATCAAAAACAGATGATGGTGGGCTTCATGATAAAGATGAGCGTTTTTCCTGGTGGAAAGGTGATGAAGAAAAGGGAGCGGAAGATAAATTTCATGAATGTAATGGTTATACGATTGGTGTAAAAGAGTCCTATTGCAATACTGAAGCCTATACCATACGTGTGAACTCTTCTGGGCTTTGTGGGTTGAATCAGTGGCGGTTGCCAATGAAGAGAGAACTGGTTTCTCTTATAAACAGTGGGCGAATTGCACCAGCCATTGATATAGATTGGTTTCCAAACACTTCTTTTGATTTTTATTGGGCACAGCAACAAAGTTCAGGTGTTCCTGGTAGCGGTTGGGATCTCTATTCATGGGGAGTAAATTTTAATGAAGGTCATGTTGATGGTGTGCCATGGCAAGAAGCAGCCGCGATACGCTTGGTACATCCTGCTCAGTAATTATTTGGTGATCAAATGAAAAAAATTCAAATCGTTTTCCTGTTTGTATTATTGGCTTTTTATTCTGGTGTTTATGCGGCTATTTGCCAGGATTACATACCTGAAACAGCACCAGATAGTGCATTTTTAGATCACAATAATAGCTTGGTTACGGATACTCGAACCGGTTTAATGTGGCGTAAATGTACAGAAGGCCAGACAGATGAAGCTTGTTCTGAAGGTGTGAGAGATGACTCGCTTTTTACTTGGAAAGAGGCACTTCAACATGTAAAGGCTGTTAACGAAAATAGTGTGGATGGCTATAGTGATTGGCGTCTTCCCAATAAAAAAGAGTTGGAATCTATTATAGAAAATCGTTGCGTTGTTCCGTCGATCAATGAAAACTTTTTTTACCTCTTTCCGTCCAGATCTTTTTATGCCGATGCAAATTACTGGACATCGACCACCGTTGCTGGAGACCCTGCTGCTGCCTGGATCGCTCTATTTCAATACGGTGCAATTGTCCAAGGGAAAAAAAGTGATAAGTTCTTTATTCGTCTGGTACGGGGTGGTTTGTAGTGGGTTGTAATGATTCACATAACTTCATTTCAAATATTTCTCCCCCCCGATCAACGGGATAACCATGATTAAATCATGGTCAAACAGATTGTTATCTACCTTACTGATATATTTTGCTTTTCCAGCCAGGTAGCCAGGTAGCCAGGTAGCCAGGTAGCCAGGTAG
>WFXF01000054.1 GCA_015490755.1 Gammaproteobacteria bacterium
CCTGCTTCAGTCTCAAAGCGTTCAATAGTGCGGGTGAATCCGGTATGTCGAAACCTGTCTGCGGAGATCTATGATGAGCATATGACTACAACGTTTCACCTGTTCACACTCCTGAGCTTTAAAAGCCACTGATGATATCAGTGGCTTTTTTTATGAGAATGTATGGATAGTTTTTCGGGTTTTATGGTCACAAGATATTCAGTACAAGGAGGCCTGAAGGTATGTTTGCCGCATTGGAGGGATGAATTTTAAAACTGCTGGAGCAATAAACTTTATAATTCTTTACGATCCAGTAAAATTAAAGAGTAACTTTTATGCCTTGTAACAAAATTTTTAGTTATGCCACTTTTGCTATATGTTTGCTCACGGCTGTCCCAAATCTACTTTATGCAGTTCCAAGAGATGTCAGTTATACCACCAGTACTGAACAGCGACTGGTGTATCTTGAAAAAATGCTCGAATCACGTAGTGGAGAGCGGCTTGCACAGCACAATAATGGTGAAACCAGGCAACAAATTAATCAGTTACTGGATCAAGCCAGAGAGGCAGTTTTAGCCGGGAATGAGAAAAAGGCTGCGAGCATTACAAAAGAAGCCGTCAAAACTTTCATGAACGCTATTCGGGAGTTACCGGATGACCCTTCGATAATTGCTCATTTAAAAGTGCGCTATGAAAGTATGCGGCATGGCCTGGAAAAGTTTGCCAATGCTCAAAAAGAGAATGAAGAACGCTTTTCACAAGAGCAAAATAATACCAAAGAGTACAACCAGTCTAAAGTGAATAACTTGTTAATACAGGCGGATACTGCTGCGGGTGAAGGGTACTACGAAAGTGCTATTAGCTACTTGGAACAGGCCCAGTCAATTGTAACGACTTCACTGCAAAGTCTGCTTAATAATAAGCAGCTGGTCATAGAGTTTGATATTAGTACGCCGGAAAAAGAGTATCTTTATGAGTTACGTCGTTATCATGGTTATGAAGGTCTGGTGCCTATTGCTATTGAGGTCAAAAAACCCAACGACATGGTTCGAAATACTATGTTGGATCTGGATAGTAAGGCCAAAAAGATGTTTGAAGCTGCAAGTAACAAAGCTTTGACAGGAGATTATCCGGTTGCCATTCGAATGATGATGGATGCAACTAATGCAATTAGACAGGCACTAAAAATGGTGGGTGCTGCTATATAATCTCCTGAGGGCAGATGAAATAAGATAGTGCTATAGTGTGTTTTTATTTTAACTCGAGACAGGAGCACGCATGGAGAGGCGTTTTACAGTAAAAGATTTTCTATTATTCCTTTCTATGGCTGTATTAGCAGTTTTGATTGTATTGGCAATGTATATGGTCGATCGTCAATGGTTAAAGCTGGAGCAGATGCAGCGCGTGATGGAAGAGCAGGCAGATGATTTGCGGAGTATGCGCGGCATAGTTCGATCGTTAGAGCAAAACTTAGAGAAAGGCCAATTCGTTAGCTCGGACTTTGGGGCGCTTTCAGCTCATGATCACTCAGATACAGCTTTTCAACGTGCAAAACAAGCGATACAGCAACCTGATTATCAAAGTGGTGATTGGCGAGTTTTGGCATTTGGTACGGGTTTGAAAACCATCACGCCACTGGTCTCATCAGATGCTTACGCCTCTGAGGTTCAGGGTTATGTTCAAGAATCACTAATATTGCGTGACCCCGAAACATTGGAGTGGAAAGGGCTGATTGCCAAAAGCTGGCAAGTGAGCGACGATGGTTTAATGATTACATTTCAGCTGCATGACAATGTGAAGTTTTCTGATGGCAAGCCGTTGACTGCTGAAGATGTTGTTTTTTCTTTTGACTTTATTATGACGGATGCAATTGCCGCGCCGCGTTCCCGCGCATACTTTGAAAAAATTGCCAGTGTGACAGCCATCAGTCAGTATGAAGTGGTATTTCAATTTAAAGAACCCTATTTCAATAGCTTGTCTTTGGCGGGTGGAATGTCGATTATGCCCAAGCATTTTTATGCGCCCTATTTGAAAGAGCCTCATACTTTTAATGAATCGAAAGGGTTGTTGATGGGGTCGGGGCCATATCGTCTGTCTGACCCAAAAGGCTGGACACCTGATTTAGGAATGGTCGAATTGGAGCGTAATCCACGTTACTGGGGCGAAGTTCAACCATCATTCGATAAGTTATTATGGAAAGTGATTGAAAACGACAGTGCTCGCCTGACCACTTTTCGTAATGGCGATATTGACCTTTACAGCGCTCGTCCCAGAGAGTATCAAGGATTACTGGATGACGAGGCGCTATCAAAGCGTACTCAGAATCTGGAGTATATGAGTCCGACGGCGGGTTACAGTTATATCGGCTGGAATCAGCAGCGTGATGGTAAAGCCACTCGCTTTGCAGATAAACGTGTCAGGCAAGCGATGACATGGCTCACAGATCAAGCACAAATTATTGATGATATTATGCTGGGTTATGCAGAAGCTGCCGTCAGCCCATTCAGCCCGCGTAGTCCTCAGCACAATCAGGGGCTGAATCCTTATGGTTTCGACTTGTCAAAAGCACAAGCACTGCTGTTTGAAGCGGGTTATCAGGATAACAATGGGGATGGTGTTCTAGAAAATAGCCAAGGTGAGCCATTTAAGTTTGAATTAGTCTATTTTCAGGATAGTGAAGATACGAAACGCATTGTACTGTTTCTGAAAGATCTGTATGCAAGGGCAGGTATTCTTGTACAACCTAAACCGACCGAGTGGTCCGTGATGCTTGATTTGCTGGACAAGAAAGATTTTGATGCAATTACACTCGGATGGACTAGCGGTATAGAGATTGATATTTACCAGATGTTTCACAGCAGTCAGATTGAAGAGGGCGATAATTATATCCATTATAAAAATGAAAAACTGGATCAATTGATTGATCAGGCACGTTCAGAAGTGGATGAAGATAAGCGTATGCCGCTCTGGCAAGCCAGTGAACGAATATTGTATGAAGATCAGCCTTATACGTTTCTGTTTCGCCGCAAATCAATGGTGTTTGTTGATCGGCGTATGAAAAACGTTCAGGTAACGCCGTTGGGTTTAAACCTGCATGCGACTCCAGTGGAGTGGTATGTGCCAAAGCTTGAGCAAAAATATTTGCGGTAATATTTACTCTGTTTTCGTTTCAAAGTGATAAAAACTCTGCAT
>WFXF01000055.1 GCA_015490755.1 Gammaproteobacteria bacterium
ACTGGTGCGGAGCTTTTTACTCCGATGCCAACGACTATGACATAACGGGTGCGATGTTCGTAACGATGATGGAGGAATTTAATTTTAAGGCTGTTTTCAGCAGGGATTTGTTTGCACTATTGACTGAGGCGGGCTAATGGGTGACCCCTTGAATTGGACCCCTTGAATTGACCCTTGAATTTCTTGAATTTCAGAAGCCCTATGTCCATAAAATAATATTTGGGTGACTTAATCACTCGTTAATTTGACATCGCAACCTTTTAGGTTACAATAGTTCCCCATGATAACCAGTTTTATTCACAAGGGGTTGGCCAAGTTTTATAAAAACGGCAACACCTCAGGCATTCAGGCTAAACACGCGAAACGTTTAAGGTTAATCCTTACAAACCTAGATCAAGCAGAAAGTCCAAATGATATGGATCTACCAGGTTTAAAGCTTCATGAGTTAAAAGGTAGCCGAAAAAATATTTGGTCAGTTTCCGTGAGTGGCAATTGGAGGGTGACGTTTAAATTCCAAGGAAAAAATGCTGAAATAGTCAATTATGAGGATTATCACTAATGAATATGTATAACCCTGCCCATCCAGGAGAAATTTTGAAGGAGCTAGTAATAGATTCGTTGGAGCTTACTATTACTGATGTTTCCAAGCACTTGAATATAAGCCGTAAAACTTTGTCAAAAGTCTTAAATGGTAGAGGGTCAATAACTCCAGAAATGGCATTACGCTTAGAGCTTGCATTTAAAAAACCATCAGCTGATCATTGGCTTCGTCTTCAAAATGCTTATGACCTATGGGGTTCACGCCAAAATAAATCAGACTTAAAGGTTCAGCCTTATCATATTAACTACGCATAAAGGCGTACACAAAAAGGGTCAAAGGGTCAGACCCGTTGATTTGAATATCTTAAAAACATTCCTGAAATTAATGAGTGATGTGTTGTCACTCAAGTTGATCTCATCACCGTTATAGACAAGGTAGCTCTTTGAACATTTATTGGAAATTTCTGAAAACTTTTTAAGCCCTTTTAACTGACTTTTTGAGTACGTTGCCGCTGATTTGATCTCTATGGCAACAAGCTCCGGACCCTTTTGATAGACCAGATCAACCTCGTTTCCATTGCTGTCTCTGAAATAATAGAGGTTGGCAAGTTTCCCTTGGTTGTAGCGTTCTTTAAAGCATTCAAGAACAACCAGGTTCTCAAAAATATTGCCAATCAACGGGTCTCTGCTAATTTGCTCTTTTTTTTCAATGCCCAGCATAAACGTCAGAAGCCCTACGTCCATAAAATAATATTTGGGTGACTTAATCACTCGTTTACCAAAATTTTCAAAATAGGCGGGCAGCTTGAACAGTATAAAAGAGGCTTCCAGAATCGAGATCCAGTGGCTGATCGTTTTTGAATCAACACCCACTTCATTGGCAATAGAACTTGCATCGAATATCTGGCCAACTCGCCCTGCGATCAATTTTAGAAACTTCTCAAAAAGAGATAAATTTTTCAGGTTGATCAATTGCCTGACATCTCTCTCCACATAAGTTTGATAATAGTTTGAATGAACAGTTTTAGACCTGATGTTTTGATCATAAACTCTTGGAAGAAACCCTTTATAACAGTACTCTTCAAAGCTGTCTGAATTAAAACCGGAGATCAGAAGCTCTGAAATAGAGAGTGGCAACAAGGTTAGTATCGCCGTTCTTCCAGCCAAAGATTGTGTGATCGACTCTTGCAGTTTGAGTTGATGTGATCCCGTCAGAATGAATCGTCCATTCACTTTTTCTTTATCCACTAAAACCTGCAAGTAACTTAGAAGCTCCGGAACTCTTTGGATTTCGTCAATGATTGTTTTTGATCTGAATTGAGCCAAATAGGCTTTTGGATCATCAATCGCAAATTGACGTGTTTCAGGATCTTCCAGGTTCGAATATTGGTAACCCGTTAATATATCCCGAACCAAGGTCGTTTTACCGGATTGCCTCGGGCCCAGTATCGTCACGATCGGATACTCACTAAGAAGCAGTTTGAGTTCATTGAGAATTTTTCGAGTAATCATATCCATTAAATTATGTAATATAGGAGTTCAATTTCATTATTGCACAAACACACTCGCCAACACCATTAATTTTCAAATACCATATCTAATTTCCCATTGTCAGCTCTGGCCACTTTTTTCAGGCTTTAAAAAGAGGGGCAATCCTATTTTACAATAAACTGCGCCCTCTCTGCTTTTTACACTGCCCTCGGAACCATTATTGGCGTGTTATTGCAAGCCAGGCAGCAAGGCTTAATTTCAGAGGTCAAACACTACTTACTGAAGTTGCACAGGATGTTGATTATCGCTTGTCAGATTCTCTACTAAACAGGGCGTTGAAGCTGGCTGGGGAAGGGTAAGCTATCGACTTGATCAAAACTGGATGCGATACAAGAGTTTCACCACCTGCAAAAAAGATTAAACTACATCAAAGCTCATCATTGCTTTTTTGCTGCGTTGCTCAATAATGCTCTGAATTTTACGCACCACACCCACATTACCAAAATCTTGCTCAAATTGCTGCGCTAACTTTGGAGCCTTCTGCGCTAAGTTTTCACTCATTTTTTCCAATGCTTGCTTAACCAGCTTAAAGCTCACTCCAGTCTCTTCTGCAAATTTCTGCCAACTGCGGGCAATAATCCATTGATAACGATCTTCCCCACCTATTTTCATTGCTGGTTTATTGGTTAAATCAGGGTAAATCGCTGTACTCATCAAATCGTAGAATGGAGCCAGTTTAGGGCCTTGCGCTGTTAACAGCAGTGAAACATTCTTGCCATGAGCATCCGCATTTCCAATAAGATAGTTAAACACAGCCCAGTTCAACAATTGTTGCAGATCAATCACTGGCTGAATGCTCTGCTCTCTAATCAATTTAAAGCAGCCTGCAAAGCCGATGCCTCCTTCTTTCTCATATTTAACCTCAGGCAATATGCTCAACGCCTGGCAAAAATCTTCCTGATGCAGTCGAGTTATTTTATGGCCATCCAGTTCACGGTCATAACGACGAATCAAGTAGAGCCACTGCTTTTGAGTGCGTAGCAATGTCACATCAGGAACAGACAAACCAACCGCTTGTGCCAGCTTCATGCAATACGCTTCATTAATCGTACTATTTTGATATTCACGTATGACAGGTTTTAGAATATGTGAGCTTGGCAGTCCACCATGAGGCAGGCTCACCTGCTCTCCATCAAAATAGACCGGAAGCTTATTTTGCACACCTGCCAATGAGAGCCTCATATCACTCTCACCCGCCAGCATGGGTCGCCGAGGTAACTGCTCAATCAGCTCATGCAGCCCTCTTTTGCTGAGCGGTTGATAATAACCTTCTTTATCAGGCTTTTGCCCTTCAGGTAACAAACTGACCGCTCCTGCACACTCGCCACCAATCGCTTCAAGCAGTGCATAATCATTTTTATATGAAACACCAAGCTTACGCGCAATCGCATAACGCAACTCTGTTTCTGGCAATAAGTTGGTAAAAAATGGCCGTGCAGTATCAGCAATATAGGGCTCATCTATAAGGGGCAGAGAGAGCGATAGTGGTATCGCTATTGAAGAGCTCAACCAGGATTCAGCATATTGAAAAACAAAGCAACGCTGCTCATCCAGCCAGAGCCGCCCTACATAATCATGATTCAGACAGACTGATAGCGCCATCAATCACCCCGACCTTTGTTTCGATAGCCACGAGGCTGCAAGCTCAGCTCCAAACCCAAACATTGAATCACACTCAGCACTTTACCCAGCTCGGCGGTTTCTTTGCCGTTTTCCAAGTCCGAAACAAAGCGCACCCCAACCCCGCAAAGTGCAGCAAAATCCGCCTGCGTTGCCCCTTGCTGCTTACGAGTAGTGCGTACGATATTACCAATATCTTGTGCTGATAAAATTTTCCCGTTCAGTAACTTTTCACTGGGCATCATAGCTTCACCTACAAATTATTCCCGTACAGGAAATATAGCCCTTTAAACTGTTTCTTGCAAACTAATATTCCCGATCAGGAAAATCAGCTTCACCTATTTTTAATATCCAACATATTCTAAACTGGTAAAGAGCAGCTACGCAGTTGCCTTCACTGCCCAAAGCGCTTACTCTTGAGACCTTTTATATTATTTTGACAGAGGCATGGAAAAGTCATGAGTTTAGCTCAAGCCCGATACAACATGATTGAACAGCAAATTCGCCCCTGGCATGTGCTCGAACCCGCTGTTCTGGATCTGCTGGACACTACACCGCGCGAACTATTCGTTTCACAAGAGTATGAAGCGCTGGCTTATACAGACACCAACCTGCCATTAGGCCATGGTGAGGAGATGATGCCACCTCGCGTTGAAGCCCGCATGATACAGGCACTGGATATTCAACCCGCCGATAATATTTTAGAGGTCGGTACGGGCAGCGGTTATGTCACTGCCTTGCTCGCCAAATCAGGCCAACACGTCACAAGTGTTGATATCATCCCCGAATTTACTGAAATCGCTGCTGACCGTTTACAGAAACAGGCAATTAATAATATCACCCTGGAAACAGGTGATGCCGCCACTGACTGGAGTACGAACGCACCCTACGATGTGATTGCAATTACAGGCTCACTGCCACTTTATCCTCATGCCTACGCGGATCGTTTAAAGATCGGTGGCCGACTCTTTGCCATTATCGGTGATGCACCAGTCATGACTGCCATTATCATTACACGCACAGGTGAAAATGAATGGGAGCGTGAAGACTTATTTGAAACTGAACTCAAACCACTCAAAAATGCACCACAACCAGAGTCACGATTTAAATTTTAAAATAGCTATAAAAATAAAAATGCACTTGAAATTCTGGCTACGTGCGGGAACTGTTTTATTACTACTTCCTGCGTGTGCATTGGCCGATGATCTTTTATCTTTACACCAGCAGGCCATAGAACATGATCCTGAACTGGGGCAGGCACAAATTGCACTAAGCATTGCCAAAGAAGGTAAAACCCAAAGCCGCTCCCAACTGCTGCCATCCATTAATTTTTCTGCTAACACTACATATAACGCGCAAAAGGGAACAGTCGGACAAATCAACGGATTAGATATTATGACGGATGACCGTTATAACAGTTACGGATACAGCCTGAGCTTAACCCAACCGATCTATCGCCATAATGCATGGGTACAATACCGGCAAGCCTCCATTCAAATCCAGCAAACTGAAACCGCGCTGCGTGCTGCCGAACAGGCACTGATTCTTCGTCTGGCTGAACGCTACTTTGATGTGCTTGCCGCTCAGGATTTTCTTAGATTCAGTCAATCTGAAGAGCAGGCACTCGAACTGCAACTCAAACAGACAAAGCAACGCCTTGAAGTAGGGCTCATAGCCATCACCGATTTACACGAAGCGCAGGCAGGTTTTGATATTGCCGTCACACAAACAATCAATGCTGAAAATGCTCTGATTCTAAGCTTTGATGCATTACAAGAGATTACAGACCAGCCTCAAACAGAACTCAAAAAACTTAACAAAACCATCCAGCAAACCAAGCCAAACCCAGCGAATGTGGAGCAATGGGTTGAACAAGCTTTGCAACAAAACCTCCAACTTGAATCTACACAATTACAAAACAGGCAACTCCGCCAAGAAATAAGCCGACTGCGCGGCGGCCACTATCCAACTCTGGATATTGTCGCCAACCGCTCTAACAGTGTTGCTGCAGGGGGGGGCTTTGGTTCCAGTGACATCGACAATACATCGGTGGGTTTAGTGCTTAATGTCCCCGTTTATCTCGGTGGAGCCACCCGCTCTCAAGTTCGTCAGGCTCACGACCAACTTGAGAAAAACAGACTACTATTAAAACAGCAACAACGTGCGGTGAAACGCCAGACACGCCAGGCTTACCTGGGTGTGATCAGTAGTATTAGCCAAACTCGCGCACTTGAACAAGCCGTTATTTCCAGTAAAAGTGCATTACAAGCGATTAAAACAGGGCTTGAGGTCGGCACACGCACAACCGTTGATCTTTTACAAGCCACAAGAAAACTTTATCGTGCGCAATATGATCTCTCCCGATCCCGTTATGATTACATCATCAACACACTGCGCCTCAAACAAGCCACGGGCACTCTCTCGCCTGCGGATCTGGAACAGATCAATCGCTGGCTTCACTGATTTTTCATGATTGAAACATTTGTACAACCCCTAATGGACTGGGTTGCCCTTTATCCAAATCGAGCAGGTTTCATTGTTTTTTTGATCGCAATGATCGAATCGCTCGTCATTGTCGGCGTACTAGTACCGGGCGCTGCGCTGCTATTTGGTGTCGGCGCATTAATTGGTACGGGCACACTAGAGCTTTGGCCAACACTGGCATGGGCCGCAGCAGGAGCAATCGCAGGCGATGGCATCAGTTTCTGGCTGGGCTACCACTACCGTGAACAGCTCCATCATATCTGGCCTTTCAAAAATCACCCTAAACTTTTCAGCCGAGGCGAAGTTTTTTTCCATAAACACGGCGGAAAAAGCATCGCTTTCGGCCGGTTTGTCGGCCCCATACGAGCAATTGTTCCCACTGTTGCTGGCATGATGGCTATGTCGCCACTGCGCTTTACGATTATCAATATCCTGTCTGCACTTGCCTGGGCTCCAGTTTATATATTACCGGGCGCTGCATTTGGCACTTCTCTGGAGCTTGCATCGGATGTCATGATGCATTTGATTTCTCTGTTAATCGTTATCGCGCTATTTATATGGCTTGTTGCATGGAGCATCAAAAAAGTATTTATTAAAGTTCCACGAAATCAAAGACTGCCCGTGGCTATTGCACTATTAATTCCTGTTGGTCTGATATTCATATTATATGAGCAACCCAAAGCACCTGATACCATCAAGCAAACCATCAGTTTTACAACCTGGCAAAACACTCCACCCACGACCCAACCCGCAACAAGTATTCAATGGAT
>WFXF01000056.1 GCA_015490755.1 Gammaproteobacteria bacterium
CTTGATTCAATTTTTTAAAGAGCCAGGATACAACAGACTTTACCTCCACATCGGTAACAAACCGCCTTATCCCCAAAGAGATGCGCATTCTACACCACACAACTCTTTCGTCAACTACTTTTTCAACTTTATTTTTATTTTATTTCTATTCAATCCGGGATATCCGCTGCAGCATCTTCCGTATTATGCTCAACCCACCTCTGGCCTTTACTGGTAGACTCCCGCTTCCAAAAAGGCGCTCGCTTTTTCAGATAATTAATAACGAAACGACAAGAATCAAATGCTTCTGCGCGGTGTGCAGACCAGGTTGCAACCAACACTATAGACTCATCAGGTTTAATTTCACCCACCCGATGAACAACCAAGACATCAATTATATCCCAGCGCTCTAGCGCTTCTTCACAAACCTGCTCAATATGCTTTTCTGTCATCCCCGGATAATGATCCAGCCACATTGTCGAAACTTCATGACCATCATTAAAGTCACGCATGGTACCAACAAAACTAACAACACCACCCGATTGGCCTGATTTCAAGCCCGCTTGATACTTTTGAACCTCTGCATAAGGATCAAAAACAGCATCCGTAACAACAACTTTCATACTACCCCCCGGTCACCGGTGGAAAAAAAGCAACTTCATCGCCCTCACTTAAAGAGTGGCTTCCATCGGTGTATTCCATATTCACAGCAATCAAAACTCCATCAGGAATAGGCTCTTCAGCCACCTTTGACCACACATCAGCAACAGTAACAGAGGACCCTTCAATGTCTAAAGATTCCTCAGCCCGTCCGATACGATCACGCAGACTGGCAAAAAATTTTACTTTAATTTTCATATGCACACCTCATGATCACTATATTATTTTTTTCCAAACACCCGATTTACCGCCTGACTTGGCCAACAGACCAATACCATTCATCACCATTCCGCGATCAACGGCTTTACACATATCATAGATTGTTAACAGCGCCACCTGAACCGCAGTAATCGCTTCCATTTCAACACCAGTCTTACCGCTGCATCTTACTGTTGCGACACAATAAACAGAATTGTTATCAGGTTCTGGCGTTAAATCAAGCTCAACAGCGGTAATATTTATAGGATGACATAGCGGCACAAGCTCCGACGTCTTCTTTGCGCCCATAATGCCCGCCACCCGCGCAATACCCAGCACATCACCTTTTTTATTTTCACCTTTCAATATGAACTCAAGAGTTTCAGGCTCCATAATAATGCGCCCATCCGCAGTCGCCTCTCTTACAGTGATATCTTTACCACCCACATCAACCATATGCGCTTCGCCCGCCGCATTAAAATGTGTCAGTTTTCCCATAAAAAATTCCCATTAACAACAAACCTACTTAACAAAACACATCAAACACAGAGCTACCTGCGTTTAACCACCAATTTGAGTCATACTTGTTCTTGGCTGACGCAAACCATCCAGATTAACTATTTTTTGATCTGACAGTTTTTTTGCCTCAAAACCATCTTTTGCTTTTTCATCATACGCCTGCCGAAACAGTGTAACAATTTGATCATCACTACACCCCTTTCTGATCAACCCTCGAAGATTATAGTCTTTACTTGAGTACAAACAGTTACGAACCGCACCATCAGCCGTCAAACGAATACGCGAACAGTTACCACAAAGATCGCGAGAAAACGCAGGGATTACCGCAATCTTTCCTGCATACCCTGGAGCCTTAAAAATATAGTGCTCAGTACGTGTTCCTGATGCGACATCCAATCCCGGATAAATAGCTTTAATTTGATCCACAATATTATTAGCGCTGGCAAAATGATCACCACTCTCCCAAATCTGCTCTGCATCAAATGGCATAAACTCAATAAAACGCACAGTAACAGGAAGGTCTTTAGTCAACTCTGTAAATGCAACAAGTTCATCCTCATTAAAACCACGCATAAGAACAACATTCACTTTCACCCTGGGAAACCCTAATTTTACAGCCAGATTTATACTCTCAAGAACCTCTTCGATTCCATCGCGCCGTGTAATTTCCTTAAACTTTCCGGGGTCAAGCGTATCCAGACTGATATTGACTCCCATCAAACCAGCATCAAGCAAATCTTTTGCCAAACGAGGAAACAGCAGACCATTCGTAGTCAAATGTACGCCTTTGATGCCTGGCGTATTATTTGCCCCCTTGACAAGATCCAGAATATCCTTCCTCATCAAAGGCTCACCACCCGTATATCGGATTTTTTTAACGCCCAAACGAGCCAGCACACCAATTGCGCGCAACAACTCGTCAGTATCAAGAATCATGTTTTTATCTGCAAACTCCACACCCTCTTCAGGCATACAGTACGTACAACGCAGATTGCATTTTTCAATGATCGCAATACGCACATAGTCAAATACCCGCCCAAAACGATCCTGCAACGGAGGAATACACTGATCAACTTTTTCTAGCTGAGCACTACAATTATTACTCTCTAAATCATCATTTCCCACTGATAAAAACCTTTCTACATCGTTTTAGCCTACTCGAAATAGTGTAGAATCTTACAGCGCGCCAAAACAATTTACTACTGTAGATTTATAACTCGAAATAAAAACCACCTGGCCCAACACTTACAATATAAGCACTTAACATACAACAAACATCAAGAGATCATTAAAAAATGAAAAAACAACCCCGCCTCTGGGCAAAAAAACAACCTATGGCAATCGCTCGATCTCACTGCCCGATTGCATCATACAAAGAGAAAATCTACCTCTTCGGCGGTGGCGGCCCAGATTTCAAAAGCCTTAACTCTGTTACCGCCTATAACGCAGACAACGAAACCTGGGAAAAGTGCACAAAGATGCCAACACTCCGCTCAGGAGCGACTGCCATCACAAAAAACAATAAAATTTACGTGATGGGCGGCGGCTTCAAACAGGCCGATGGAAACTTCAAATTTCTTAAAACTGTCGAAATTTATCACCCAGAGTCCGATACATGGGAGACAGGCCCAGACTTATTGAGGCCACATGACTACCCTGCTACCGCCATACTCGGAAATTACATTTATGTCTTGGGAGGCCATCATCCCGATGCAACTCGTGGCGGCCCAAAAACTGATCCTGGTTTTAATTTTTGTGAACGACTCAACCTCGAGACCAACACATGGGAAGAGATCGCCCCACTACCCACAGCACGATTTGCTCTTGCAGCAGTCACCTGCGATGAAAAAATTCACGCAATGGGAGGCGTTGCATTCACCAAAGAAGGCTTCAACAATTTCACCTGCATTGAAACATTTGACCCGACAAACAACTCCTGGCAAACAGACCCATCACTCGAACTTCCATGGCCCGCTGCAGGCCACGGTGCCGCAGCACTTGGCGACAACATCTATGTATTCGGCGGATACAGTAATGATAATATTGGTGACCACGGAGCTGCTTACAACATAAAAACAAAAGTCTGGCAACAGCTCCCACCAATGCCAACACCTCGTGCAGCCATGGGAGTCACCACAATAGATAGCACTATCTATATTATGGGGGGCTGGGCTGATGATGGCCGCACACCTATCTCTGACATTGCTGTATTGGAAGTATAGATATTTTAGTTAAATGGATGATTTAACACTACAGCGCTACAGTCGCCACCTGCTACTCCCACAAATCGATCTTGCGGGACAAAAAAAACTGGGGTGCTCTCGAGCCCTTGTCATAGGGCTTGGCGGACTCGGCTCACCCGTCGCGCTCTACCTGGCAAGCAGCGGCGTTGGGCATCTTGTCATCTGTGATACTGACCACGTTGAACTTAGCAACCTGCAACGCCAAATCATCCATACCACCAAAACCATAGGCCAACAAAAGACCAAATCCGCACAAAACATGCTTCAAGCACTCAACCCGCACACCCAAATAACCACTATCAGCGAACGGCTCAACGGCAACAACTTGCACACTCAGATTGCAGAGGCTGACATTGTCATTGATGCCAGTGATAATTTTAAAACCCGCTTCGAAATCAATAAAGCCTGCATCACAAACAGAACCCCCCTTATCTCTGGAGCAGTCATCCAGATGACTGGACAAGTGACCGTCTTCGATAGCCGCAAAAAAAGCAGCCCGTGCTACCAATGCCTCTACCCTGACAATGACACCGAACCAACAAACAATTGCAACGCAAATGGTGTGTTCGCACCCACAACAGGCATTATCGGCAGCATCCAGGCAGCTGAAACCATCAAAACACTCCTTGGCATTGGCAACAATTTATGTGGCCGACTCCTGCTTATTGATGCGCTTAACATGTCCATGCGCACAATAAAACTCAAGAAAGACCCCAACTGCTCCGTATGCTTCTAAACAAACACAAATTTAAAAACAAAAAATTACTTTTGCTTTTATCGTCGGCTGCCTATAGAATTTCGCGGTTTTCGACTTAACAATTGAATCAATCACTGAATAACAAGGGGATATAATTAATGCCATCTGTGCGCTTAAAAGAACACGAACCATTTGAAGTTGCGCTGCGCCGCTTTAAACGCACCTGTGAAAAAGCAGGCACCTTATCTGAAGTTCGTCGTCGTGAATATTATGAAAAACCAACTTCTGTACGTAAACGTAAAGCCGCTGCGGCCGTTAAACGCCAAATGAAAAAAGTTGCTCGTGTTCAGCGTAAACATGTCCGTTTGTACTAATTTATTCTAAATCTGGCTTAGAGCCACAGGCAGCCAAAAATATATTTCTGACTGCCTAAACAAAATTCGATTAAATATGAAAAAGCGTATTTTAGATGATATAAAAACAGCCATGCGCGCCAAAGATAAAGGCCGCCTTGGGGTGTTACGCCTGATTTCATCCGCAATCAAACAGCGTGAAGTTGACGAACGCATCGAGCTTGATGACACCCAAGTGATCACTGTACTGGAAAAAATGATCAAGCAACGACGCGACTCAATCGAGCAATTCACTGCGGCAAACCGACAGGAGTTAGCCGACATAGAGAAAAAAGAGCTCGAGATCATCCAGACTTACATGCCTAAGCAATTGAGTGATGAAGAAATTTCCGCTCTGATTGATGAGGCTATTGCCAGCTCCGGTGCAACTTCTGCCAAGGAAATGGGAAAAGTAATTGGAATTTTACGTCCAAAGTTACTCGGCAAAGCAGATATGGGCAGCGTTAGCAGCAAGATAAAACAAAAACTACAAGACTAAGGAAATACTCACCTGCATGAGTGGCAGGATCCCACAATCATTCATTGATGACTTGGTCAACCGTACTGATATCGTTGATATCGTCAATGCACGCGTCACATTGCGCAAAACAGGCCGTGAATTTTCGGCTTGCTGCCCATTCCACAATGAAAAAACACCTTCGTTTACTGTCAGTAGAGAGAAGCAGTTTTATCACTGCTTTGGTTGCGGCGCACATGGCACCGCAATCAGTTTTCTCATGGAATACAATCACATGACTTTTGTCGATGCAATTGAAGAGCTTGCATCAAATCTTGGACTAGAAGTTCCTCACGAAAACTACCATGATCCCAAAAAAGCATCTAATGACGATCTTTACGCATTACTAAAGCAAGCCAGCACTGATTATCAAGAGCAGCTACGCAACCACTCAAATTCAGCACAAGCCATTGAATATCTAAAAAACAGAGGTATTTCTGGAAAAACAGCCAAAGAGTTTTCGATCGGCTATGCTCCACCGGACTGGGATCACTTACGGCAACGACTCGGCCAAGGGGACCACAAACAAAAGCAACTTACCCTTTCAGGCATGTTAATAGAAAATGAGGATGGAAAACGGTATGACCGCTTTCGTAACCGTATCATGTTTCCAATCAGGGATCGCCGTGGGCGCACCATTGGTTTTGGTGGCCGCGCTTTAGGTGATGGTAAACCAAAATACCTTAACTCACCTGAAACCCCACTTTTCCACAAAGGCAAAGAACTTTATGGCCTTTTTGAAGCGCAACAAGCTCTGCGCAAAATTACCCGACTTCTCGTTGTCGAAGGCTATATGGATGTAACCTCCTTGGCGGAGCACGGCATTCGTTATGCCGTTGCAACACTAGGAACCGCCACCACCCATGAACATTTGTCACTGCTATTTCGTACAACCGATAAAATTATTTTTTGCTTTGACGGTGACCGTGCCGGTCGAGAAG
Organism: Gammaproteobacteria bacterium; assembly: GCA_015490755.1. Lineage (GTDB taxonomy): Bacteria > Pseudomonadota > Gammaproteobacteria > JAADGQ01 > JAADGQ01 > S141-38. The sequence goes on from WFXF01000056.1 coordinate 6,147, forward strand.
CGGCCTGGAAAGCACTGCAAGTTGCTTTACCTACGATCCATGAAGGAAAGCAAATTAATTTTATGTTTTTACCTGATGGCGAAGATCCCGATTCACTCGTGCAAAAAGAAGGCCGTGAACAATTTGAAAGCCGTATCAACCAGGCCCAACCGCTATCTGAATTTATTTTTGACCGCTTAAGCCAGGATGTAGATACTTCCACAATTGATGGACGTGCCCGCCTGACCGAACTAACCCGAAACATACTCTCTCAACTTCCTGGCGGCGTGTTCAAACACATGCTCACCGAACGATTAGCGAAAATTATCGACATTGACTCTAAGCGGCTGACTGCATTCATCACCCCATACGAGCACACCAAACACACCAAATATAACCGTAAAAGCAAAAAGCAACTTACTCCTGTGAGCTTTATGATTGCATTGTTACTACAACAGCCCAAGCTTTCAGTATTAGCGCATGATTTTGAAACAAGCCCTGACATGGAAGTTCCAGGGCTCCATCTACTCATGGAACTACTTGAATTATTAAGAAAGAACCCCAACTTACAAACAGGCGCCTTGCTAGAGCATTGGCGGGATCAAGAGGCAAGTCGCCACCTTTTCAAGCTCGCGAAATGGCAATTTCCTCTCGCAAAAGAGCATATGGAAAGCGAATTCCAAGGCGCACTAAAACAACTAAAAACCAAGTTAAACGAACAAATGACAGAGCAATTACTGAAAAAAGAGCGAGAGACAGGTCTTAATGATACAGAAAAAGTACAATTACGCCATTTACTTACACGAGGAACTTCCGTTGACAACGACCATCCAACATAGGCCAAACAAGAATTAATTATCATAAATAAAATGGATTTCACAGAAATCACTATTTTATTATATAATGCGCGGTTTCACTTTCTTTAGCACCTAACATTGTAAAGTTGCAAAATCCATTATGAACCAACAAGAGTCTCGTCTTAAGCTTCTTATTGCCAAAGGAAAAGAGCAAGGTTATTTAACCTATCGTGAGGTCAATGACCATTTGCCAAACGATATCGTTGACCCTGATCAGATCGAAAGCATTGTCAATATGATCAATGACATGGGTATTACCGTGCATGATACAGCACCAGACATGGACTCCCTGTTTATGCAAAATTCATCTACAGATGAAGATGCAGCAGAAGAGGCAGCAGCGGCATTAGCAAGTGTTAATAGTGAATTTGGCCGAACCACAGATCCGGTACGCATGTACATGCGCGAGATGGGCACTGTAGAGTTATTAACCCGTCAGGGCGAAATCGAAATCGCCAAACGTATCGAAAGCGGTATCAAGCAAATGATTGCTGCATTTGCCACTCGCCCCGATATTATCGCCCAGTTTTTTGCACAATATGAAAAAGTTGAAGCTGGTGAAGGGCGACTGGAGGATCTTATCACCGATTTCATAGACCCAAATGCAGCAGAAGACGAAATTATCCTGACAGCGGCACAGCAGGCCGCACTCGCCGAAGAAAAAGGCGATAATGAAGAGGAACCAGGCCTTGACCCTGAAGAAGTAAGAGCACACCTTGCTAAACTGAAAACTCTGCACAACAAAGCGGTAACGGCTCTTAAAGAGCATGGTTTTGATCATGAAAAATCCATAGCTGCACGTGCAGCTATGGCAGATAGTTTTTTACGACTTAAAAGGACCCCCAAATCAAATGATGTGCTGGTCACGTACATGCGCAATAACATTGCCAGCATTCGTGAACAAGAGCGCACCATTATGAAATTGTGTGTTGCGCAGTCAAAAATGCCACGCAAAATATTCATCAGCACCTTCCAGAAAAGAGAGTCCGACCCAACCTGGATTGATGAGCATATTCAGTCTGGCGAACCCTATGCTGCTGCACTCAAAGCAAGACAAGTTGAGATCCGTCGTGCTCAAAAAAGAATTGATGAAATTGAGAAAACGGCACTACTGCCCATCAGCGTGCTCAAAGAGATCAACCGAAAACTCTCAATCGGTGAAGCCAAAGCTCGCCGTGCAAAAAAAGAGATGGTTGAAGCTAATTTACGCTTGGTGATCTCTATTGCAAAAAAATATACGAATCGTGGCCTGCAATTTCTTGACCTTATTCAAGAAGGCAATATTGGCCTGATGAAAGCTGTTGATAAATTTGAATATCGCCGTGGCTACAAATTTTCTACTTATGCCACCTGGTGGATTCGCCAGGCCATTACACGTTCAATTGCTGATCAGGCACGCACCATCCGTATTCCGGTTCACATGATTGAAACCATTAACAAACTCAATCGTATTTCGCGCCAAATGTTGCAGGAAATGGGGCGAGAAGCCACTCCGGAAGAGCTTGCTGAACGCATGGAGATGCCTGAAGATAAAGTGCGTAAAGTCCTGAAAATTGCCAAAGAACCTATTTCAATGGAAACCCCTATTGGCGATGATGAAGACTCAAACCTTGGCGACTTCATTGAAGACTTAAATACCATGCAACCTTCTGCCTCTGCCACTGTGCAAGGCTTGGGCGAAGCCACACAGAATGTGCTCGAAAGCCTGACCGCTAGAGAAGCCAAAGTCCTGAGTATGCGCTTTGGCATCGATATGAATACAGATCACACACTGGAAGAGGTCGGCAAACAGTTCGATGTAACCCGTGAACGCATCCGTCAAATTGAAGCCAAAGCACTGCGTAAACTACGCCACCCAAGTCGATCAGATCGTTTACGCAGCTTTCTTGACTAAAAACAGGTGACGGAAGATATAAGCAGCGGTTATACTTCCGTCTGCCTTTTTCAGGGCCTGTAGCTCAGTTGGTTAGAGCAGTGGACTCATAATCCATTGGTCGAAGGTTCGAGTCCTTCCAGGCCCACCATTTACTATTCAGAGACTGTCTTAAATGTTAAACAAGCCGCAGACTCGAACCTCATCACTGATTCAACGTGACCTTTCAGCGCTATGGCATCCATGCACTCAAATGAAGGATCACGAATCTTATCCGATTATCCCCATTCGTCGCGGCAAAGGCATCTGGCTCGAAGATTTTGAGCGTAACCGCTACATTGACGGTATCAGTTCATGGTGGGTCAACCTGTTTGGTCACTCGAACCCACGAATAAACAGTCGTATCAAAGCTCAACTGGATACATTAGAGCACGTTCTGCTGGCCGGATTTAGCCACGAACCCGCCATCGAACTTGCACAACGCCTTGTACAAATCACTCCTTCCGGCCTTGAACGTTGCTTTTACGCCGACAATGGCTCTTCAGCGGTCGAAATTGCTATGAAAATGAGCTTTCACTATTGGCTCAATAAAGGACAAGCAAAAAAAACCAAGTTCATCACTTTAAGTAATGGCTATCACGGTGAAACTCTGGGCGCACTCTCTGTCGGCAATGTTGACCTGTATAAAAAAACCTATGGTCCACTGCTCATAGAGACAATTACTGTGCCTTCACCCGACTGTTACAACAGAGAAGCAGGAGAATCGTGGAAAGAGTATTCAATACGCCAGTTTGAAGCGATGTCACAAGCGCTGGAAAAGCATTCGTCCGAAGTCTCAGCCGTCATCATCGAGCCACTTGTACAGTGTGCTGGCAATATGAGGATGTACCACCCTATCTATCTCACACTCCTAAGAGAAGCATGTGACAATTATGGCGTACACCTGATTGCCGATGAAATTGCTGTTGGATTTGGACGAACAGGTACACTATTTGCCTGCGAACAGGCCGATATCACTCCAGACTTTCTCTGCCTCTCCAAAGGACTTACTGGCGGTTATCTACCGCTCTCTGCCGTGCTCACCCACGAGTATGTTTACCAAGCCTTTTATGATGACTATGAAAACCTAACGGCTTTTTTGCATTCACACAGCTACACAGGCAACCCGCTCGGTTGCAGTGCAGCACTTGCGACTCTTGATATTTTTACCGAAGACGATGTACTGGGAAATAACCAAAAACTAGCGACTACAATGGCACAAGCCACTGCTCACTTCAGTGAACACCCCCATGTTGCAGAAGTACGTCAGCATGGCATGATTCTCGCCATTGAAATGGTGAAAGACAAACAGACAAAAGCCTCCTTCCCATGGCAAGAGCGCCGCGGCTTAAAAATTTATCACCATGGTCTTAAAAATGGTGTATTGCTGCGCCCACTTGGTAATGTAATCTATTTCATGCCCCCTTATGTGATAAAAAAATCAGAAATAGAGCATATGGCTCGTATCGCCTTCGAGGGCATCGATCTGGCCACCCTGTAATTTAAACTCACCATGCGTATTCCTAGAATCTATACCGATCAGACCTTGATCTGCGAACAAAATATTATTCTTGAAAATACTGCAGCCAACCATATTCATCGTGTATTACGTCTCAAGACAGGTTCTGAACTGACTCTGTTTAATGGCTTGGGCGGTGAATATAAAGCAATGATCAAATCCATTGATAAACGCCAGGTCACCGTAAAAGTTACGCACCACAATACCAAGGAGATAGAATCCCCACTGAATATCACACTGGTTCAAGGAATTTCCCGTGGCGAACGCATGGATTATACCATTCAAAAAGCAGTCGAACTGGGCGTGACCCGCATCGTACCGCTCAAAACCCGGCGCTGCATTGTTAAGCTTGATGAAATTCGAGCCAAAAAGAAAATCAAGCACTGGCAAAAAATTATCGTCAGTGCTTGTGAACAGTGCGGCCGGAATCAAATTCCAACCATTGAAAACATCACCTCTTTTGAAAAATGGCTTGCAGAGCAACACCAAGCCTTCAATCTTATTTTAGACCCTACTGCAACCCTCAAAATTACAGAGTTGAAAAAGCCATCAATCGCCATTAACTTATTTGTTGGGCCGGAAGGCGGATTTGATGACAAAGAACTTATCCTGGCACAAACACACCAATATACCTGTATACGCCTCGGCCCTAGAATATTACGCACTGAAACAGCACCAATAACAGCACTCAGCGCATTACAAACATTATGGGGTGATCTATAGTCACTCCATGCCCTAACCAGAAAAATAAAAGCGAAATTAAATATGCCTAACTCGCACAAGGTTCCACACTTAACAACCTCTCTCAGCGGCCCGCTGCTGGAGCTGGAGAAACACTTACTGGAAAACCAGACCCAGATAGAAACATGGTTTCGACACCAGTGGCTTGAAACACCAGCCCCCTTTTATGCCTCCGTCGATCTGCGTAACTCAGGCTTCAAACTCGCCCCCGTTGATACCAATCTTTTTTCCGCGGGATTTAACAATCTAAACTCGGAATTTACCCCGCTTTGCATTCAAGCGATTCAGTCCGCAGTTGATCATATTCAACCGACAGCGAGTAAAATTTTAATCATTCCAGAAAATCATACCCGCAACACTGGCTATTTAGAAAGTCTCGCCGCATTGTGCGAGGTGATTACTCAGGCCGGTTTTGAAGTTCGTATTGGCTCTCTTCAAACCGATATGGAACAACCCAATGAAATCAAACTACCTTCCAAACGTACAATCACTTTGTACCCATTAATAAAAACAGGTGACAAAATTGGCACAAAAAAATTTGAACCTCATCTGATTTTATTAAACAATGATTTAACCGATGGTCGCCCTGCTCTTCTTGAGAATATTCAGCAACCTCTAACCCCTCCCTTAGGTATGGGATGGTCGACTCGTCTGAAATCGAGTCACTTTATTCATTACCACCATATCGCAGAGCAGTTTTCAGAGATGATTGATATTGATCCCTGGTTGATTAATCCCATGTTCCGCCAATGCGGTGAAATCAACTTCATGAAACGTGAAGGTGAAGAGTGCCTGGAAAAAAATGTCGCCGCACTGCTCAAGGCGATCCAGAAAAAATATGATCAATACGGTTTAACCGAAAAACCTTTTGTCATCATTAAGTCTGACTCTGGAACCTATGGTATGGGGGTCATGACGGTCTATTCAGCTGAAGAGGTCAAATCTCTAAACCGTAAACAACGCACCAAAATGGCTTCAAGCAAAGGTGGGGGCAATGTTGAGCGTGTCATCATACAAGAAGGTGTTTATACCTTTGAAACCTGGGGAAGCGATGGGGCGGTCGCTGAGCCTGTTGTTTATATGATTGATCATTTTGTCGTCGGTGGGTTCTACCGTGTGCATACGGGGCGCAGCAGCAGCGAAAACCTTAATGCAGCCGGCATGCACTTTGAACCCCTAGAGTTTGCATCATGCTGCAATACACCCGACCGAAGAATGGAGCCCGATGCCGAACCCAATCGCTTTTATGCCTATGGTGTAATTGCACGTCTGGCTCTGCTTGCTGCTTCACGCGAGATTGCTGAAGTATGAATAATAAAACCATAAATATCGGTATCGTCATGGATCCGATTCAATCAATCAAGCCCCATAAAGACAGTTCACTCGCCATGCTGATCGAAGCCCAAAAGCGTGGTTGGAAACTTCGTTACATGGAGCTGAATGACCTCTATCTGCGTAATGGTCAACCCTACGCCGAGCTTCAGAATCTCACGGTTCATGACAATAACGAACACTGGTTTGAACTGTCAAAGCGGCGCAGCCAGCATCTGAATACGCTGGATGCCATCCTCATGCGTAAAGATCCGCCTTTTGATATGGAGTACATTCACAGCACGTACCTGCTCGAACAGGCAGAACGCGCTGGAGTGCTGGTCGTCAATAAAGCACAAAGCCTGCGTGATGTGAATGAAAAGCTGTTTACTTCATGGTTTCCTCAATGTACGCCACCCACACTGGTCACACGCAACGCTCATGAAATTCGTAAATTTTTAGCCGAGTTTGGTGACATCATCTTAAAACCATTGGGTGAAATGGGAGGCGCTTCTATTTTTCGCGTACGCTCCGATGACCCCAACATCAGCGTCATCATCGAAACCATCACTCAACATGCCAACCGCTACATCATGGCTCAGCGCTATATCCCCGAAATACTGGAAGGGGATAAACGTATATTAATGGTTAATGGTGAGCCTGTTCCTTACGCACTGGCGCGAATTCCGGCTAAAAATGAAACACGAGGAAATCTCGCCGCAGGCGGGCGTGGTGAAGGAGTTGAGCTCAGTGAGCGTGACCGCTGGATTTGTGAACAAGTTGGCTCCACTTTGCGTGAACGAGGGTTACTGTTTGTTGGCCTTGATGTCATTGGAGACTATCTCACAGAGATCAATGTCACCAGCCCGACCTGCATTCGCGAACTGGATAAAATCTACTCACTCAACATCAGCGCACAACTTATGGATTGTATTGAAACAAAAATCAGACCGTGACTGGAAAATTTTTTATAGCACTCTGCGTTGTATTACTCTGCGCCTGTAGCCAGCCTACAGAGCCGCCATCCGTTTACGAGGAACGGCTTTATGTCTTCGGAACACTGATTGATATATCAATACAAGGAGAAACAGAAGACAAGGCACGCCAAGCGGTTTCAGCTATTTCAAAGCAGTTTAATGCCATGCATCAACAATGGCATGCCTGGCAACCTGGTCGACTGGCTGATATCAATCAAGCTCTGGCGACTGGTAAAAGCATTACTCTGATTGAATCAGAAAAAAAATTCATCCGACAAGCATCAAACCTCTCCATCAACAGTGACCATCTATTTAATCCGGCCATCGGCCATTTAATTGGCTTATGGGGGTTTTTAAGCGATGAGCATAACAGACACCCCCCAACAAAATCGTCAATCGAAAAGCTCGTAACGTTTCAACCTACAATGGCTGATTTAAGTTTTTCCAATCTCCAGCTTTCAAGTAAAAATCGACATGTCAAACTGGACTTTGGTGGCATTGCAAAAGGATATGCCGTTGACCTGGCGATTAACAAATTAAAATCACTCGGCATTCATAATGCCATTGTCAATACGGGAGGAGATCTACGAGCCATCGGCAGCAAAGGTCAGCAGCCTTGGCGTATCGGCATTCGCCACCCTCATCAAACAACACCTCTGGCTTTCATTGAAACCCGGGGGGACGAAGCGATCTTTACTTCGGGCGATTATGAACGCTACTTTACTTATCAGGAGCAACGCTACCATCACATCATTGATCCACGTACGGGCTATCCTGCAACGGGTGCGACTTCGGTCACTGTTATTTGCAGTAACGGTCTGCTTGCTGATGCAGCCGCGACAGCGCTACTCATCGCCGGCCCGGAACAGTGGCAAAAAATAGCCTTGGCAATGGGCATCGATCAAGTTATGCTCATCGACCAGAAAGGCACTGTATATATAACTTCTAAGATGGCAAAACGAGTTCACTTTATGGAAGAGCCCGTCCTCCAGATTGTAAAAATCTTATGACCACAACCCCTCATATCACTTCGAATGATCGAATCAGCATGACTATTTTTTTAGCCATCGCGATTCATGCCATTATTATTTTAGGTGTCACCTTCAACCTGAAACAGGTGGAAGATGAAACTGACAGACCATTACCCACTATGGAAATCACCCTGGTACACCATTCAAGTGAAAAAACAGTTACAGAGGGAGATTTTCTTGCCCAGGTCAGTCAGGAAGGGGGCGGCAGCAGTGAAGAAAAATTACGCCTTTCCAGTCCTGTTTCAATACCATCTATTGCAGTGGAACCCAGCGATAGTGATACCATATTGCCTCCCACCTCTCCGCAAAGCACAATTCAGCAATCAGACCCAACGGTTATAGCACACTCAAAATCTGACTTTAAATTACAGGAAAATAAAGAACCAGCCAAAGCTGCGCCAGAGACTATGGATGCTGCCGAACTAATCAAATACGGAATGAAGATAGCCAGCCTGCAAGCGGAAATCAGTCAAGAATTACAAACGCTTACGATGAAAAAGGGAGAGCGTACGATATCAGCCACCAGTACTCTCGCTTATCGTGATGCAGCTTACCTGGAAGCCTGGCAGTCAAAAATAGAACGTATAGGAACACTGAACTACCCGGAAGAAGCCAAGCGCCGAGCCATTGTTGGCCGTTTAACTGTAGATGTTGCAATAAACCCAGATGGTAGCGTAGAAAAGGTTACAATTTTACAACCATCGGGGCATAAACTATTAGATGATGCTGTTAAACGTATCGTTCAACTAGCTGCACCTTTCGCCCCCTTTTCTGAAGAAATGCGTAAAGATACAAAAATTTTACACATTCAACGAACATGGAAATTTTTACCTAATAATAATTTTGAAGCAAGATAAGGGCTTTTAGACCATATTTGGCCTCTACCAATAAGTGGGTACTCATCTGGTTCCCATGCTCCCGCGTGGGGGCGAGAAAAAATTCTCCATAATAAAAAAGCCCCGATACCAAAAAGAAGCATCAGGGCTTTCAGATGATCAGGTGCGATAATTACTTATGCATCTTTATGATATGAAACCACACGCTCAACCTCATTCTTCGAACCAAGAATGACAGGAACACGTTGATGCAGACCATCAGGCTTCACCTCCATAATACGTTCACGACCGGTTGAGCAAGCACCTCCTGCCTGCTCAACAATCATAGACATTGGATTGGCTTCATACAACAAACGTAATTTGCCCGCTTTCGCTGGATCTTTTGAATCTTTAGGATACATAAAAATACCCCCGCGAATCAGAATACGGTGCACTTCCGCTACCATCGAAGCCACCCAACGCATGTTGAAGTTTTCCCCGCGAGGCCCCTCTTTACCTGCCAGACACTCTTCGACATAACGCCGAACAGGCTCTTCCCAAAAACGCATATTAGAAGCATTGATTGCAAATTCTCGTGTATCTTCAGGAATCGTCATGTTTGGATTGGTCAAAATAAATTCACCAATATTTTGATCCAGAGTAAAACCATTCACACCATTTCCGGTCGTTAATACCAGCATGGTAGATGGCCCATATAACGCATACCCACCACAGACCTGCTCAGTGCCTGGCTGTAGAAAATCTTCAGCCGTTGGATTTTCTACCCCTTCAGGACAGCGCATAATTGAAAAAATGGTTCCCACTGAAATATTTACATCAATATTTGATGAGCCATCCAAAGGATCAAAAACCAACAGATATTTACCTTTTGGATATTGCTTTGGAATCGGATAGATATCATCCATCTCTTCAGAAGCCATCGCCGCCAGGTTCCCTGACCACTCATTGGTCTGAGTAAAAATATCGTTAGTGATAATATCCAGCTCTTTCTGGGTCTCTCCTTGAATATTTTCACTCTCGGCAGCACCAAGAATACCGATCAAATTTCCGCGATTGACTTCATTAGAGATCACCTTGCAAGCAGTCACAATATCGTTAAGAAGCGAAGTAAATTCACCGCTCGCTGTTGACAAGCCACGCTGCTCCTCGATAATAAATTGAGTAACAGAAGTACCATTATGCATAGAGCTTTCCTTTTGTATTGCTAAATTTGGAGTTAAAAGTTGAGTCTAAAAAGATAATTTTTGACAAAATTATGCAGTTTTTCCGCTTAATTAGCAATGTATGCGAATAAATGCCTCTAAAATAGAGTTGTTTGTGATATTTGCCTCATTTTTTCCATACAATTCAGCTATTGTTCATGCCCACTGTTTGTGGATCAATCTCAATCATTAAACATACCACCCGATACAAGAAAAATTGATACGCCAATCTAGAGCACTTAAATGAAGGATCACTTCAGGTATGCATTTCTACGCCCATTTGGTGATGAAAAGCTCGTACCTCACAGCAAGCACTATTTAAACAGTATAGCCATTATTATTTTCTTGATCGCTACACTCTGCAGTGTCGCCAGTGGGTTTATTGCATGGCAATGGTTATCCGCACAATTCGAGCCGCTTGCTCTTTACATCATGCTTATTTCCTTTATTATTTTATGGTTACTTGGCACAAAAACGGTTACCTATGAACTACCAAGCACCTTAAGAACAACTCAAAAACTGCGGATTCTTTTTTTAAGCCGTAAAGGATGGGAGTTTAACTGGCGTTTCCTGATACTCATTATTTTCTCAATTTTTACTGCACCCACACTATTTACGCTCGCACTACTCCCAGCTATTGATCAATTTAATCAACAACAGTTTTCTAATGAAAAAATTCAGCGTTTACAAAAATCAGAGTCTGACTACAACCAAAGTCTAAAACTAATTAATAAAAATATTGAAGAAAAGAGAGATACCTTTGATCTTCTTGTCAATGAAGAAGGTGGTGAAAATGTTGACGACATCAATTTAACGATAAAAAGTCTGGAACGTCTTGAGCAGGAAAAGTTTCATTTATTACAAGAGTTTTCACAAGAAGATGCCCAGCTCAAGCAGTCGACATTGGCAGATACACGACAGCTATTCAAACTATTATCATTACCTTCTAATATCAACAACATTCAAAAAGCATTACTAGAAAATCAGACACACTGGAAATATTCGTTATTAAAGATTTCTTGCTCGATTTTTCCTGTTTTACTCGTTATTGCCCTACTACTTTTTAAGCTTTTCCAGCCAAAATCGGTATCTTGCTATCTAAACCAGAAGCTAGAAACAAAAATAGAGATCGAACCAAAAAGCAACCCTGCTCACAAACATGTTAATAATAAAAACTCTCTATCAATCGCTTCACTTCTCAGCTCAAACAATGCAAACCTGCCAATTTTTACACAAGAAAATTTGCAAAAAGAGGTATTGTCGCCGAATAAAGTCACATTACTCAGAGAAAAAAGAGCTGTTGTTCTATCTGAAATCAAGGCACTTAGACATAACTTTAGCTCACAAAACATAACAAAAGAGCTATTCACCCAAAAGCTCGATACTCTTGAAACAGACATAGAAGTACTATCTGATAAAATTTTAAAAATACTTTTAAGTGACGCTGAAACAGCATTAACTACGTATAGTAATGAAAGTAATAGTGCAAAAACACAAAAAAATACCAAAGAGCTATTAAATGCCTGACAGAAATTTTGTATACTTCCATCACTGAACGATTAAATCATAATGAGGAACAACTATGGCGCGCGTCACTATTGAAGACTGCCTTGAGCATATCCACAGCCGATTCGAGTTAGTTTTGGTCTCTTCTAAAAGAGCACGTCAACTAGCAAATGGCGCAGAAGCATTGGTTGAATGGGAAAACGACAAGCCAACTGTTGTTGCACTACGTGAAATTGCTGCTGGAAAAATCAATGCAAGCATTCTCAATGATATCTCTGCAAGAGAACATGCAGAAGAATCTTTAGTGAGTGAAGAAGAGTTACAAACCGCCCTGCAACAAAGCTAAACAATTTCTCAACCTGCTGTGCTTGAAGTACAAGCCACCAAACATCCAGATACACAAGCCCTGGTGCAAGATTTATGCAGCCTGGCAGGGACGTATCTGGATGAAAAACAGGTCCAGAGTGTCAGGGAAGCCTGTCTATTCGGCATAAAAGCCCATGAAGGCCAAACTCGACGCTCCGGTGAGCCCTATATTCATCACCCATTTGCTGTTGCCAGAATTCTGGCCAACATTCACTTGGATTGTGATAGCATCATTGCTGCAATTTTACATGACGTGATCGAAGATACTGGAGTCACGAAAAACGCACTGGCACTTCAATTTGGTAATGAGGTTGCAGAACTGGTTGATGGCGTCACTAAACTGACACAAATCAAATTTGAAAACCGCCTGGAAGCGCAGGCTGAAAACTTTCGAAAAATGATGCTGGCCATGGTGCATGACATCCGTGTCATTCTCATCAAACTGGCCGACCGCCTGCACAACATGCGTACTTTAGGTGCCATGCCCGCCGAAAAAAGCCGCCGAATCGCCCATGAAACTCTGGAGATCTATGTTCCAATTGCCTATCGCCTGGGCATTAACAGTGTTCGAACAGAACTTCAGGATCTTGGCTTCAAGGCACTGCACCCCATGCGTTATCGAGTCATCAACGATGCGGTAAAAAAAGTACGCGGTCACTTTAAAGAGCTTGTAGGTAAAATTGAAAACACAATAACAGTGCGACTGAAAGATGAAGGAATCGAAGCCTGTGTTCAAGGGCGTGTCAAACACCTTCATAGCATCTATCGAAAAATGCAGGAGAAACAGCTCTCATTTTCAGATGTTTTTGATGTATACGCATTTCGTATCATTGTAGATGAGCCTGATACATGTTACCGGGTGCTTGGCATTATCCATAGTATTTACAAACCGGTGCCCGGACGATTTAAAGACTATATCGCCATACCAAAAACCAATGGCTATCAATCACTGCACACCATTCTTTTCAGTTCACATAAAGTCCCTATTGAGGTACAAATTCGCACCAAAGAGATGGATAAAGTCGCCGAGGCAGGCATTGCTGCTCACTGGCTTTACAAAACAAAAGAAAATCCTGAAAATAGCTACTCTCATCATCATGTCCGTGATTGGCTGCACAACCTGCTGGAACTTCAAAGAAATACTGAAAACTCTTTAGACTTTATTGAAAACGTTAAGGTTGATCTTTTTCCTGACAAAGTCTATGTATTTACACCCAACGGCGATATTATTGAGCTGCCACGCGGATCAACCCTTATCGATTTTGCCTATGCAGTACACACAGATATAGGCAATCACTGCATCTCTGCTAAGGTTGACCGCAGAACTGCATCCTTACGTACAGTGCTGCACAATGGCCAGACTATTGAAGTTATTACATCGCCAAACGCACGTCCCAATCCAGTCTGGATCAATTTTGCGGTCACCGGCAAAGCACGCTCCAATATTCACCATTATCTGAAAAACCTCAAGCATGATGATGCGATCATCCTGGGTGAACGCCTGCTTGACCAAGCCTTGCACGAGCTCGGTTTTTCGCTAATCAACCTCACCCCGGCTCAGATATCCATACTTTTGAAATCATTTAATTTCAAATCAATGGATGATCTACTTGCAGAAATTGGCCTAGGAAATTGCATGGCCATTTTAGTGGCCAGACGGTTGCAAAGTTTACAAGCCGTTGAAAAACCTGACAGAGAGCGTAGAAACAAAAAACGCCCTCGCATATTTAAAAATGTATTTTCAAACTACATGCCTACATGGTTGCGCAAAGAGGCCTCTCTTGCACGCCCTTTAGCTATTCGCGGCACTGAAGGCATGGTCATTAATTTTGCTAAATGCTGTGACCCTATTCCCGGCGACCCCATTGTTGCCCAGCTTACAGCTGGGCGGGGAATCGTTATTCATACCGAAATTTGTAAAAATATGGCTGCACACAAGCGGCCAGAAAATTGTATTGACGTACATTGGGAACGGCAAGTTGAAGGTGAGTTTCCTGTAGAAATTCATATTGAAGTAATCAATCAACGTGGGGTGCTTGCCACTATTTCAACGGCCATTTCCGAGCAACAATCCAATATTAACAATGTTGAAATAGATCAACGAGACGAAAGCCACAGCCTGATAAAGTTCACCATCACGGTACGCAACCGTAAACATTTAGCGACTATTATGCGTAGAATACGCCGCATAAAAAATATAACACGTATTTATCGTGCAAAAAAATAATCAAACACCTGGGAGCACCTAACTATGATGCGGGAAATCATTAAAACAGATAAAGCACCGGAGGCCATTGGCACCTACTCACAAGCCATCAAAACAGGCAGCACTGTTTACATCTCGGGGCAGATCCCCCTCATTCCTGAGACCATGCAACTTGTTAACGGTGATATGAGTGATCAAATCAAGCGGGTTTTTAATAATTTGAAAGCCGTTGCTGAAGCGGCCGGTGGTTCCTTAGAAGATATTGTCAAACTCAATATTTTTCTGACGGACTTGGGGCACTTTTCATTGGTCAATGAAGTCATGGCAACCTATTTTCAGGAACCTTACCCTGCACGTGCCGCTATTGGTGTCGCATCACTGCCCAAAGGGGCGGCCGTTGAAATGGACGCTGTACTTGAACTCCATACTTAAGCCTCTTGATCCCATCACTGAACTCTCTGTCTGTCACGTCACTCAATGGGGTTGGGGCGCGTATTGCAGAGCGACTTGCTCGTCTAAATATCCGCACCGTCGCAGATATTCTGTTTCACCTACCGCTACGCTATGAAGATCATACCCATTTAACACCGATTGCAGCACTTCAAACCGGAAGTGAAGCGCTTGTTGAGGGAACGATTATTCGAAGTGAAATAAAGCAGGGACAAAAGCGCATGTTGATTGCCCAGCTTGAAGAGTCTGGCCATGTTCTTACGTTACGCTTTTTTTATTTCAACGCCCATCAACAACAGATGTTAAAAAAGGGGAGCCGCATTCGCTGCTATGGCGAAATACGATCTAACAACATGGGATTGGAGATCATTCACCCTGAGATTAAAAAATTAACCTCAAAGGAGCCTGAGCCAGTCGAGCAAAGCTTAACGCCCGTCTATCCAACCACAGAAGGTTTGCAACAGGCCAGCTGGAAAAAATTGACACAGCAGGCGATCGAGCTTCTCGAAGAGAGTTCGCTGACCGACTTATTGCCTCAAGCTATTTACCAACAATTTAATTTTATTCCATTTATTGAGGCCTTGTTATATGTTCACCGTCCCCCTTCGCATGCACAGCAAAGCATATTATTAAAAGGCAACCATCCCGCGCAGCAACGTCTCGCATTTGAAGAGCTACTGGCACACCATTTGGGACTGCGTCGACTGCGCCAAAATATGCAAGAAAAAATAGCACCCAAACTCTCAAGCACAGAGCAACTATTCGACACTCTGCTCAAGAACCTGCAATTTAAACTGACCCGGGCACAGCAGCGCGTCATCAGTGAAATAAAAGCGGATCTTCAAAAAACCACTCCGATGCAGCGCTTGATTCAGGGCGATGTCGGTTGTGGAAAAACGGTTGTCGCAGTTTCGGCCATTTTAAGCTCTGTCGAAGCGGGTTATCAGGCAACAATCATGGCTCCCACCGAGCTACTGGCAGAACAACACCTGAATAATATGCAACAATGGCTTGAGCCCCTAAATATCAAAATCGGCTGGTTAACAGGAAAACACAAAGGCAAAAAAAGAGAAGCACTGTTAGAGCAGCTTGCATCCGCTGAAATAGAGGTTATTGTCGGCACACATGCTCTTTTTCAGGAAAGTGTTGTTTTCAAAAAACTGGGGTTGATTGTGATTGACGAACAGCACCGCTTTGGTGTGCATCAACGCCTCGCTTTGCGCGAAAAAGGACTTCAATCAGGCCGTTATCCGCATCAACTTATCATGACCGCCACACCTATTCCACGTACACTCGCCATGACCGCCTATGCCGAGCTGGATATTTCAGTCATTGACGAACTTCCCCCGGGCAGACAGCCGGTTGAAACAGCCGTTATCCATGAGAACCGCCGGGATGCAGTGATTGCGCGTGTTCATCAAGCCTGCCAATCCGGCAGACAAGCCTACTGGGTTTGTACATTGATTGAAGAGTCTGAAGCGCTACAGTGTCAAGCGGCAGAAGAGAGTGCTGCGCAGATTAAAAAAGCACTCACTGATATCCGCATCGGCCTCATTCATGGGCGCATGAAAGCGGATGAAAAAGCCGATGTCATGGCACAGTTCAAGGCTGGTGATATTGACCTGCTCGTTGCAACTACTGTTATTGAGGTCGGTGTTGACGTTCCGAATGCCAGCTTGATGATTATTGAAAATGCGGAGCGACTAGGATTATCACAACTGCACCAGCTAAGAGGGCGCGTTGGACGCGGCAATACAAGCAGCGCCTGTATTTTGATGTATCGCCCCCCACTATCGAAAATAGGCCGATCAAGATTAAATGCCATGCGAGAGACCAACGATGGCTTCGAAATTTCTCGCCGTGATCTGGAAATACGTGGCCCTGGAGAAATTTTAGGTACACGCCAGAGCGGTATTGCAAAAATGCGCATCGCAGATGTTATACGCGATGCGCACCTTATAGAGAAAGTGGCCAAAGCCGCACCATTAATCATGCAGCACTATCCAGAGCATGTTGAGCCACTAATGAAGCGCTGGCTCAGCGATTCAGCAAACTACGGTGAAGTGTAATCACGCCACCGGGTAGTCTAAACGGGCCACTCCAGAATCAACCGCTGCGCGAGCCACTGCCGGCGCTACACGCTCAATCAGGCGCGGATCTAATGGTGTTGGAATAATATAGTCAAAACCAAAATCCAGATGATCTAATTGGTAAGCAGCCAATACCTCTTCTGGCACCGTTTCATGTGCCAAATCTGCAATCGCATGCACTGCTGCCAACTGCATCGCCATATTAATACAGGAAGCACGCACATCCAGTGCTCCACGAAAGATAAAAGGAAAACCCAGTACGTTATTAACTTGATTAGGATGGTCACTACGACCTGTAGCCATCAATAGATCAGGACGTGTTTCGTGTGCTAAATCAGGCCGTATTTCGGGGTCAGGATTAGAGAGTGCAAAAACAATTGGTTTAGGTGCCATTGCAAGCAACATTTCAACCGTCACTAAATCAGGCCCGGAAACACCAATCAAAACATCTGCACCCGTCATTGCGTCCAGTAAAGATCGCTCTTTGGTATTTACCGCAAACTCTTGTTTGTAATCAACCAAGTCATCCCGACCTGTATGAATCACCCCTTTGCGGTCGATCAAACGGATATTGTCTTTCTTAAGTCCCAGTTCAAGCAACAGGTGCATCGCAGCGATACCCGCTGCGCCAGCGCCCAAACAGACCAATTTAATCTGACCCATCTCTTTTTGTTGCAGTTGCAGCGCATTAAGTAAACCCGCGGCGATAATAATTGCGGTACCGTGCTGATCATCATGAAAAACCGGAATATCCAGTCGTTCGATCAAGGCTTTTTCTATTTCAAAGCAGTGCGGCGCTGCAATATCTTCCAGATTAATCCCGCCAAACGTAGGAGCAATATTGGCAACAGTTTCAATAAATGCCTCAGGTGAAGGCGCGTCCACCTCAATATCAAAACAGTTAATACCGGCAAACTTTTTGAACAGAACTCCTTTACCTTCCATGACAGGCTTACCGGCCAATGCACCCACATTACCCAAACCCAGCACGGCAGTGCCATCGGTAATCACCGCGACCAAATTACCTTTGGCCGTATAACGGTAAGCTTCTTCAATGTTATCTGCAATGGCACGTACCGGCTCAGCTACACCGGGCGTATAGGCCAGGGCAAGATCATCTTGCGAGATACAAGATTTTGTCAATTCAATACAAATTTTTCCGGGTTCCGGGTTAGCATGATAGTCAAGCGCCGCCTTTTTTCTCTCTTCGTTCATCGTTGCTTCATCCTGGCATCTGTTTTGAACACAATTAAAAAAGGGGCACTCTTCCTCAGTAAGAGTGCCCCTTTTTCTCAGTACACTGTGACGATAAATTTCTTTATCGTCACAATGCAGCTTAATGTTTCATACTGTATTTCTGACGGAACTTGTCAACGCGTCCAGCAGAGTCTAGAATTTTTTGTTGTCCTGTGTAAAAAGGGTGGCAAGCAGCACACACATCCAATTGCAAATCTTTGCCATGAGTCGAGCGGGTAATAAATTTATTACCACAACTGCAGGCTACATTAATATCTTTGTACTCTGGGTGAATATCCGCCTTCATTTTTAAAAACTCTCTCAATCCGTCATCTGTTCATAGTTGTTCAATAACTGCCGTTAATCTACTCAGATACCACAATTATCAAACTTAAGGGAACAGCGAATAATACGCAAGCTTTCAAAAAACGGCAACCCCTATTTTTATATTAAAGTAAATAAAGGCAAGAAAAGCATGGAACGCTCTACAGTTTATCGTAATATTTTTCAACACGAACGCCTTGGCCTCGATGTCGAAACATTAAAACATTCATTAGTTCAGCGCCTGGAATACAGCATTGGTAAAGATCGCTTTACTGCAACGCCTCGTGACTGGTTCAATGCACTGGCCTATGTGACTCGTGATCGTCTAACAGAGCGCTGGATGGAAACCATGCGCACGTACTACAACAAGGATGCCAAACGCGTTTATTATCTATCACTGGAGTTTTTAATCGGCAGAACTCTCACCAATAGCTTGCTTAATCTGGATATTTACGACAATTGCACTGAGGCGCTTCAGGAGATTGGTGTCAAGATGGAAGACATTCTTGATATCGAACCTGACGCAGCCTTAGGCAACGGTGGTTTAGGCCGTCTGGCTGCCTGCTTTCTTGACTCCATGGCTACTTTAAATCTACCGGGTTATGGCTATGGAATCCGTTATGAATATGGCATGTTTAACCAAAAAATAGAAAAAGGCTTCCAGATTGAGCATCCAGATAACTGGCTCCGTTACAGCAACCCCTGGGAATTTCCTCGCGCGGAAGTGCTCTATCCTGTCAAATTTAATGGGAAAATTATTCAATATCCGGATGATAGGGGCGAGATGCGATATCACTGGATTGAAACAGATGATGTCATGGCGATGGCATACGATACGCCCATCCCCGGCTATAAAACAGACACTGTTAATAATATGCGGTTATGGGCAGCAAAATCTTCCCGTGACTTCGAGCTTCAATACTTCAATCAAGGCGATTATATCAAAGCCGTTGAAAGCAAAAATGACTCTGAGAATATCTCCAAAGTACTCTATCCTGATGATACGACACTCACAGGAAAAACATTACGCCTGAAGCAACAATACTTTTTTGTATGCGCATCGCTACAGGATATTCTTTACCGCTTTAAAAAGCACCATGATACATTTGATGAGCTACCCAACAAAGTCGCGATTCAGCTCAATGACACCCACCCTGCTATTGCCATTCCAGAGCTCATGCGTATTCTTGTTGACACTCACCACCTGAACTGGGACGTTGCATGGGACATCACCACCCGCACATTCGCTTATACAAACCATACATTAATGCCTGAAGCACTGGAAACATGGCCGGTAAAACTATTTGAAAAAATGCTGCCACGCCATCTGCAAATTATTTACGATATTAACCATCACTTTCTTGTTGATGTCTCCCATCACTTTCCAGGCAATCAGGATATGTTAAAAGAGCTATCAATCATTGATGAAAATAGTGAAAAACGAATTCGTATGGCACATTTGGCTATTGTCGGCAGCCATAAGGTCAATGGTGTGGCAGAGCTTCACACTAAACTCATGAAATCAACTATTTTTTCCAGATTTAATCAGCACTTCCCCGATAAAATTATCAATAAAACCAACGGAATCACACCAAGACGATGGTTAAACCAGGCCAATAAAAAACTGGCTCAACTGATTACAGCTAAAATTGGTGACGAATGGGTTACAGACCTGGATAAACTAAAAGCACTCAATTCACTGAAGAGCAATAAAAAATTCCAGCAGGAAATACAAAGCATCAAACAAAGTAACAAGCAGCAGCTGGCTGACATGATTACAAAAGATCTGGGAATACAGATCAATACAGAATCAATTTTCGATATACAAGTGAAACGCATTCACGAATACAAACGTCAACTGCTTAATGTATTACATATTATTACGCTCTATAACCGCATCCGCCATAACCCACAAACAACCACAGTCCCACGTACTTTTATTTTTGCAGGTAAAGCCGCACCGGCCTACACGATGGCCAAACTCATCATCAAGCTCATCAACAACGTTGCAGATATCGTTAATAATGACCCTGCCATAGGAGACCGTATAAAAGTTGTATTTCTTCCGAATTATAACGTTTCAGCCGCTCAAAAAATTATTCCCGCATGCGATCTTTCAGAACAGATCTCAACAGCGGGCACGGAAGCATCCGGCACCAGCAATATGAAATTTGCACTAAATGGTGCATTGACGATTGGCACACTGGATGGTGCTAATATTGAAATCAGAGAAGAGGTAGGCGAAGAGAATATTTTTATTTTTGGTATGACAACGACAGAACTAGAAGAGCTTCGCGCCAATGGCTACAATCCCAAAGACTACTATCATGCCAATCATGAGCTAAAAGAGGCTATTGACATGATTGGATCGGGCTATTTTTCTCCCCGAAATATTAACCTCTTTCAACCCGTTGTTGATACCCTGCTCAATCATGGTGATCAATATTGCCTGCTGGCTGATTTTGCATCATATATCGCTTGTCAGGAGACCGTTTCAGACCTATATCTCGACCCTGGTGCCTGGACACAAAAAGCTATTTCCAACATTGCCAATATGGGCAAATTTTCCAGTGACCGCACCATTGGTGAATATGCAAAAGAGATCTGGAACACAAAACCCGTAACAGTAAAGCTATAGAAGAAAAAAGGGGCGACAAACTTGCACTTGTCGCCCTTCATCTTTGAATTTGAAGTGCTTGTTACTATTTTCGCTTCATTGATTCAAAAAATTCATTATTTGTTTTTGTATCTTTTAATTTATCCAGCAAAAAGTCCATCGCGGCCAGATCTTCCATCGGGTGCAATAATTTACGCAGTATCCAGACTTTCTGTAATTCATCAGGCTTGCTTAATAACTCTTCACGACGCGTTCCCGAGCGATTGATATTAATTGCAGGGTAAATACGCTTTTCAGCAATTTTACGATCAAGGTGCAGCTCCATATTACCCGTCCCCTTGAACTCTTCGTAAATAACATCATCCATTCGTGAACCCGTTTCAACCAGTGCTGTTGCGATAATAGTCAAACTACCACCCTCTTCAACATTACGCGCGGCACCAAAAAAACGCTTCGGACGCTGTAGTGCATTCGCATCCACACCACCCGTTAAAACCTTACCAGAAGAAGGGGCAACGGTATTATACGCACGCGCAAGGCGTGTAATTGAATCAAGCAGGATCACCACATCATGTTTATGTTCAACAAGACGTTTAGCCTTCTCTATAACCATTTCAGCTACCTGAACATGGCGGCTCGCAGGCTCATCAAAAGTGCTCGACACCACTTCACCGCGAACCGAACGTGACATTTCTGTCACCTCTTCAGGGCGTTCATCAATAAGCAGGACAATCAGGTAGCATTCAGGGTGACTGGTTGCTATTGATTGTGCAATTGTTTGCAGCATCATTGTTTTACCCGCTTTGGGTGGTGAAACAATTAAGCCACGCTGCCCTTTGCCGATGGGTGAAACAAGCTCAATAATACGAGACGTTAAATCCTCTGTACTGCCATTACCTTGCTCAAGATTAAAGCGCTCCTGAGCAAACAGAGGTGTCAAGTTTTCAAATAGCACCTTATGTTTTGCATTTTCCGGTGAATCAAAATTGATTTTATCCACTTTAAGCAGTGCAAAATAACGCTCACCATCTTTAGGTGGGCGAATTTTCCCGGCAACCGTGTCTCCTGTACGTAAACCAAAGCGTCTAATTTGGCTGGGTGATACATAGATATCATCAGGCCCCGCTAAATAAGAGCTATCCGCTGAACGTAAAAACCCAAACCCATCCTGCAAAATTTCCAGAACACCATCGCCAAAAATATTTTCACCTTTTTTAGCATGAGCTTTCAAAATAGAAAATATAATGTCTTGCTTTCTCGCTCGGGAAACATTATCAACACCCATCGATTTAGCAAGGTCAAGCAATTCGGTTGCTGGAAGTTTTTTTAGTTCGGTAAGGTTCATAATTTATTTAGTTCACATGAATTCTTTTATGGGAAAACCAGAGATCAACTGGCTAAATTTGATTTATTTGGCGGGATTACTACAAGTTAGTATGTCGCTAACAATAGATTTTTTAACTCAATTTGTAAATAGCACCCTTACTTAAGCAAACCCCATCACCATATACTGTTGTAAATAGATGGGGCACAACCATCTTATAGTTACAGGTTGCTGTCGATAAATGTAGTCAACTGTGATTTGGAAACGGCACCCACCCGAGTTGCTTCCACATGACCATTTTTAAATAACATAATCGTTGGAATACCACGAATACCAAATTTAGGAGGTGTTACCGGATTATCATCAATATTAAGCTTTGCTACTTTTATTTTGCCGACATATTCATCTGCAATTTCATCCAGAATTGGAGCAATCATTTTACAAGGCCCACACCAATCAGCCCAAAAATCAACCAATACTGGAACTTCAGCCTTAAGTACCTCTGCATCATAATTTGCATCAGTCACATAGATTATGTTTTCGCTCACTTAGCCTCTCCTTTAGAGCCGAACCTTTTAAAATCAACAGAATAAAACGGAAAATAAGCTCTCACCTAAAAATATGCGTATTGATAGCTTGACACACGAAAATCAGAAACACTATGAGAGTTTTATTTATTAATATATGTTAGAACACTATCGGCAGATACGTCCTATATTTGAGCCTAAACAACTAAAAATTGCAACCCCAACCCTAACTTTTTCACCTTTCAGCTATTATTTTTAGTGTCGAAAATGCCTCATACCACTAAAAACCATCGCAATTCCATGTTCATTAGCAGCCTCGATTACCTCTTGGTCACGCATAGAGCCACCTGGCTGAATCACTGCTGTTACGCCCACTTCTGCCGCACTATCCAAGCCATCACGAAATGGAAAAAAAGCATCTGAAGCCATCACAGACCCCTTGACTTTCAGACCAGCATCAGCCGCTTTAATCGCAGCTATCCGAGCACTATATACTCGACTCATCTGGCCTGCACCCACACCAATTGTTTGATTATTTTTACCAAAAACAATTGCATTGGATTTTACAAATTTTGCTACTTTCCAGGAAAATAGCAGATCTCTCATTTCACTTTCACTTGGTTTACGCTCGGTTACTATTTTTAAATCAGAGTGTGCAATAAAACCTTGATCACGATCTTGAACCAGCAACCCGCCCGTAACTCGCTTGTAATCCCATGTTGTATGACTCCGTTTATCCCAATAACCACAGCTTAATACACGGACATTGGGTTTATTAGCAAAAACAGCCAAAGCATCTTCAGAAACCTTGGGAGCAATTACAACCTCAATAAACTGGCGTTCAATCAAAACCTTAGCCACTTCTGCATTCAGCTCACGATTAAATGCAATAATACCACCAAAAGCCGATGCTGGATCAGTTTCATAAGCACGCTCATAGGCAACCAGCATGCTTTCACCTACAGCAACGCCACATGGATTAGCATGCTTTACAATCACACAAGCAGGCTCTAAATCAAAGGATTTAACGCACTCCAATGCTGCATCGGTATCAGCAATATTATTAAATGAAAGTGCCTTGCCCTGCAATTGACGTGCAGTTCCAACACATGCTTCGGTCGATGATGGCTCTACATAGAAAGCTGCTTTTTGGTGTGGATTTTCTCCATAGCGCAAATCCTGCGCTTTCAGGTATTGCGAATTATAAGTACGAGGAAAATCCATACGCTCTCCCGAACTCTGCACTGTTCCTAAATAATTTGCAACTGCACCATCATAGCCTGCTGTATGCTCAAAAGCTTTTACTGCCAGAGAAAAGCGAGCGGAATCAGAAACCGCCCCCTTATTTACCTGCATTTCATTGAGTACTTTTGCATAATCATCGACATCAACCACAACACTGACCGATTCATGGTTTTTTGCTGCCGCCCGCAGCATTGTCGGCCCACCAATATCGATATTTTCAATCGCATCAACCAACGTACAATCAGGCTCAGCAACTGTTTTAGCAAACGGGTATAAATTAACGACAACTAAATCTATTGGCCCGATATCGTGTCGCTTCATAACAGCATCATCAACACCACGCCGCCCTAACAAACCACCATGAATTTTTGGATGGAGCGTTTTAACCCGCCCCTCCATCATTTCAGGAAAACCGGTATAAGTTGACACTTCAGTTACAGCAATACCATGCTCATTGAGCAATTTTGCAGTTCCGCCCGTTGACAATATTTCAACCCCAAATTTTTGCTGCAATTGCCGAGCAAAATCGACGATACCACTTTTATCTGAAACGCTAATCAGCGCACGCTTGATTTTTAACACAGAAATTCCTTAATCCAGATCGTACAGTTTTAATTTTTTGCGGAGGGTTGTTCTATTAAGACCAAGTATTTTTGCTGCCCTACTCTGATTTCCTTGAGTATATTTCATCACAACCTCAAGAAGTGGCAGCTCAACCTCACTCAACACCATTTGATAGATATTTTCTGGCGGTTGCCCTCCATCAAGATCCTTAAAATACATTTCCAGCGCAATACGCATGCAACCACTCAGTGGCTGCTTGCGCCGTTCAACGAAAGCATCCTGCTTTAATTTATATTCGCTCATGCGACTCTATCCAGACAGTCAAAAAAATTACGGGTCAGTTTTATTTGTTGCTCAGATGAATCTAATCGATTCACTTGATGACGAAATTCTGAAGCTCCAGTTTGCCCTTTACTAAACCAGGACAGGTGCTTCCGTGCCATACGTACCCCAGTATATTCGCCATAAAATTCATACATTTTTTGCAGGTGCTTTAATACTATCATTTTTATCTCAGCAGCTGTAGGCTGAGATGGAATTTCCCCTGTTTTCAAGTACGCGCCAATATCACGAAAAATCCAGGGCCGCCCTTGTGCTGCACGACCTATCATGACAGCATCAACCCCGGTATAGTCGAGCACAAATTTGGCTTTTTCTGGTGAAGTAATATCACCATTGGCAATCACTGGAATCTCCACCGCTGCTTTAATATCAGCAATAGTATCGTATTCAGCATCACCACGGTATCCGCAAGCACGTGTACGTCCATGTACTGCCAAAGCCTGAACTCCAGATTTTTCTGCAATTTTAGCAACAACGACTCCATTACGGCTAACCGCATCCCAACCCGTACGTATTTTAAGCGTCACTGGCACATCAACAGCCTTAACAACCGCTTCCAGAATTTTCCCTACAAGCAGCTCATTTTGTAATAGTGCCGACCCTGCCATCACATTACATATTTTTTTGGCAGGACAACCCATATTAATATCAATAATTTGCGCACCATTTTCAACATTCATCTGTGCAGCTTGCGCCATAAGTGCAGGATCTGCACCCACAATCTGAACAGAACGCGGCGTATCATCAGCATCAGCAAATGTAGCTCGCCGCTGTGTTTTATCACTTCCCCACAATAGCGAATTTGATGAAACCATCTCGGACACCGCCAAACCTGCTCCCCACTGCCTGCACAATTGGCGGAACGGCGCATCAGTCACTCCAGCCATAGGGGCAAGTATTAAATTGTTTGTTAGTTCATATGGACCGATTCGCATGAAATTTTACTTTAGAGGGATCTATCAAGAGAACCGCACATCATACCAGAAAACAGTTATCCTTCCAGTGCACCGCCACAGCTGCTTCCTTGACCCGCAGCACAACCATAACAATGCCCCTTAACAACAACAGCCTCTCCCTCAAGCATTCCCCCTGCCAGGTCAGACAGATGCCAGCGACTCTTTCCTTCCCGCTGTAAAGGCAGGTTGAGCATTTGATTAAAGTCACAATCATAAACAAAACCCTGCCAATCCACGCTCAACTGATTGCGACACATTAAACTTTCCAGATTATCTGAACTATATGCATTATTTAACAGCTGCATATAGCCTTCAAACTCACCCTTCGAAACCAACATGCTACCAAAACGCTTAATCGGCATATTTGTTAATGTAAATAGTTGATTAAACTCTATGCCAAATTTCTCTGTTAAATGCCTTCTATAGTCAGACTCCAAGGCTGCTTGAGGGGGGGGTAAAGCAGGGCCTTGTGGATTATAGACAAGGTTTAACACTAAACCTGACATCGGCTTTCCATAACCTAGAGAGTTCAACCGCAAAAGCCCCTTGATACTCGCAGCAAAGGTACCTCGGCCTCGCTGCTTATCAACATTATCTTCAAGATAACATGGCAATGATGCAACCACCTCTACTTCATTAAGTGCTAAAAAATTCGCCAACTCTTTATAGCCAGGCTCTTCAAAAATGGTTAAATTACACCGATCAATGACATGAACGCCTAACGCTTTCGCACTCTCAACCAGGTAACAAAAGTGTATATTCATTTCTGGTGCCCCCCCTGTCAGATCCAGCGTTTTGATATCGCCCTTTTCCAAAAACCTGACAATATCTTCAATAACATTACGCTCCATCATTTCAGACCGCCCAGGACTTGCATCAACATGACAATGCAAACATTGCAAATTACAGCGATACCCCAAGTTAACTTGCAACACCTCCACCTGCCTTCTGGCTACTGACGGAAATTGCCACTCTTCCAGCAGTGATAATGTATCAAGCATCTAATCTCTTCCCCTCCCCATCATTTATTGTGCCGAAACTCTCTATCTGAATACATAAAATTAACCTTAACGAGCCGTGTAAAAATTTAAAATTTACAACTTATTTAAAAATATGTAAGAATACGTATGCGTTTACTCAAGTTTATCCAGCATACGCCGTTAACATGTTCGCAAGGACGTAGCTAAGCAGCAAGGAATAAGGAAAGCGCTGCAATAACAGGATGATGTAGCATGTTGTGTAGCTGTGCAAATCGTACCACATGGATCGGTACTGGCAAGATGCCATACGCAACGGACAAGGATTGAAATGCAATCGGTCAATGGAATTGATAATGGCAAGATGCCGTGCACAGATACAACTTTTTGGATTCATAGGAATGAAGCCAAAAAACGGAAGCAGTATGCAAGGAAAAGGGACTAAGCACGTATATTTGGAAGGCAAGATGCCACCATGTCACATGGAGTGACCGCATGGAAGCAACGATCACGAAGGATTAAGGATAGATGTGATTGATAAAAAGGGAGTAAAGGATTGTACGCGTACGCTCTACGCGTACCTTAGATCACGGGAAGTGATCATTACCTGGCCAAGGACGGCCTCACCAATTTCCCCACCAAACTTTTCAAACCCATAGGCAAACTGGAAATGCCTATACTCAGCAACGTTGTAAGGAACAGAAGGTTCACAAAAGTATTAAACCTCCGATCTCTTCAAATAAACCTGAAAAATC
This sequence comes from Gammaproteobacteria bacterium, assembly GCA_015490755.1. Lineage (GTDB taxonomy): Bacteria > Pseudomonadota > Gammaproteobacteria > JAADGQ01 > JAADGQ01 > S141-38. Next base: position 33,997 of record WFXF01000056.1, read on the forward strand.
AACCTCCACCCAACCACTACTGCCACCTATAATTAAGTGCCGCTCTAAAATATCCGGAATTTTCACCTGGCTTTCCCCGTCAGTTTTTTCAATATTTATTACTTGTGGCAAAGTATCAACCAAAATACCCACAGCACCATCACCTTTACCAACAACCAAAATATGAGATTGATTCTCTTGCTGCGTATAAGACACTTCATCAAAAAAGATATCTTTCAGATCAAAAACTGAAACAATATTCCCACGATGATTAATGACTCCTCTAAACCACCTCGGTGTATTAGGTACGGGGTAGATCTCTCCATCATTAACAACTTCATTTAACGTCTGCGAGGGGAGAAACAAACGAAGCCCCCCTACAAGAACACCATAACGTACTGTTTTAGCATCAAATTGAAGGTCAATTTCACTTGATGCTTTCGCACTCTCTATTTCTTCAGTATTCACCATATTTCCTCAGTTTTAACTATCACTTCCGATATCGACTTTAAACAACCTAAGGATTAGAAAACAAAAACCGAAAGTTAATAATATGAGATACACCACAGCAACTCTTTCATTTTGCCTATTGATTTTCAGTGGCTATTTACCTTCCGCTCATTCGCTTGAGTTATTTGGCATCAATCTTGAAACTACAAACAGAAACCTACTACGCAGCGCTATTAAACAGGCGGGAGCCAAGCTGGTTCGTGAAGGCGGACTATCAAACTTTTATGACATTTATAACAGCAGCAAACTTTTTGAAAACAGTGAACGCCTCTACACAGGGTTCATTAAAGAGAGTGGTGATTTTGCTTTTCTGGAATATCAATTTCCAGCACAATTCCATGCCACAATTCAGCAAAAAATGGAGCGCAAATATGGACCTGCAAAATACAACAAAGGTACTTTTTTAACTGACGGCACCTTGTACTGGAATATAGAAAAAATCCTCATCACCCTTCATACAGACTTTTACAGAGATAAAAGCCTGTTAATTTACGAGATCCCTGAAAATCGCATAAAACTCAACGCCGAGTTTAATCAGCAACAAATTCAAAATAGCCCCTATTATTAATTTTTCCACGCGTTAAGTTGAGAAATTACCTTAAATTTTCTATCCTTCTCTCTATTTTTAAGTCAAGGTATAACAGAATGCGAAAGGCTTCCTGGGCATTAGCCTATTTTTCAAGCGATAGAAAGACAGGCAACGTTTCAATTATTAAACATGATGAAACAACATCTCTAAAAGAGATTCCGATTGATCCTGCCAGTGATACTGAAAAACCTTACAAACCTGTTTTTCTTGGCATCAGTCGAAACGAAAAAATTATCTTGATGAACCCTGTATCAAAAGAGATACATCTTGCTGACCGTTTTCCAGCCGATGCGTTTCCAGCACATGCTTATCCAGATCCATACTCTGACCGAGTCTGGTATATGAATGACGGCGATAAACAGACAGGCAACGACACACTCAATTGTGGCACTCAAGGCTCTTCTGTCATGGTTGTCAACCTGGACAAAACAAATCAAAGTGAGGCGGCTGAAGTTTTAAAAACCATCTGTGTAGGGCGCGGACACCACAATGCAACCTTTTCAGCACCCTCAAAAAATGCACCCGATGTTCCTTATCGTACATTCATTTCCAACTTAAAAGATGGCACTCTCTCAGTTATTGGTAATGATCCTGACGATAAAAAGAGCTGGTTAAAAGTTGTTGCGACCATTAACCTATGTAATGCCGAAAAAGAAGAAAACAGTGAAACAAGCATTCCTAACAACTCATTTCCTCATGGCACTGACTATTCGCACCTCACTGGAAAGCTGTATTGCTTAAGTAACGGCTATGAACAAATACAGATTATTGATCCAATCAAAAATATTATTGAAAGTACAATTGAACTCAAAGGCAGTCGCAACCTGTTATTACACCCTGCAGGACAATTTTTGATTGGTAAAGGTGCCGATCGAAAATCTGATTCTGAACATATTATTGGCGAACTGTCTATTATCGATGCGCTCAATAAAACGGTTGTAGGTATTGTAAAAATACCCGATGTTTATGCTGCCAAGTATACCTTCAGCCCAACGGGTGACAAGCTCTATCTCGCTTGCGCTGCATCGGGTAATGATGAGCAACAAAAAAATGCAAAAACTGGCATAATCCAAGTGTATGACACGTCAGCTTTGCCTGATATGCCACTGCTGAGTGAAATCAAAGTAGGAGAGGCACAATGCGGCAGCCGTTCTGCTGATATACTGACACAGCAAGACGGTTCAACACCCTACGTATTTGTTACCAATCCAACGGATGGATCAATGAGTGTTATTGACGCAGCGAGTGATGCTGTAATCGAAACGGTTGTATTCGAAAATACCTCAAGCCATGCTCGTCTCTATGACATATAAACTAAAGTACAGAATTAAGTAATGAAATACCCAACAGATGATTTACGCATCGTAGCACTCAAAGAGTTACTCGCTCCAGAAGAGGTGCATCAAAAACACCCTATTACAGAATCTGCTGCAAAACTGATTCTGAATACTAGACAACAAGAGCATAATATTTTGAATGGTAAGGATGATCGCTTAATTGTAATCGTCGGACCATGCTCCATTCATGATCCCAAAGCAGCTATTGAGTATGCAACTCGCTTGAAAAAAGTGAGTGAAATATTCGAGGACGACCTGCTCATCATTATGCGTGTCTACTTTGAAAAACCACGCACCCGCGTAGGATGGAAGGGGCTGATTAACGACCCTGACCTGGATGGCAGCTTTCATATCAATAAAGGTTTGAATCTGGCTCGTAAGTTATTACTGGATATCAATGAAATGGGAGTTCCTGCGGCCACAGAATATCTGGATCTCATCAGCCCACAATATGTCGCCGATCTTATCAGCTGGGGAGCTATAGGCGCTCGTACTACAGAAAGCCAGGCTCATCGTGAACTGGCATCAGGCCTATCCTGCCCTGTAGGATTTAAAAATGGTACAGATGGCAATTTAAATATTGCTGTTGATGCGATCTATTCAGCATCACAGCCTCATAACTTTCTTTCTGTCACCAAAGCAGGGCGTTCTGCAATTTTTGCCACCAAAGGTAACGACGACTGCCATATCATTCTACGCGGAGGAAACAGCACCCCAAATTACGATGCAGAATCAGTAAATCTTGCAAGCCAAACTCTGAAAGATGCCGGGTTACGAGAAAATATCATGATCGATCTAAGCCATGCCAATAGCAATAAACAACCTGAAAAGCAGACTCAAGTTGGAGCGCATGTTGCCAAGCAAATTGCCAACGGAGATCAACGCATTATCGGTGTCATGATCGAAAGCCACCTGATTGGCGGACGACAAAACATTGTAAATGGTAAAGCTCCAACCTATGGACAAAGTATTACTGATGGATGTTTAAGTTGGGATCGTTCAATTCCATTACTAAAAAACCTGGCAACTGCAGTGCAGCATCGCCGTAAAAAATAATTTTCAAAAAATCAACAAAAAATGCGTTACAATATGGAGCTTTTTTCTGAGCATGGAAAAGATTACTCTTCTCCCAAGAAAAAATATTGTACATTTAAATCTTAACCGGAGAGATTGCCATGGCGGCGAATGCTAAAAGAAGATCTGTAATGACCCTCTATTCGGGCGCTAACTGTCCGCTAAGTCACCGCACTCGTATAGTGCTTGCTGAAAAAAATGTGACTGCGGAGATTGTTATGGTGGAAAAAAACAATCTCCCGGAAGATCTAATCGATTTGAATCCATACAATACACTGCCTACATTGGTTGATCGAGATCTTGCGCTGTTTAACTCGAAAATCATTATGGAGTATCTTGACGAACGCTACCCACATCCACCATTAATGCCGGTCGAGCCTGTTTTACGCGCCCGTACCCGCCTTATGCTATATCGCATTGATCGTGACTGGTATAGCCAACTGCCTGATATTTTGGGTAAGGATGAAAAAAAGGCCGCAAAAGCCCGTAAAGTTATTCGTGACGGCTTAACTGCTATTGCACCTATTTTTGAGCAAAAAGATTTCTTTATCAGTGATGAGTTTTCGTTACTGGATTGCAGTGTTGCCCCACTATTATGGCGTTTACCTTTCTACGATATACAGCTCACTGCAGCCGCAAAACCTGTTTTGAAGTACGCTGAACGCCTGTTTGAACGTGAATCATTCCAGATCAGTTTAACTGAAGCTGAACATGAATTAAGAGACTAGAACCCGTGCAAGAACATAGCAGCCCAACCATGACACCTATTCGCCCATATTTACTTCAGGCAGTCTACTCTTGGGTTTTAGACAATGGTAACACTCCTTACATTTTGGTCGATACCAGACATGAGGGTATTGTAGTTCCTGCTGAGTACATTGAAAATCACCAAATTATACTCAACCTTAGTCCTAATTCAGTTCGAGATTTATCTTTTGAAAATGGCTGGGTGATGTTCAACGCTCGCTTCTCAGGAGCTGTCTGGCATATTGAGGTCCCCATAAGCGCTGTAAACGCCATCTATGCAAAAGAGAATGGCCAAGGTATGGTTTTTGACCAACATCAAGAAGAGACACCTCAACCACCTGCTCAAAACAACCTCAAGAGAAAACAACCTTCAAAGCCCTCTTTAAAGATTGTTAAATAACAACCATCAGGAGTAAACAAAGTATGACAATGGATGATCGTGATGGCATCATCTGGTTCGATGGTGAACTGGTTCCTTGGCGCGAAGCTAAAGTCCACGTATTAACCCATACACTGCACTATGGCATGGGTGTTTTTGAAGGTATTCGTGCTTATAAAACAGATAAAGGCCCAGCAATATTTCGCTTGCATGAACATACCGACCGCCTGTTTCGCTCAGCTCATATTATGGAAATGGCCATGCCTTTCGATAAAGAGACAATCAATGAAGCAACTCTGACCGCAGTACGTGAAAATAATCTGGAAAGTGGCTATATCCGCCCTATGTGCTTTTATGGTGCAGAAAGCATGGGAATACGTGCCAACAACCTGAAAGTACACGTTATTATTGCTGCCTGGCAGTGGGGCTCTTATATGGGTGAGGAAAACCTTAAAAATGGAATAAAAGTTCAAACATCCTCTTACACACGTCACCATGTCAATATCTCCATGTGCAAAGCCAAGGCCAATGGTCATTATATCAACTCAATGCTGGCACTCCATGAAGCGATACGCCACGGATGTGATGAAGCAATGCTACTGGACAGTGAGGGTTATGTTGCTGAAGGCAGTGGTGAAAACATTTTCATCATTCGTGATGGTGTGATCTATACTCCAGACCTGACCTCAGCCCTGGATGGTATTACACGCCACACAATATTCCAGTTAGCTGATGAATTGGGCATTGAAGTTAAAGAAAAACGCATTACCCGTGATGAAGTTTATATTGCTGATGAAGCTTTTTTTACAGGCACAGCAGCAGAAGTAACACCGATTCGAGAAGTGGATGGACGCTCAATCGGATCTGGCACACGCGGAGCCATCACTAAAAAAATACAAAGTAATTATTTTGATTTAGTCCATGGCCGTAGCAAAACTCACCCTGAGTGGCTGACGTTAATTTAGTTAGAGTTTCACCCATATCAAAAATGGGCACCTTAATAACAAGATGCCCAAAATTCCCATATTATTGAATGCTTTCTGCCTGCTTTCGGTACTGTAATCCATAAAACATCTCTAAATAGCGTTGCGTTTCATTACGCTGAAGGTTGGTTACATATTTCCAGAACCCATAAATTCGAGACAGTGTCATCATTCGCTCAGCATACAAGCTCCAGGTATAGCGACTGCGCACTCTCTCAAGCCCTCCTTCCGAGATTTTTTTCCAATAATCAGCCTCCTTTTGGGATTTTATAAAAAAATCAATCAAACTAGTCGTCGCTGTTTCACCATGATTAGGGTCAATATGAAAACCTGAAATTCCATCCTCAATAATCTCTAAAGGGCCACCATAACGTGTTGCAAACGTTGGCAAACCTGATGCCATGGCTTCAATCACAGTCAAACCAAATGCTTCAAATAGTGCGGGCTGCACAAAAACTCCCTGATGATCCGCAATATATCGATAAAGTTCACCTGCCAATGTTTTATCAAGCCGCTTTCCTAACCAACGACACTGTTCATCCAAACCATGCCTGTTCATAAGCTCATGCATGTGTTCAATCTGTTCACGCTCTTCTTGGTCACTCGAATATGACGCATCAATACTACCTGCAACAACAACCAGATTTGCATGCTGACGTAGCTCATCACTATTTCCATACCAGTCCACCAAACTGGCTATATTTTTAATTCTATCCAAACGTGCCATGGTAAAAATAAGCGGTTTACCTTTATCTTTAAGTACCCCCCGTGTTTCTGGATCACTATCATCGCCATAAATAAGCTGACCAATTTCATCATGCAGTACATGTAAGCGTCGTCTATTTTCTGTGTAAGGGAAATAAACGTCATCATTAGCTCCCGGCGAGACAATGTTAAATTTAGGATCAAAGACATCAATGCCTTCTACAACACGGTACAGATCCGGCATTGTGAAAGCACGATAGCTTTCATATTGCCCGACACTCTCATTGGTTCCCGCAATTTCCTGAAAGGTGCTGGTAATAATAAAATCAGCAGCATTCATACTAATCAAATCTGCTGTAAATTGACTGGAAAAATGATATTGAGATTCGTTATCTTTCCAATATAGGTCGGAGTAAAGATACTTGGTTTTTTCCAGGGCATGAGCAATGTTACATTGCGTCACTCCCAACGAATGAGATAATAGTGTCGCCACTAAATTTCCATCGGAATAGTTTCCCACAATCAAATCAGGCCTATCACCCAACTCAGCCTTTACTTCTCTCTCAACATCAGCTGAAAACCGCTCCAGGTAAGGCCATATTTTAAAGCGTGATATCCACTCTGAAACTACTTCACCATTCGCCTCTCGAAATGGCACTCTCATAATACGTGCGTGCTGTGCCCCTATGATATCTTCAAAACGTTGATCACAGGTTGTACCTTGCGCTTCAGGAATCAGACGTGTTACAACCAGAATTTGTGGATCAATATCTAGCCCTTGCTCACATAAACGGTGACGCATCTCCTTTTCCAATGCCCGCACCTGATCCAGAATATAGACAACCTGGCCACCCGTATCGGGTAAACCAAGCACTTTATCCTGCCCAAAAAAGCCATGCGGTGAGAGAATCACCAATTTAAAAATCATAGGAATACGGCTTAGAAACTGTTCCAGACTCGCCGGATCAGGTGCTTCAAGAATGTCCAGCAACAGATGTAAGGTATTACGCATCCTCGCAACTGTGCGCCCCCAACCAATTTCAAACCCCAAACTTTGTAATGTAACACCGACCACCTTCCACTCTGCTTCTAATGGCTGATCCATCAAATACTCTTCTGCACGACGTAACGCAACACGCAACTGACTGACACTATGCAGCCGGTCGTTCACCATCAGTTGAATTCCCTGGTATTGATGAACACGCAAAAAATCGAGTAACTTCTGATCACCTCGCCCCAACTCTTGAAACAATTCACTTGATAAACGACGGTTAAGAAATTCTACCCCTCGACCAATAGAGCGTGATTCACGAAGCTTCGGAAATTCCCGACTGAATGGCCCTATATCAAACTCCAGAGTCCATTTTTCATCGCTATGGTTATTTACTAATTGCTCTTTAATTCTCAAAAAGTCAGAGACTGAGATCGTTTCAACTTGCATTGATTCGATATGAATACGTACATATTTCCAACGGGCAAGGTAAGGGCGTACTGCAAAATAGATCCACGGTGTAACAACAGCTGCTTCTTGAGTCATATCAACCAATTGGCTTAATTCTGAATCCAGTAAAGCAGGTTGCTCTTTGTCTCGACAAAAAACCTGAAATTCATCCCAAAGCTCTGAACGTAATAAAAGTGGTTTATACAAGCTGCAATAGTGACGCAATAGTAGATAAGATGCTTCACGATTTTTCTTGATATACGCTTGCAGTGTATCAATCATTGCCTGGTTTCCTTTTTAGTTCAACTCGCCTTGATGGGATAAAACCTTTTGTACTGCCTGTAAATATATTTCTGAGTGACTCTTCCATGAAAAGTGCTTATGGACACCCTGCAAACCTGCCTTAGAAAAAAGAGCCCATTGTGCTCTATTAGAAACCACATCCAAAAGTGTTGCGGCCATTGCTTTTGAGTCGAGCGGATCAATCAGTAAACCATTGTTACAACATGCAATAATATCCTGAGGCCCACCATCTTCAGTCGCTACAACAGGTAGACCACTCGCAGCCGCTTCGATAATAGTTAAACCAAAGGGTTCAGTGAGTGCTGGATTGATAAATACACCATGACTCTTTTCTGCTAGACGATACAATTCGGGTACATCATAAGAGTCATGTTGTTTGGGATAAGCAACTTTGCCGTAAAGATCATATTGATCAATCGCCAAAAATAGATCGTTTAATACAGCTCGAGGCCCTCGATCCATTTCAGTGATGTCATCACGAGTGCCTAATATTAATACCAGATTGGCTGCATCCTGTAACTCTTCACTCTCACCATAGGCTTTCATCAGAGTACTGATATTTTTTCGAATATCTGGTCGGGACATTGCTAAAATCATAGGCTTGTCAGGTTCATTTAGAAAACGTTTCAACTCACACCAAATATTGGAATTCTGTCTCGTTTTTTTTCTATCTGAAGGGTGAAAGCGTTTTAAATCCACACCGGGAGGAATAACCCGCATACGTTCAGGGCAATAGTTGCGATAAAAACCATACTGCTCCTCTTTTTCCTGCTCAGTACTGGCAATCACTAACTCAGCCTGCTCCAAGATCTGCTCTTCAGTCTCGATACGCTGGGTGATGTGATAGTGGCTTTCAATAGTGGCACGTTTCAGCCCCTGGCCTTGCAAACGCCTTAATTTATCTCGCCCCAGCGAGTGCCCAGTATGAATCAGGGGAATTTCTAATACTTGTGCCATTTTATTACCCACATAGCCTGCATCGGCATAATGGCTATGAACCAAATCAGGTAATCGCCCTTTTCGTTTTAAATAACGCATTGCTTCTTCTGCAAAAACATCCAGATGAGGCCATAAAACTTCTTTGCGCAAATAATGCAAAGAACCACAAGGCAAACGGATAATAGAGGCATTATCTGCAATTTTTTCTTCCGGTTGATTGTAGTCATTAGAAAGATAGGATTCTGAAAGCTGCCGTGTCAATATATCAACCTGATCAACCTCGGGCTGAGTTGCCAGTGTTTTTGCCAATTCAACAACATATTGGATTTGCCCACCTGTATCAGCATCTCGACCCAACTCCATATCATGACCACGAAATAGCCCATGAATACTAATCATGACCAAATATAGCCCTCTTTTTTCCTCATTCATTTGCGTTCCATTGTTTGAGTTGTTCTTTATAAAAGTCTGGGCTTGATATTGTTGCACCTTGTATTTGGCAAATTTTTGCAGCAAAAGCCATCGCTCGCTGTAAAATAAGTGGATACTCCCATCCTTGAATCAGGCCAAAAAGAGTAACTGCACTAAAAGCATCACCCGCGCCTACGGTATCAACTGGATTTTTAACAGGCACAAGATCACAACTCATTACTTTTTGGTTCGAATCTATAATAAATGCTCCAGACTCTCCGAGCGTTACAACAAGTAATTCCAGATTAAATTTTTGTTGTAATATCTGAGCCATGACCTCTAGTTCGGAACAAGAGTTTAATAAACACTTATCTAATATTAGTAATTCATCTTCATTCAGTTTTAACCAACGAACCCCTTCGAGTAACTCAGTAAGTAATTGCTTGTTCCACCAAGGTGAACGCAAATTAATGTCCGTAAAAATTGAAGGCGAAGTTTTTTCTAGCAAAGATTGAAGTGTTGCATAGGAGGTAGGGGTACGTGCTGCCAATGTACCATAGTAAAAAAATGAGACTGGCTGCTTTAAAATTTCAGTGATTGCTCTATCAAACTGAATAAAGTCATACGCTTGATCTGCAACTATATCGAACGAGGGTTGCCCTTGATTCAGTGCAATATGAACAGCTCCAGTCGGATGACTTGAGTCAATTTGTAAACCACGAACAGTCATGCCCCATTGCTGCATTTTCTGTATGACTTGTTTACCTTGAGTATCAGAGCCGATACAGCTGATAAGCAGAGGTTTCAGTCCGAACCCTTGCAGATGCCAGGCCACATTAAACGGTGCCCCACCCAAGACCTCCTTTTTATTTGGAAATATATCAAACAGTACTTCACCGAATATCACAGGTGTACCGTTCTCAATTACCCTGGTTTTGATACTCACTTTTTCACTCCGCACTGCTTTCCTGCGCCCTTTACTCCTATGGAAAGCTAGATAATCTGACAGAGGCGGAACTGCTATAAGCCAGATTTATTTATATTATTTAGCGGGCCATACCTTGGCAGCATGACCCATTGTATTTTTATTTTATCCAAACCTTATTCAACTGTGACTGATTTAGCCAAATTTCGCGGCTGGTCCACATCCGTACCTTTTAAAATTGCAGCATGATATGAGAGCAATTGCAATGGTATTGAATAGATAATCGGCGCGATCGCTTCTTCAGTTGAATCAACATGTAAAACATGAACGTTTTCAGACTCTTTCATACCAGAAGCTTCATCTGCAAATACAAACAACTCCCCTCCTCGCGCACTGACTTCCTGCAAATTTGACTTGAGTTTTTCCAACAATTCATCATTCGGTGCAACGGCTATCACTGGCATATCCGAATCAACAAGTGCTAATGGACCATGTTTTAGTTCACCCGCAGGATAAGCTTCAGCATGAATATAAGAGATCTCTTTTAGCTTTAATGCTCCCTCCATTGCAACAGGGTATTGAGCTCCCCGGCCTAAAAAAAGTGCATGGTGTTTGTCTGCAAAAGACTCGGACCAAACCTCCACAGCACTATTTAACTCTAATGCCCGTTCAGCTTTAGCAGGTAGAGTGTAAAGCTGCTTAACAAGCTTTGCCTCTGCTTGCTCTGACACTCCATTACGTCGGCCAAGAACAATCACCGTAAGCATTAATGCTGCCAACTGTGTTGTAAATGCTTTTGTTGAGGCAACACCAATTTCGGGGCCGGCTCGAGTCATCAAGGATAGGTCCGATTCTCTGACTAATGAACTTTCCGGAACATTACAAATGGCTAGTGAGTAACCAAAGCCCCGTTTTTTTGCTTCCTGAAGCGCAGCCAATGTATCTGCTGTTTCACCTGATTGAGAAATAGAAATAATTAATGAATTATTGCGAACTACGGGGTTCCTATAGCGAAACTCGCTGGCTACTTCCACACTGCACGGAACACCTGCTATAGATTCCAGCCAGTAGCGTGCAATCAGACCGGCATGGTAACTCGTACCACAAGCAATAATATGAACCCCTTGAATCTGGTCAAATATTTCAGCAGCATTTAGACCAAAAGCACTATCCAAAACTGTTTGGCTAGTCATTCTTCCTTCTAAAGTCTCAGCCAGAGCGCGTGGTTGCTCAAATATCTCTTTCAACATGTAATGGCGATATTTACCTTTACTTGTCGCATCAGCTCTCATTTCACTTTCGTTGATTGGCCGCTCAACGACTTTGCCATGCTCATCAAAAATCGTTAAACATTCTCGTGTCAGCTCGGCGATATCCCCCTCTTCAAGAAAAATGAAACGCTGTGTAACAGGCAGTAATGCAGCAACATCTGATGCAATAAAATACTCTCCAATACCGACACCAATAACAAGAGGGCTTCCGCGCCGTGCTGCAATCAATCGCTGCGGCTCTGACTTACAAATAACTCCTAATGCGTAAGCACCTTCCAGATCTTGTACTGTTTGTTGAACAGCTGCTAACAGGTCATTACTCTTTTCAAAATATTCATAAATTTGATGAACAACGACTTCAGTGTCTGTTTCAGAGGTAAATTCAAAGCCTTTCGCTATTTGCTTTGTACGAAGTGCTTCGTGATTTTCAATAATACCGTTATGTACGATCGCAATTGTTTTCCGGCAAACATGAGGGTGTGAATTTTTTTCACTGGGTTTACCATGAGTTGCCCAGCGCGTATGAGCAATACCCACTTGCCCAGATATGGAACCTGACCCCATGAGCAACTCAAGCTCACTCACTTTACCTTGCGCTCTAAGACGCTTTAAACCATCACGTTTTTCTAAAACCGCAATACCTGCAGAGTCATAACCACGATATTCAAGCCTTTTCAAACCTTCAATAAGAATAGGAACAACATCCCGTTCTGCTACTGCACCAATAATGCCACACATATGCTACCTGTATCCTTTTTGCTGTTTTCTATCTGTTTTTTGTTGGACGTTTCCAATCTGATCGCGTTGTTTGTTTTGTTCGACTCAAGGTCAGTTCATTTGCTTCAACATTTCTGGTAATTGTTGAGCCTGCACCAACTGTCGAACCTTTTCCAAGCGTAACAGGTGCCACCAACTGTGATGCTGAACCGATAAAAACATGATCCTCTATCACTGTATGGTGTTTATTGGCTCCATCATAATTGCATGTAATGGTACCAGCACCAACATTGACATCTTTTCCAACAGTTGAATCACCTACATAGCTCAAATGATTAATTTTAGAACCAGTACCAATTTTTGCTTTTTTGATTTCAACAAAGTTACCAATTTTGGTTTTTTCAGCCAGGCATGTTTCAGGCCGGAGCCGGGCAAATGGACCAATGTGACTGCAATCACCAACAATACTATTTTCGATAGTACAATTGGATAATACTGTAACACCTGAACCAATTTGGCTATCTTTAATGATAGTATTCGATCCGATATAGGTATCATCACCAATGGAAACATTACCTTCAAGAATAACATTAACATCAATGACCACATCTCTACCAATAGATGCTTCACCACGCAGATCAAAACGTGCTGGATCATAGAGCGTGACCCCTCGGCTTAATAACAGGTCAGCCTGCTGCCTCTGTTTATAGCGTTCAAGCATCGCTAAATGTGACTTATTATTGACACCACAAACTTCCATCGATGATTCTGGATTCACTGTATTAATATTGATACCATCTTTTACAGCCATTTCAACAATATCTGTTAAATAATATTCACCCTGGCTATTTTTATTACTTAATGCCGGCAGCCACTTACTCAATAAATCAGCGGCAACAACAAGCATTCCCGTATTGATTTCATTGACCTTTTTTTCCAGCTCTGTAGCATCTTTCTCTTCAACAATACAGTTCACAGCCCCATGTTTATCACGAATAATTCGCCCATAACCTGAAGGGTTGTCCAAATGAGCAGTTAATAATCCCAAGCTTTGCTCATTTGCAACATCAACTAATGATTTCAGGGTACCAAGTTGTGTTAGTGGCACATCGCCATAAAGTACGAGAACCATATTTTCTGATGGAATTGCCGGCAGCGCTTGCGCAACAGCATGACCTGTACCTAACTGCTCTGATTGCTTTACCCAATTAATTGCATTTGCTTTCAGCCTGTTTTTTACAACTTTTCCACCATGCCCATATACAACATGTATATCTACCGCATCACCCAACCCCCTTGCAGTATCAATCACATGCATTAATAAAGGCTTGCCTGCAAGTGAGTGTAATACTTTGGGGAGTGCTGAATGCATTCGAGTGCCTTGCCCTGCAGCAAGAATAATTACACTTAACTTCATTTATCTATAACCCTTGTTATCCAGAAACTTTTAATTACTAGATTAATTTTAGAAAGCTTCATTAACCATTCTTGATATTATTATCTGGAGTAAGATAATAATCTGTCGACACTTTATTACTTTTCTAAAGTAATAAAGCAAAAAGGCCGTCTGAAGACGGCCTTTGGAATATTTTAAAGTGTACTTTTTGAAAAATCTAAAAGCACAGCTTTAATGTCTTCCTGCTTTACGCAATTTCTCTAACAATTGTAACTGTGCGACCGCTTGGGCCAGCTCAGCTTCAGCTTGTGCCAAATCAACATCAGAATCTCTATTTTTTAAAGCTTCTTCTGCCTTTTGTTTTGCTTCATTTGCTGCTGCTTCATCAATATCTTTAGCTCTCACCGCAGTATCAGACAAAACAGTGACAACATGAGGTTGAACCTCAAGCATACCACCCGAAACATAAATTGAATCTTCACCTTCAGAGGTTTTGATAACAACTTCACCGGGTTTCAGCTTTGCCAATAATGGAGTATGACGAGGTAAAATACCCAAATCACCCATTTCACTTGGCGCAAATACCATTTCAGCAGTACCAGAGTAAAGCTCACCCTCAGCACTTACAATATCAACATGCATCGTCATGGCCATCGTTATTCTCCTGACATATAAGGGTCATCACCAATTTCCAAAAACCGGATCAGACCCACCCTAAGCTTTAAGATCGATTATTTAGAATCCATCTTATTAGCTTTTTCTACGGCTTCGTCAATACTGCCGACCATATAGAACGCTTGCTCTGGTAGATGGTCATATTCACCTGCTACGATCGCTTTAAAACCAGAAATAGTATCTTTCAATGATACATATTTACCTGGTGAACCTGTAAATACTTCAGCAACGAAGAAAGGTTGTGACAAGAAACGTTGAATTTTACGAGCACGCGCTACAATCAATTTATCTTCTTCTGAAAGCTCATCCATACCCAAGATAGCAATGATATCTTTCAGCTCTTTATAGCGCTGCAATGTACCCTGAACCGAACGAGCTACATCATAATGTTCTTGTCCGATAATCAACGGGTCAAGTTGGCGACTGGTTGAGTCCAAAGGATCAATCGCAGGGTAGATACCAAGCTCTGCAATTTGGCGTGACAGTACAACGGTAGCATCCAAATGAGCAAATGTTGTTGCTGGCGATGGATCGGTTAAATCATCCGCAGGAACATAAACAGCTTGAATCGATGTGATAGATCCCGTTTTTGTAGAAGTGATACGTTCCTGAAGAACACCCATCTCTTCCGCCAGAGTTGGCTGATAGCCTACAGCAGATGGCATACGACCCAGTAATGCAGATACTTCTGTTCCTGCCAAAGTATAACGATAAATATTATCAACAAATAACAGTACGTCACGACCTTCGTCACGGAAAAACTCAGCCATGGTCAAACCACTTAGAGCAACACGCAGCCTATTTCCGGGTGGCTCGTTCATTTGGCCATACACTAACGCAACTTTATCAATTACGTTACTTTCTGTCATTTCATGATAGAAGTCATTACCTTCACGAGTGCGCTCACCTACACCTGCGAATACAGAAAAACCACTATGCTCAATGGCGATGTTGCGAATCAGCTCCATCATATTAACGGTTTTACCTACACCCGCACCACCGAACAATCCAACTTTACCACCTTTTGCAAATGGGCATACCAAGTCAATGACCTTGATACCCGTTTCAAGTAACTCAGAGCTTGCCGAAAGCTCATCATAAGCAGGAGCTTTACGATGAATCGCCCATTGCTCTTCAGCACCAATATCCCCTTTGTCATCAATAGGTGTACCCAGTACATCCATGATACGACCCAGTGTTTTTTGGCCCACAGGTACAGAAATAGGTGCACCTGAATTGGATACAGATAACTCACGGCGCAAACCATCGCTTGAACCCATTGCAATGGCACGAACAATACCATCCCCTAACTGTTGCTGAACTTCCAAAACCAAACCGGTCTCTTCAACTTTCAGCGCATCATATAC
The DNA here is from genome assembly GCA_015490755.1 of Gammaproteobacteria bacterium. Lineage (GTDB taxonomy): Bacteria > Pseudomonadota > Gammaproteobacteria > JAADGQ01 > JAADGQ01 > S141-38. Next base: position 49,745 of record WFXF01000056.1, read on the forward strand.
CTTCGGCATAGCGTCACGCGGAAACTCTACGTCAACTACAGCGCCGATGATTTGTGAAATTTTTCCTGAACTCATTTATCCAGTTCCCCTTAAAATTGTGAAGTGACAAGTCTGGCTTTTAAAGTGCTTTATTTATCGCCACTTGTGCAACCAAAATACCACTTGCAAACATCAATTAAACTGCTGCTGCACCGGCAACGATCTCCGATATTTCTTGAGTAATTGCCGCTTGGCGTGCTTTATTGTATACCAGCTCAAGATCATCAATAACACTACCCGCATTATCTGAAGCACTTTTCATTGAAACCATACGAGCAGCCTGCTCACATGCTATGTTTTCAACAAGCCCCTGATAAACGAGTGATTCAATATAACGTGTCATTAATGCATCCAAGACATCTTTAGCTTCTGGCTCATACAGATAGTCCCAATGGTGTTCGAGCTCTTTTTCATCACTCGCCACAATTGGCAACAACTGCAGAACTTTTGGTGTTTGAGTCATTGTATTAACGAACTCATTATGAACCACATAAAGCCGATCAATTTCACCTTTATCATAAGCATCCAACATCACCTTAACATTACCAATGATGTCATTCACTGAAGGCGTATCACCTAATTGAGTGATCTGAGCTTTAATATCTGCAAAACGTTTAAAAAATGAGAGCGCTTTTGAACCAATAATAGAATAAATCGATTCAACGCCTTTTTCTTTCCACTCTTTTGCAGAATTAATCGTAGCTCTGAACAGGTTAGGGTTTAATCCACCACATAACCCACGATCAGATGAAATAACAATATAACCAACCCGCTTAACTTCATCATGTGAAGTCAAATAAGGGTGGTTATATTCCGGGTGCGCATGTGCAAGGTGACCAATTACATTACGAATTTTATCTGCATAAGGCCTTGAAGCAGTCATTCGTTCCTGAGCTTTCCGCATTTTACTCGCCGCGACCATCTCCATGGCACGCGTTATCTTCTGAGTATTTTTAACACTCTTGATTTGAGTACGGATCTCTTTTCCAACGGCCATAATGAGCCCCCTTTACCAGACCTGGTTCGCTTTAAAGCTCTCAAGTGCACTCTTCAGACCCTTTGCAATTTCATCATTAAAATCACCCGTATCGTTGATACGTTTCATTAAATCAGCGTGCTCGGATCCCATAAAAGAAAGCAATGCACTTTCGAAAGAACCTATTTTCTCAAGCTCAACATCGTCCAGAAAACCTTCGTTTGCAGCAAATAGAGAAACAGCTTGCTGTGCAACACTCATAGGAGCGTATTGAGCCTGCTTCATCAATTCAGTGACGCGCTGACCTCGTTCAAGCTGCTTACGTGTTGCTTCATCCAGATCAGATGCAAACTGAGCAAATGCAGCCAGTTCACGATATTGAGCCAGATCAAGACGTACACCACCACCAAGTTTTTTAATGATCTTGGTTTGCGCTGCACCACCTACACGAGAAACAGAAAGACCCGCATTAATCGCTGGCCTGATGCCTGAGTTAAACAGATCAGTTTCAAGGAAGATTTGACCATCAGTAATAGAAATTACGTTCGTTGGTACAAATGCAGATACATCTCCACCCTGAGTTTCGATAATAGGCAGTGCAGTTAAAGAACCTGTTTTGCCTTTTACTTTTCCGTCAGTAATTGCTTCAACGTGTTCAGCATTAATACGCGCTGCACGCTCAAGCAGACGGGAGTGAAGATAAAATACATCACCTGGATAAGCTTCACGACCTGGCGGACGACGCAGTAACAAAGATACTTGACGATATGCCCAGGCTTGCTTGGTCAAATCATCATATACAATCAATGCATCTTCGCCACGGTCACGGAAATATTCTCCCATCGTGCAACCCGCATAAGGTGCAATATATTGCATTGCAGCAGACTCTGATGCAGCAGCTGATACAATAATTGTATGCTCCAGTGCACCATGCTCTTCCAACTTGCGTACCACAGCAGCAATAGAAGATGCTTTTTGACCAATCGCAACATAGATACACTTAATTCCTGTACCTTTTTGATTGATGATTGCATCAATTGCAACGGCTGTTTTACCAGTTTGGCGGTCCCCAATAATGAGTTCACGCTGACCACGCCCAACCGGAATCATCGCATCAACAGATTTTAAACCCGTTTGAACAGGTTGGTCGACTGATTGACGACTGATAACACCTGGTGCAACTTTCTCGATAGGAGATGTTTCAACTGCATCAATCGGACCTTTTCCATCAATCGGATTTCCCAATGCATCAACTACACGCCCCAATAGCGCTTCGCCAACAGGAACTTCAAGAATACGTCCAGTACACTTAACAGTATCACCTTCAGATATATGCTGATAAGAACCTAAAACAACAGCACCTACAGAATCACGCTCCAAGTTCAAAGCCATACCATATGTATCACCAGGAAATTCGATCATTTCCCCTTGCATTACATCCGCAAGCCCGTGTATACGGATAATACCATCAGTTACACTGACAACAGTTCCTTCCGTACGAGCTTCGGTTATAGCTTCAAAATTTTCAATGCGTTTTTTAATTAAATTGCTTATTTCGGAAGCACTCAATTGCATTTTGCTTTTCCCCATGTGGCCATTAACGAGACAATGCGCTAGCTAGTTTTTGCAGTTGTCCAGTTGCCGACCCATCAATAACTAAATCACCCGCGCGAATGATTGCCCCACCCAATAGATTTTCATCCACTGAACAGGTCAAATTCACTTCACGCCCCAGCCGCGCCTTTAAGGCCTCTGCAATTTTTGTCTGCAGCGCTTTGGTCACTTTAAATGCTGAAATAACCTCAGCTTCTATCGTTCCCTCAGCTTCGGCTCGATAAGATTCATAAAGCGTTACAATCTCTGGTAAAAACGATAACCGGCTGTTTTCAATCAGCAGATGAACCAGGTTCTCTACAGATTTACCAAGATTTTTTCCGCAAACACCCAGGAACAGCTCTCCCAATTGATCTTTTGACAAACGAGGATTGGAAGCCACCGCTTGCATTTCGGGACTGGCTGCTACAGAAGCTGCCAATTCCAATCCATCAGACCAACCAGAATAGTCATTTTGACTTTTAGCCATTTCAAATACAGCCTGAGCGTACGGCCTTGCGATTGTACTTTTCTCAGCCATTACACTACGCTCACTATATTTGCTCGATTAAATCTTTCATCAATTTATCATGAGATTTACTATCTATCTCACGACCAAGAACCCTGGAAGCACCAGCAACAGCAATTTCTGCGACCTGGCCGCGTAGCTGCTCTTTTGCACGACTTACTTCCTGATCAATCTCAGACTGAGCTGATGCTTTTATACGATCACCTTCAATCTGCGCTTTTTCTTTGGATTCTTCAACGATAATTGATGCACGTTTCTCTGCTTGTGCCAACACTTCAGCTGCTTGAGTCTTCGCTTCTTTTAAAGTCTCTTTAGCGTGCTTCTCTGCCAACTCTTGCTCATGCTTACCCTTTTCAGCCGCCGCCAAACCATCAGCAATACGCTTCTGACGATCTTCCAGCATAGCGTTAACAGGGGTCCACAAATACTTATTGACAAACCATATCAACAAGATAAACGCAATCATTTGAAAGATCAGAGTTACGGTAATATTCATTTCGTTCCTCCTCGCCCAAAATGGCTCAGACTAGTCACTAAAACTAGCCAATTGCCACAATAGCTGATTCCAAAGCACCAACGAATGGATTGGCAAACAAGAACCACATAGCGAACGCTAAAATGATGAAAGGAAAAGACTCCATCAAACCAGCAAAGATGAACATATTAGTCATTAAAGCAGGGCGCATTTCTGGTTGACGAGCAATACCTTCCAGAGTTTTCGCACAAATCAGACCCCAGCCAATAGCTGAACCCATACCTGCTGCTGCCAAAATCACACCCACACCCACTGCGGTATAAGCATAGATCATCGATAACATGTCGGCTGTCATTATTTATTTCCTCCAAAATTAAATATAAAAACAACGATAACAAAACTTCCTAAAACACCAGTTCTATAAACTAATGATCTTCAACGTGAGCCATCCCCAGGTAGACAATCGTCAATACCATAAATATAAATGCCTGCAACGTAATAACTAACAAGTGAAAAATCAACCACCCCAAATCAAGGAGCACCTGCAATCCACCCCAGAACATAGCGCCGAAAAACCCAGCCGCCAAAAACATAGTTCCACCAATCAATGCAATCAGCAAAAATACAAGCTCGCCCGCAAATAGATTTCCAAAAAGACGCAAGCCCAGACTGAGTGGCTTGGCAAGCTCTTCAATAATCGTCATCACAATATTAACTGGCACTAAAAACTTACCAAAAGGGTGGAACAAGAACATTTTAGCGTAGCCTGAAAGGCCTTTTATTTTGATGTTGTAGTAGATAATCAACGCAAAAACAACCAGAGACATCGCAAATGTTGCGCTTAGATCTGTGGTTGGAACCACTTTCAGGTATTCAATACCAAATATTGCATTAGCTAATACTGGCAACAAATCAACTGGAATCAAATCCATAAAATTCATTAACCATACCCAGACAAAAATGGTCAGAGCGAGCGGTGCAATCAATGGGTTATGCCCAGGAAAGGTATCTCTCACCTGCTGAGCAACAAAATCAACAATTGTTTCCACAAAATTTTGAAATCCACTGGGTGCATCAGAAACCAAACTCCGCCCCAAGCGCCATGAAACGACCATAATCAACGCAGCAAGCGCATAACTAAAAAATATCGTATCCAGATGCAACGCCCAAAAACCAGTTGCTTTATGCGTTACCGGATCACACTGCCCCGCACACAGATTGGTTAAATGATGTTGTATATACTGGACGGTACCGCCACCAGAAGCTGCTTCAGCCAATGCCTTCTCCCCCGAGTCCCTAATATCTAGATTAATAAAATTTTATCCGCGCGCATTAACTAAATAAGCCAGTTGCGCCAGAGAAAAACCAACCACGACTGCCAAAGGCGCCAATTCAAAAACCTTCAGACAGATAACAAACATAACAAGCACCATCACAAAACGAAATGCGGCACTTACATAAAGAATTACTTGACTGACATTGGGATTATGACGAGATACAGAAGAAGACCAATTCATACCTCCCCATAAAATCAGAGTTGTCACTATACTAATTATGCCACCGGCAACAGCTGACACACTCCCATGATAGCCTTCTATAAAAAAAAAGCCCCCAGCAACAATAATTGCTATTAACAATTGGGTCGTAATAACTTTACGACTCCCAGCAGCAAGCCTCTGAGCAGCAACATCCACAACCATTAAAACTTACTCAGCATATTATAAACTTTCAGGCCACCACCGATAAAACCAAGCGCGCCGAATGATAACATGAACAAGGGCGCAGTTTCCAACCAATAATCAACACCATAGCCCAGCAAAAAACCACTAATGACCATTGATGTCAGCATGGTACCTACACCTACAAGCAACAGTGATGTCTGTCTCTCTTCTTTGTTCTTCAACAACCTATGCCTACGCACTTTTCGGATCAGGAGTATAGCGATAACTAAATAGTGCCGCAAGTAAAGAATGCTTTAATTCAGATGGGCCAGGATACCATCCAGCTCATCCAGACTATTATAATGAATGGTCACACGCCCTTTCCCTTTTGAGTTATGTTGTACTTTTAGTTCTGCGCCCAGTTTTTCGGACAACGCCTCTTCCAGTTTTTTTATATCTGGATCAACATAGCTCTGTTTTTCAGGCAGGCCATCTACACCGGCAAGCATTGTTCGAACTAAACGCTCTGTTTCCCGCACTGTCAAACCGCGTTTAACTACTTTAATAGCTGCCTCTTTTTGCTCCTTTTTTGAAAGGCTTAATAATGCACGTGCATGCCCCATTTCAAGGTTTCCATGCATCAACATTGACTTCACATCCTGGTGCAACTCCAGCAAGCGTAGCAAGTTTGTAACTGAAGTACGTGAACGCCCTACAGCTTCCGCAGCCTCTTGGTGCGTCAATGAAAACTCTTCAATCAACCGCTGCAATGCATTCGCTTCTTCTATAGGGTTTAGATCTTCACGCTGAATATTTTCGATCAAAGCAATAGCAATTGCCGTTTCATCAGCTACATCACGAACAACTGCCGGAATATCTTGTAATCCAGCAAGCTGAGATGCCCGCCAACGCCGTTCACCCGCTATTATTTCAAATTTCTCATCAGAGATCGCTCGAACCACAATCGGCTGCACAACCCCTTGAGCACGAATAGAGTTCGCCAGCTCTTCCAATGCTTCTTGCTTCATATCAACACGCGGCTGATACTTTCCTCGCTGAATAACATCAACAGGCAAGCTACATAACTCACTACCGCTTGTTATATGTGGCTCATTTAAGACAGGCCGTATATCGCCCATCAATGCACCCAGACCTTTTCCTAGTCCTCTACGCTTTGCAATCATAACGCCACTTGAGCAGCCTCTTTACGAATCATCTCGCCCGCCAGCGCCAAATAAGCCATTGCTCCAGTCGAAGCGCTATCATAGTACATCGCAGGAGCACCATAACTAGGAGCTTCTGCAAGTCGAACATTGCGCGGGATAATTGTGTTATAAACTTCATCCCCGAAGTGCGAAAGCAACTGCTCCGAAACTTCTTTGGCTAATTTATTGCGCGGATCATACATTGTACGCAACAACCCAAAAACTTGAAGGTTTGGATTTAGAGATGCTCTGATTTGCTCCAAAATATCCATCAATGCCGTCAAACCTTCAAGCGCATAGTACTCACACTGCATAGGAATAATAATTCCTTGTGAAGCAACCATTGCATTAACTGTCAACATATTCAATGATGGTGGGCAATCAATGAAAATATAGTCGAACTCTTCAGCCACCTTGTCCAGCGACCATTTAAGCTGTTGTTCACGCTGAAACATATTCATCAGCTTCACTTCAGCAGCAGTCAGATCGGCATTTGCAGGAAGCAAAGAGTAACCCGCTTCATTCACTGAAACGATCGCTTCCTCAATATCACACTGACTTAACAATACATCGTAGACCGTTTGACCCTGAGCCGCCTTATCAACACCACTGCCCGTTGTTGCATTTCCCTGTGGGTCAAGATCGACCAATAAAACCCGCCGCCGTGTTGCACTCAATGATGCCGCAAGATTAATGCTTGTCGTTGTTTTACCAACCCCACCTTTTTGATTTGTAACTGCAATTATCATAATCGAACTTTAGATGTACTTAAAATTTATGTTGCAGGTAATTCACTACAACTGATTTCCACAATATGTCTCTCTTCATCCAACCCTGGAACATTCAATGAATGTATCGCGACAACCTTGCAACCTTGAGCCAACGCCTTCAACTCTTCGCCAGGAAAGCGGCCTTTCATTGCCAGCAACTTGCCACCAGACCCACAACACGGAGATGCCGCCGATGTAAATTCATGAATACTGCTAAAAGCACGCGATACTACAACATTAAAATCATGTCGTGCCCTATAATCCTCTAGGCGACAATGTACCACATTTACATTTTTCAAGCCCAATTGAGCAACGACTTGCATCAAAAAATGAGTGCGTTTTTTAAGTGCGTCTAACAATGTAAAGTGCTTTTCGGGAAAAGCAACTGCTAATGGAATACCAGGCAATCCTCCCCCTGTACCGACATCCAATATAAATTCACCCGCGATATAAGGCCGAACGGATAAACTATCAAGAAGATGGCGAACAACCATCGAACCAGGGTCACGAATACCCGTTAAATTCATCACCCGACTCCATTTCACCAGCAAATACAAATATTCAATCAAAGCTTGCTGCTGACCATCAGATAAATCAATATTTAATTCGCCACAACCTTTAATTAGCTGCTTACATAAAACATTTCTATTAAAATCATGCATATTTCATCTGTTTTCCAAGCTATCTGCTACGTGCGTGCTTTTTCAGATAAACAATTAATAAAGAAATCGCGGCAGGAGTCACCCCGGAAACCCTTGATGCCTGCCCAACAGTAGCAGGACGGGTACTTCCAAGTTTTTGCTGAACCTCTATTGAAAGACCGGATACCTCGTCATATTCAAAATCAGAAGGTATTTGTAGCTCTTCATAACGGCGCTGCTTCTCAATCTCCGCTTGTTGCCGCTCAATATAACCTGAATACTTTGCCTGAATTTCAATTTGCGCCGCAACACTCTCATCCTTCACGCCTGGGCCTGCTTTTTCCAGAGCCATCAGATCAAAGTATTTTACATCTGGACGACGTAATAATTCTGATAACTTATATTCTCTATTCAACTTGCCGCCAAAAAGCTTTTCACTTTCGACTTCATTTAATGCCGTTGGCTGCAAAACAGTACTAAGCAATCGTTGTTGCTCACGCGCAATCAATTCACTCTTTTTTTCAAAAGAGATCCAGCGCTGATCATCCACCAAACCTAGTTCACGCCCTTTAACTGTTAAACGTAAATCAGCATTATCCTCCCTGAGTAATAAACGATGCTCAGCACGACTGGTAAACATCCGGTAAGGCTCTTGTGTACCTTGGGTAATTAAATCATCAATCAGCACACCAATATAGGCTTCATCACGACGCGGAGACCAGGCATCAACTCCTTGCACAGAGCGCGCTGCATTTAAACCGGCAATCAACCCTTGTGCTGCTGCTTCTTCATAACCTGTTGTTCCGTTAATTTGGCCCGCAAAAAATAATCCCGAAATACTTTTCGTTTCAAGTGACGGTTTTAAATCTCGCGGATCGAAAAAGTCATATTCAATGGCATACCCAGGCCTTACAATATGTACGTTTTCAAACCCGGGCATCGAACGGACAAAATCATACTGTACATCAAAAGGTAAACTTGTAGAAATACCATTAGGGTACACCTCATGCGTATCCAGGCCTTCAGGCTCTACAAAAATTTGATGTGAACTTTTGTCAGAAAAACGTACAACCTTATCTTCAATTGAAGGACAATAACGAGGCCCTACCCCTTCAATTTTTCCAGTAAAAAGTGGTGAACGAAACATTCCCTGACGAATAATTTCATGTGTTTTTTCATTTGTTTTTGTAATAAAACAAGAAATTTGGCGAGGGTGTTGCTCTTTTTTGCCCAGAAAAGAAAACACTGGCACGGGTGAGTCACCGGGCTGCTCTTCCAGTTTACTATAGTCAATTGTTCTACCATCTAAACGTGGAGGTGTACCTGTTTTCAATCGTCCGGTACGAAAAGGCAGATCTCTTAATCGTTGGCCTAATGTATTTGCAGCAGGATCACCTGCTCTTCCAGCCTGATAATTAGCTTCACCAATATGAATACGTCCTGTTAAAAATGTACCCACAGTCAATACGACAGTGGGGGCAAAAAATTTAAGCCCCATTTCTGTTACTACACCCGTGACTTTATCTTGATCTAAAATCAAATCATCTACAGCTTGCTGGAAAACAGATAAGTTAGGCTGGTTTTCTAATATTGACTTTATAATTTTCTTATATAAGGCTCGATCTGCTTGAGCACGTGTTGCACGCACTGCCGGCCCTTTACGTGAATTTAATATACGAAAGTGAATGCCAGCCAAATCAATCGCACGAGCCATCACCCCGCCCAGCGCATCGACCTCTTTAACCAAATGACCCTTTCCAATACCACCAATCGCCGGGTTGCAACTCATCATACCCAACGTATCTATATTATGAGTCAATAACAACGTATGAGAGCCCGTACGCGATGCAGCTAATGCGGCTTCTGTTCCCGCATGACCGCCGCCAACAACAATAACATCAAATTTTTCTTGATAATTCACAATAGATATTCAATTTTAAGCATGATCTGAATAGTATCATGCGCTAGCTTAAGTCACTGAAAAAATATCAAGAGGGTGCTGTATTAACAGCATCAAGGCTATTTTTAAGTGCAAGATATAAATCACTATTTGCCGAAGAGTCACCTTCCGAAAATTTTACACCGAAACGACAATAACTCGAATCAAGCAAGCACTGAACCCATGCAATTGTACCGTGGACAACAGTTTTTTTATCATTATCAATATGCATAATATCGACCTCGGCACCCACATTAAATGAGTGCGATGCCATCTCGATCTCCATACCTGAAGATGAGATATTACGAACCGAATTAATTTGATAATCTTTATTATTTAGCTTTAAAATGAAGCTGGATTTACACTCCGTAAAAAAATACTCTTGGCGTTTATGGTCTCGTTTTTCAGTGATGTTTACCGAGACTTCATCGCTAATATTTTCATAATAAGATTTTAATGAAAATAGCAGTAAACTTTTCCTTTTTTCATCGTCCGCCGCGAATACCACACCAAAACGATAACTCTCATTATCAGAGTTTTGTGCACACCATGCAACACTCCCTTTTACATGGTGCAACAACTCCTTGGTTTCATAAACCACGACAACTTTATCCCCAACATTAAATGCCTTAGGCATCTCCATACCTATACCGCCTGTAGATATATCAAAAACAACGCTGATTTCGTATGTTTTCCCTGATGCGAGAAGAAAAAATGGTCCCTCACATACTGCTGTTCGAAATTTTTTTCTCTCATGATTCCGTTTTTCATGAAAGATATTATTTGAAAATGGAGTTCGATAAGATTCAAGTGAGCTCAACAATAATGATTTGCTTTTCTGATTATTGTTATCAAACTCAATTCCAAAACGGTAAATACTATCTTTTTCCTCTTTACACCAACGGATAGTCCCTTTAACAGCGAGCATCGTATCTTTGGTTTCATAAGTGATAATAATTTTTTCGCCTACAGGAAATCCGTTCGGCATTTCAATAGCCATACCCGAAGAAGATATATTACATACATGATGAATTTCGTAAGCCTTACCTAAAGCTAAAAGAAAAAACGGCCCTTCACACTCAGCCGTGCGAAAAACCCATCGTTCTTGCTGACGCTTTTTCTCACTCATAACTTGTATATATCCTTTTTTAAGTTTCAAGCCACCTAAATTTTATCGCTTTAAGTGCATAAATATCGCTTATAAATAAACAACTTCATAAAGTTTTGTTTACCTTTTCATTGATCGGATGTTTAATCAGCTATTTAAAGAGCTATAATCAAGTTCAATTATTAAAATGCTAGCTAGAAACTTACTCTAATCGACTTAATTCAGAGCATCCTTAAGGAGTTCATCTTTTTTATTATAAAATCCTTGGTAAAATATAGTTCGCATGAATACTTTAATTTGGTCAATACTGCTATTATTAGCTTTATCCCCTCGTAGCTACGCCGAATCATTTTTTCTACCAACAGCAGATAATGATGTCGTTGGCCAGCTAATTGCTACCCAACTAAATAGTTCTGATACACTGTTAGATATAGCTCGCCGGTTTGATATAGGCTATAACGAAATCACCCAAGCCAACCCAAACATTGACCCATGGCAACCCACCAAGGACTCTTTTGTTATCGTACCTACCTTATACATACTCCCCAATGCCCCCAGGAAAGGAGTTGTTATTAACGTACCTGAAATGCGCCTTTATTACTATCCAAAACCGAAAAAGAATCAAGCTCCTATGGTAATTACTTACCCGATTAGTATAGGAAAAGAAGGATGGTTAATGCCATTAGGCCAATCTAGAATCACAGCTAAAATAGAGAATCCATCTTGGACCGTGCCTCCAAGTATTCGAGCTGCTTACAAAGCAGAAGGTTATGACTTACCTTCAGTCGTTCCTCCTGGAGAGAGTAACCCGCTCGGAAAATTTGCAATGAAATTAGGAGATAGTGGTTATTTCATTCACGGAACCAATAAGCCCCACAGTATTGGAATGCGCGTTAGTTATGGGTGTATTAGACTATACCCAGAAGATATCGCTGAATTTATTTATATGGCTCCAAAAAAGACACCTGTTACAGTCGTTAATCAACCATTTAAGATAGGAAAACATCATGGAAAAGTTTATATAGAAGCGCATACGGCTTTGGCTGACTGGGATATTCCATCACTATTCGACAAACTACCGTCTAGCATCAATGCTGATGATTTGGCACTATTAGTTAATTTACCAGAAACTCTGCATCAAATTATCGAACAGCAATCAGGCATTCCTACGCCCATTAAATTGAATAACTAGGAGCCTGTCCGAGAATGAAAAGTCTACTGCGGAAAATCCATTTCGGCCATATTTGGTGTAAATTTTCGTTAAATAGAACAACTATTCGCCTCAAATTTACACCAAATCTGCCTCAAAATGGCTTTCCCTCGCTACGACTTCCATTC
>WFXF01000057.1 GCA_015490755.1 Gammaproteobacteria bacterium
CCACTTTCATGGATAGAGCGATGATCAGAGCGACTAACAGCATAAAAACAAGTTTAACAGTGGCGACAGGTACTCCTTCGACACGAGCGAGCTCTTCGTGAACAGTGATTGCCAATAAGGGTCGCCAGATGATGATGAGTGCCAGAAGTGCAAACAGGCCTCCGCCATATATCCAGTAGATATCAGATATAGAAACCGCTAGAATATCACCAAATAGATAGCTCATTAAATCGACCTGTACTGAATGCATAAAAGCCAGTGATACTAATCCAAGCGAGAGTGCGCTGTGAGAAAGAATACCTAACAAGGTATCGCTGGCGAGTCGCCGCTGGTGTTGTAGTGTGACGAGCAATACGGCAAGCAATGCACAGACAAAAATAATGGAGAGATTAATGTTGATCTCCATGAACAAACCCAGCGCCACACCGAGTAATGCTGAATGAGCCAACGTGTCGCCAAAATAGGCCATGCGTCGCCAGACGATAAAAGCACCAAGTGGCCCCGTAACCAATGCTGTGCCCACTCCTGCGAGCAAAGCTCTAAGCATAAAATCATCCATCTGTTTTTTCCTGTGTGTGGTCACATTGAGTTGAAATAATATTACCATCTAAATCATGGCTGTGATCATGGTGGTGGGTATACAGTGCGATGCTGGGGAGTCTGTTAAACAGCTCAAGATAGCGCGGATCGTGACTGACCGCTTCAGGGTGGCCTGAGCAGCAGATATGGCGGTTCAAACACAGCACACGGTTTGTGGTTGCCATAACAAAGTGCAAATCATGTGACACCATGAGAATACCGCAACGATGGTTCTCTCTGATCGAGCTGATTAACTCATAAAGTTCCGCCTGGCCAGTGACATCAACGCCTTGAGCGGGTTCGTCCAAAATCAACAGTTCAGGTTTACGCAGCAGAGCGCGAGCCAGCATAACGCGCTGTGTTTCGCCGCCGGAAATGTTCTGGATCGGGCTGTTGAGTAATTTTTGAGCGCCGACTTCAGAGAGCGCATTATTGAGCTGAGTTGTGGAATAGCGCCCCCCTAGAGTCAAAAAGCGTTGCACCGTAAGCGGCAGGGTATTGTCTATGCTGAATTGTTGTGGAACATAGCCAATGCGAGTTTCAGGTTTGATATAAACTGATCCTGTCGTGGCTTTTGTTAAGCCTAAAATCAGACGGACTAATGATGACTTTCCTGCACCATTGGGGCCGATCAGTGCAACGGTCTCACCTGTATTAAGGTTAAGATTGATATTTTCCAGGATGGTATTGCCCTGAATCCTGAGTGACACCTCTTTCACTTCAATCAGAGAGGTGGGCGGTGTATTATCGTTCGACTTTTTGATCATGCTTTGCTGTATAACATATCTGGAAATAAAAATGCGCAGGTGCTTTTTAGTTTTTACCCTAACTGTTTTGTCGATTGTACTTTCTCAAGCTCAGGCTGACTCAAAAACTTCCCCTGAAATTGTCGTGAGCATCGCGCCGATTCATTCATTAGTCACGGGGGTGATGGAAGGTGTCGGTGAGCCGCAGTTATTAATACAAAGCACTGCATCTCCACACCACTTTTCACTGCGCCCCTCTCATATGAAAGCACTGGGTAAGGCTCAGTTAGTGGTGCGCATTGGCGAGGATTTTGAACGGTTTTTGAATCGACCTCTTGCTCACCTTGGAACAAATACACGTTTGCTCAATATTATTGAATTGCCAGATATTGAACGATTGCCTTACCGTGATATGGACGCTCATTCCTCTCATCATCACGATCAACCTGTTGATCCACATGTTTGGCTTGATCCGAATAATGCACAAGTGATTGTAAAAGCCGTTGTTGCATTACTGAGTGAAATTGATGCGGTGAATAAAGTGGTTTATCAAACCAATGGGCAACGTATGCTGCAGGATTTGCAGGCATTGGATAAACATTTAACCCTCATGCTGAGTGATATCAACAAAAAACCTTATTTGGTTTTACATGATGCTTACTACTATTTTGAAAAACATTACCAATTAAACCAAGTGGGTGCAGTGACTGTTAGCCCAGAGCGCCGCCCTGGAGCGCGCCGTTTGAGTGAGATCAGTAAAAAAGCAGCTAAAGAGAGTGTCAGCTGTATTTTTGGTGAGCCGCAAATGCCTGCAAAATATTTAGAAGGCATTGCAGAGGATGCGGGTCTGAAATTAGGGGTGCTTGACCCTCTCGGCGTTGGGCTGAAAGAAGGTCAAACACTCTACTTCCAGATGATGAATCGTCTGGCCGAATCTTTGGTGAATTGTTTGCAGACAAAATTATAGACCGTCCAAGGGGCTAATAACACCGCGCCCACCTTTGTTTAATACATGAGTGTATATCATCGTGGTTGAAACATCGGCGTGACCAAGCAGCTCTTGTACGGTGCGTATGTCATAACCTGATTCCAGTAAATGCGTCGCAAAACTGTGGCGCAATGCATGGCAATTGACTCGTTTTATTAACTCCGCTTTATCGGATGCCTTTTTGATCGCTTTTTGCAGACTATTTTCATGGATATGATGGCGTCGTACCTTATTTGAACGAGGGTCAACAGAGAGTTGGCCGCTTGGAAAAACGTATTGCCATTTCCACTCTTTTGCCGCATTTGGATATTTGATAGAGAGCGCATTAGGCAGGTATGCTTCACCCAGATTATTTTCCAGATCTTTTTGGTGACGAGCTTTTGTCGTGATCAGTCTCTCTTTTAATGGCTCCACCAAACTTGTTGGCAGTGGTACTACTCGGTCTTTAAGGCCTTTTCCGTTGCGAATGATAATTTGCTGATATTCAAAATCAACATCCTGAACACGCAGACGAACACACTCCATAAGCCGCATTCCAGTGCCATAGAGTAGAGATGCCATCAGGCTGTGAGTGCCGGTAAGATTTTTGAGCAGTTGGGAGACTTCAGCTTTCGTTAGTACGGTGGGTAATCTTTTAGGCTTTTTTGCACGGGAGAAATTATCCAGTTCCCCCAAAGTCTTATCGAGAATGTTTTTGTAAAAAAAGCTTAAAGCGTTAAGTGCCTGGTTTTGAGTGCTGGCCGCGACGTTTCTTTTTACCGCCAAATATTCTAAATAGCGAGTGATGTCAGTGGCTTCAAGCATTTCAGGAGAGCGGTTGCCAGAGAAGCTAATAAACTTTACCACCCACAGCTCGTACGCTTGCTCAGTTCGGATCGAATAATTGCGCCGACGAATTTCAGAGTTTAATGCAGTAATAAATTTGTGATGATTTTTGCGTACCTGATCAAGAGTAGTGGTTGACTTAGGGGTGAACGGGGTGCTTTGGTGCTGTTTCACCTCATTAAGGTAAGCGTGGTTGGTTGCTGGTTTTTTGAGGGCATTCCAGTTCGTTGTTTTAAAGCATATCGGGTTTACAAGGTAAAATAGTGCTTTCAGTGCCGTGACGGTTTGGTTAATCTGGCCATTATTCAAGGCTCCTTTTCTGTCTAACTCTGAAAAGTATGATGTGATATCAGTTGGAGCATGACTGGCCAGTTTTTTATCTGGAAATGCCTTGATGTATCGTTCAGCCCAAATGACATGAAAGCGGATAGTGTGTTTTTTAATTCCTTTGGAAATAAGGAGTTGAATATATTTATCCCAAAATTTTTCAACAGGGTCTTTGGGTGGGGTTTCGGTTTGCTCCATGCTCTGCATTCTGTTACTTTTAGCTGATTAAAATTGAACGATCCGTGTTCTAGTTGTGGATTATACATGGAATCTAGATGTTTTGGGGTAGAGAGATTATGTGTAGGTCCAATAGAGCGGGTTCTATATAGTTAAAAGTTATGTGTCAGTCCGTAATTTGCACCGACACCCATTGCATATTTTTCCAAGTATATTTTTTGTGCATGTATCGCTAACATCCGCTTCGTGCTCGATCCATAGCTCAAGCTCTTCTATACGCCTCTGCATTAAAACCATTTTTCTATAGGCTTCTGAAGTATCTTTTGGTCGCGCAACTTGCATTTAAAATTTCCCCTTATCGTTGCAATCCCTGCACGATTCAAAAAACGAATTTGCCGACCTCTCTAGGGTTTCGCTCATTGGGTTTTTGCTGCGCCACTCGTGTATCCATCGCTCTAATATTAATGCAAATGCTGGATCACGCTCGCACATTCTTCGCATAGTCCCATATGCTAATCTGTAAATCATCCAATCCCATTTGCAAACAAACCACATAACAAGGCGCATCAACGGCGACCCACTACCGCGTTGCTTGCTCGTAGGCTTAGTGGTTTCGTTCGTGTTCATCGTGTCGTCACCTCTTCAGTTGTTGTCCGTGGTCGCGTTATGCGCGACGTTAGATGATGGAAAGGGAATGGCGTTCACATTAAAGAAAGTAGTACCTTGGGGAAGGTCGTATGATGAATATGTATCAATGTTTTCTTTGTCAGAGAGCGACCTCACTAAGAAAATCATAGGGTGTGGTGATGGCCCAGCCAGTTTCAA
>WFXF01000058.1 GCA_015490755.1 Gammaproteobacteria bacterium
ATAGCGCTGTAATAATTAACAGCCGGGGAGCTGCCTTGATGAATTGTTTCAACATTTGATACCTCTTTTCTCAAACATGTTTCTGACTTGAGATCTATCTTCTCGCTTTTTAAGCCAGCTTTCTGAGGCAGAGGTATCCATTACCTTGTGATATACATCACAAATATTCACATAAAAGGGGAATTACCCGCTAAAACAAAACTTCACAAAAACTATAACATTATTATTAATATGTTTTTTTACTTAATTATCAATGCTTAACTTGTAACCAATAGCGATCAAACTGAAAAGATGGGCTATGTTTTTGAGTGTGGCATTGAGCACACATTTTTTCTTTTGACCAAGTACTATTTTCAACAGGAGCGATACCTTTAGACTTAATATGTGCCACCCCTGCACCATGACATGATTCACACTGAACATTTTTTAAATTTTTGGTCAGATGGCTGGCTATAAAACCACCTGGTTTACGATAACCCACAACATGACAACTGATGCATGCAGGATCAAACGACTTATTAACATTAGACAAACTACGATATGCCTTCGAATGTCGGCTCTTTTTCCAGATATCATAGGCAGACTGATGACATGTTTTACATGTTTTGGCTCCTGCATAAGGGCTATCGCCCTTGCGCTGAGCATTACGTACCGCAACCTCTTTTTGATAGTTCTCTTCAATTTTTTGGTTGTATTCCGAATACCACTGGCTCAACTCGGGAGCATCTTCAACAGATTGCGGCATTGCAATCACACTGTGTGAAAATTCAGCAATATTACCTTCAGCCCCCAATACAATTTGCAAATACCCCAAACGCATTCCCCTCGAACCCGGAGTTAAAACCAGCGTATTTTCAACCCAACGCGGCTCCCCATACTCTTCGTAAGCTGCTTGAGAAATTAACAGATCAATCAACTGCATAGGTAACTGAGACTTCGCTTCATCCAGTGTCAATGAAGTCGTAACAATCGTTGTTTCTTTTAACTTTTTGGCCTGTTTTAGTTTTTCTACCAAAAAGGCCGTAGAATCATCAACTATTGACTGTTTATCACTTATATTTTGGAAAGGTGACTGCTTGGGATCAAGCCATGAAAAAAAAGAAAATGTTACTGATTTGCGCCTGATTTTTTTTACTTTAGCAAAAAAACCACCCTGCCAATTACTTACAACCCATGGCAAATCGGCTGTCAAAAACTCTTCACCATAAGCTAAATCCTGCCATTGAAAACCGATTGCATCATAATCAAGCTGACTAAAACCTTTGAGAATATATTCTGCCGTTAATTTATCGTGTTCAGCTGGACGGTTACTCAACAGCCCTCCCGATGAAATCGTCACGATAGAACTATCTTTCTTGCGTAATTGGTCCAGTATTGTTGCTCGGCGCAGTATTCCGCCCAGATCCCCTTCCAGGCTACAGCCACAAGGTTCAAGTTCGCCATCGAGATTACCAGAGTAGATAATAGATATTTCACGAGGTTCAACTGTTTTGGATCGATCCATAAAGCTACAAGAGACCAATAACGGGATTAGTATTAACAAGGAAGCGATTTTCATTGTTCAGTGTGATCAAAAAAAGTAAAAGTCAGAGTGTATCAGGAGATGAGGAGTGAAAGAAATGGTGGCTATGCCGAGATTCGAACTTGGGACCCCATCATTATGAGTGATGTGCTCTAACCAGCTGAGCTACATAGCCACGAAGAAGCGAGAAGATACAGGAGTTACGGGGTAAAATGCAAGCCCATAAGCATAAAAATTTAAATCTTTCTGATTACCTGTAAGCTTCCACTAATATCAAGGCTCAGAGAGGTATACAGCCATAAAAAATTAGGTTAAGGTTCAGTGAAAATACAATAGTGCCATCAAACCAAGTGGGTAAATGCCAACCAGTCATGCATCGTGAAAACCTTTTAAAACTGCTTCAGCGCTACAAAACGCCCTTTCTTGAAGAGTCAGCGATGGTTGCGCGCACTCAACGTTTTATCATGTCAAATGAAAACTGTTTTGATAGAAGCCTCGAATCAGGCCACGTCACCGGCTCTTCATGGGTAGTCAATCCAAATAGAACTCATGCGCTCATGCTACACCACCGAAAGCTTGGTCTTTGGTTACAGCCAGGCGGTCATGCCGATGGGGATACCGATATTCACAATGTTGTAATCAAAGAGACATCTGAAGAGTCAGGGATTGCCGTAAAGGATATAAAACTCCTCAACCACGACATTTTTGATGTCGATATTCATACCATTTACGCGAGTCAATACGATGATAGGCATGAACACTACGATATTCGTTTTTTACTGGAAATTGATGATACGCTAATGATTCCAGGCAATGATGAGTCGCATCAGATTGGCTGGGTAGCACTCAAAAATATCCCTCAGTTCAATAACTTTCGTTCACTTTATCGAATGGTACAAAAAACACGCCAATACTTCACTGTGGCTTTATAAAGGCACTAACGATCCAGAATAATGCCTGAAAGACTCTGTACCGCAGAGATCGCCGCCTGTGCTGCAACATCAATATCTGCCTCAGAACCCGCTAAAGTTAAACGCCCATAAGCACCCACCGCACGCGCATCAACCAGCGTTATGTTAGAAGATTTTTCTGCTTCGTTAGCTGCATAAACAATATAGCCAGCCGGCTCTGTTTCGAGGATAAACATGCTCTGCCCAGGTAGGATCATCGAACCACGGCGATCCTGCCGATTGATCAGTACGGAGTGATCAGGGGTAATCGCACGCACAATTTCACTCCATGCAACCCGACATTTCTGGCGTTCGTCCTCTCGTGTTTTCAAAGAGTGCAATACCGCACGTCCCGCTTCATTTACATCACTCTGGTCACGATGATGAAAAACCATAGAACCAAATGCGCGTTCTACCACTTGCTGTCCGAGATGAACCCGTGTTGCTTTTAAGGCAATATCAGTCAAACGATGTATCGCCATACCAGGTGCAACTTCCATCCACAGACAGGCATCGCCTGGCACTGGTAAGAAACCCTGCGATACCGTTGCCATATAGGCAGCTAATTGCGGCTGCAATGAATCAATAAAAACATATGTGCGTAACTTAATCATTTTTGCTCGCTGCCAAGCCTTATAACTTAATCGATACAGGTTCAAACATTATCATTGTCTGCTTTTCGCATGTTACTGCGCTGCTTAGCAAAATCCTCACGCAACTTGTTCATTCTATCACTGATCACAGGCCCGCTCTCCTTGGCAAACTCCAAAAACTCTTTTGCAATAGGCGATAACTTCTTATCTTTTGTATGCGCCAAATACCACTTTCGTTCAATCGGAAAACCTACAACATCAAGCAGACCCACTGGCCCATTTGCACCCTCAAGACTTAAGGTATGTAACGAAAGTACAGCTACGCCCAGCCCAGCAAGCACCGTATGTTTAATTGCTTCGTTACTACCCAACTCCATACGCACATTGGCCTCCAGGCCGTGTTCGTGAAACAAACGCATAGTAGTGTTTCTAATTCCCGATCCTACTTCGCGAGAAATAAGCGGCTCCTGAGCTAAACGCTCAAGACTGATATTCGACTCTGAGTAGAGCGGGTGAGTACGTGCAGCCAGAACCACCAATGGGTTAGGTGCAAAAGGATAAGTCTGCAAATTTAGTTCTTTTTTAGGCGGTTGACCTAATATATAAACATCATCTTCATTGTTCGCAATACGTTCAAAAATCCTCTCGCGATTACAAACCTTAAGCGAAATATCAATACCGGGGTACTCGCGTGAAAAATCACCCAAAATCTCCGGTGCAAAATACTTTGCCGTGGTAATCACACCAAGATGCAAGCGCCCTTGGTGCATCCCCTTTAAGGCTGCAATGCGTGAATCCAGATCCGAAAGTGAGTCAAAAATCTGACAAATAGCACGATACAACTCTTCACCAGCTTTGGTCGCTTTAAGCTGTCGGCCTGACTGATCTAATAGCTGAATATCCATTACATTAGTCAGTTTTTTTAGCTGAGTCGAAACCGTCGGCTGAGTTAAAAACAACTCTTCAGCAGCACGAGTGAAGCTGCGTAATCGGACAATAGATTCAAAAATTTGCATCTGTCGAAACGTCGTATGACGTATCAGATACTCAGGCATGCCTGCTTTAAAGCCAGAATCACTCTCAGACATAGCCACAACCATCTAATGCCTGCAGAATGAATAACTCACTAAACATTAACGAGCTATTTTTTCAAACTTTTCAGGCGTAATCACTTCTATATCAGTAATATAAACCGTCAAGTGATAACCTTTTTTAATTTTTCGTTCGATACTTTCCAGAATCACTTGCATTTTTGACTCGGGCAGAATCACTTTTACAACAATATTTGCATCAAAACCAGACATATATGAAACGTCGCCAGATGAACCTGCCCCACGTGCCTGCACGATGGTGTAAGCATTCACTCCATATTTTTTAAACATGCATACTAACTTCTCTTCCAATGAATCATTGGAAATGATGTTCAGCATTTTTTCAGCATAAAGCGATACCATTGACTACTACCTTTCCATTATTAATTCAATATGCGACAACATCATGACACAATCGCTTGCGCGATACTGTGATAGAGCGGAATGCCAATAATAACATTAAAAGGGAAGGTAATTCCAAGTGACAGCGTTAAATAAAACGAGGGATTAGCTTCTGGTATAGCAAGTCGCATCGCCGGTGGCACTGCAATATAAGAAGCACTAGCCCCCAACACACCAACTAATGTCGCCCCCCCCACTGAAAAATCCAGCATATTGGCACCAACATAAACACCAATAATACCGCCTATCAGCGGCATCACCACTCCAAACGCAGCTAATAAAACCCCTACTTTTTTAAAGTCACCGATACGACGTGCAGCGACCATACCCATATCAAACAGAAAGAGGCACAACACACCCATAAAAATATCATCAATAAACGGTTTAAGCTTTTCCATTCCAGAAGGTGCAGCAACTGCACCAATAATCATCGACCCAATCAGTATGACTACACTGCCATTGGTAAAAGCATCACGCAGCATCTCTTTAAAACTACCCTGCTCTTCACTATTCTCAACCGCAGTTTTATTCGTACCATTACGTACAGCAATGCTGTGGCGCGCCTTAGCTGCCAGAATTAGCCCAACCACAATTGCGGGTGACTCCATTACTGCTAACATAATTAGCGGATATGTCTCATATTGAATACTCAGGTTATCCAGATAGGCAATTGCGGTAAGGAATGTTCCAGCACTGACTGACCCATAGTGAGCAGAGATAGCTGCTGCATCTAGAGGGTTTACCTTGCGTGTAGCGACTAACGCCAAATATCCAATAATGGGCAATGTAAAACCTAGCACCAGCGCCCAGATAATCGATTGGAATGCGACCACGATGTCGGCCTTGGCCAACTCATAACCGCCATGAAGCCCAATCGCCATCAATAGATAAATAGAGAGAACCTTAGCCAGATCGGGCGGGAAACGCAGATCTGATTTAATCAACCTCGCAATAACACCCAGTGCAAAAAACAACACTGCTGGTAGCAACAAACTACTCAGACTCATGCTTTAAATCTCCGATTACTTCAATAACCATGAATTGTAAACTTTCAACCATAATAACCGTATGGTTTAGACACACATCTCTTAGTTTCTATGTGACCCGATATCAGTAACGTGGTTTATTTAATTAATCAGGCCATACTCGACGGGACACAAAATCAGGCACGGCAGTTTTCTTCTGTATCTTTTTAGAGCGAACAGGAGCCTTTTTTTCTAATTTTGGAGTTTTAGTTACCACTTTTTCACTTTTAACTACATTCTGTTTCTTTGAACTCATCACTCTTACTCCTAATCAAACACCGACAACACCTAGGAGTCTGTCCGAGAATGAAAAGTCTACTGCGGAAAATCCATTTCGGCCATATTTGGTGTAAATTTTCGTTAAATAGAACAGCTATTCGCCTCAAATTTACACCAAATCTGCCTCAAAATGGCTTTCCCTCGCTACGACTTCCATTCTCGGACAGCCTCCTAGCTAGTGTCGATTGTTCGTGG
>WFXF01000059.1 GCA_015490755.1 Gammaproteobacteria bacterium
ATGAAATCTGTGTGCGGATCATCAAGCGTCAACTGCATCAGCTCGGGGTTGGAGAAATGGCCATCCCCGCGCAACACGATATGGGTCTCTGGCCAAGCGGCACGCAAGCGCTTGAGCACCCGCTTGATGATCATGGCATTTTCCACGCCTTATTGCCATCCGCATAGGCACAAGCGATCTGAAAAGTGCGTTGGGCAAACAGTGTCTGCAGGTTATGTGTGGTATAGGACGCATGGCGCTTGTCGTGGAATGCCTGTGCCAGCCGTGATGTGAGGCCGATATGGTGGTCAACGCCACGCAGGATCATAGGGCCAAAATCTGAGGAGAGGACACCGCCATCAAAATCACCGCGGACGGTCAGTCCGTCGACAGGGGGAAATTTCAGCTGCTCTGGGGTAGACTTGGACATAGGCGACCTCGTTTGGCTTCTCCGAAGCGTTTTTGGCGAAACACCAATTATATCAATTGGTTGAACGAGGTTCGCCTTTTTTATGAATAATGCGGGTTAAATTAACAGGTTTTTTATGGATCATAACAAGAAGAAGTTAATTTCAATTTTTGTGGCATTAGGCCTGAGCAGTATTTCAAGCTCCGTAGTGCTTGCAGATGAAGCAGTAAAGCGAGAGCAAGTGGCCAAGCAGGTAACAGTAGAGCTAATGCAGCAACTGGGTGGTGCACTTAAAAAGGAGATGTCAACTCAAGGGCCTGAATCAGCCATCAGCGTATGCAAAAACCTTGCACCAAAAACTTTAAGTGAAATTTCACTCAATAGTGGTTGGAAGGTCACTCGAGTCAGTAAAAAAGTGCGTAACCCTCTATTGGGAATGCCTGATGCTTGGGAGCACAAAGTGTTAACTGACTTTGAAGCACGAGCGAGTAAAGGCGAGAAATTAAATGAAATGGTGTTCGGCGAAATAGTTAAAGAAGATGGAGTCGGGTATTATCGCTTTATGAAAGCCATCGGAGTTAAGTCCGTCTGTCTAACCTGTCACGGCAGTAGTGATAAAATGTCCGACGGGCTTAAGGTTAAACTGAAGGCTGAATACCCAATGGATCAGGCAATAGGATATAAAGTGGGGGAGTTGCGTGGTGCAGTGAGTATCAAGCAACCCATGAGCATTCCATTGCATCCATAGTCAAGTTTATGTCAATAAACTCAATAGCTTTTATTTGTGCTGAATTGGTTTTGTGAAAGTTGTGTTTTAGGTGAGATTGGCCATATTAAAGTTATGTAAGTGTAGTTACCTATATTCTAATTGAGCTGGTTTTATTTTATAATTCTAGCGGGATTTTCCTTGTTATTTTGGTGCAAGGTTAATGTGCAAATCAATAATAAATAGAAACTTGGTTGGATGGGAGAAATAATAATGGTAATAAAACCTCTTTTGATAAAGGTTGCACCGGCTCTGGCTGTTGGTGTGTTGCTCTCTGCGTGTAGTGCGACTGGAGATAAGGCTGCAAGCGTAGTCGAAAATGAAAAGACTTTGGCACTTGAAGCACAACTTGCTGAGCTGAAAGCGCGTGAAGCAGAACTTCTGGAGCGTGAATCTCAGCTGGGTTCTCAAACAGCTCAGCTTGAACAGCAATTATCGGCAGCTCAATCACGAGTGAGTACACTGGAAAGCCAGCAATCTTCTGCTGCCGTACCAGTAGCTGTTCCGGTGATAGCTTCTGAAAGCGATCTATTTCCACCTAATGCGGGCCCAGGCCAATGTTTTGCACGTGTATTTGTGGATCCTGTGCATAAAACTGTGACTGAAAAAGTATTGAAGCGAGCAGCTTCCGAACGTGTGGAAATTATACCCGCACGCTATGAAACTGTGACAGAGCGCGTATTGGTTCAAGAG
The DNA here is from genome assembly GCA_015490755.1 of Gammaproteobacteria bacterium. Classification (GTDB taxonomy): domain Bacteria; phylum Pseudomonadota; class Gammaproteobacteria; order JAADGQ01; family JAADGQ01; genus S141-38. Next base: position 1,848 of record WFXF01000059.1, read on the forward strand.
CAGTCAACTCGCCTGGAAGTAATTCCTGCAACTTATAAATGGGTTGAAGAGCGCGTTCTTGTGAAACCTGCAACCCAGCGTTTGGTGAAGGTGCCAGCGACTTATGGAACAGAGACTGAAAAGGTATTGGTTAAAGCCGCTCATACTGAGTGGAAAAAAGGTACAGGCCCAATTCAGAAAATTGATGATGCAACCGGTGAGATTATGTGTCTTGTCGAAGTGCCTGCCGTTTATAAGACAGTCACAAAACGTGTCGTGAAAACACCTGCGACAACTCGTACAATTGATGAGCCTGCTGTTTATAAAACAGTGAAGAAAAAAGTAGTTGATAAACCCGCTACAACACGCCAAGTGACTATTCCAGCCAAATATAAAACTGTAAAAGTTACAAAGTTGGTTGCACCTGCTCAAGAAAAACGTATTACTATTCCCGAAGAGTATCAGACAGTTACGCGTACAGAGAAGGTTAAAGACGGTTTTATGGAGTGGCGTGAAATTCTTTGCGAAACCAATATGACTCGTAACAAAATCGCAGCTATTCAGCGTGCCTTGAAAGCCAAGGGATATAACCCTGGCCCTATTGATGGCGTTATTGGGTGGGAGACAATGAGAGCAGTGAAAGCTTTTCAAAAAGCAAATAAACTGCCAGTTGATAAATACCTGAATATTCAAACTGTGAAGGCTTTGGGTGTTAACCCAAGTTAGTAAGTAGCACTGCTTGAATAATTTTGTATTGACAAGAGGGCTCGGCTTTTGGCTGAGCCTTTTTTATAGGAGTTGATTCTTATGAAAGTGATAACTTTATTTTTGATGCTGTTTTTGGCGGGGGTTAGTGTGCAGGCTGATGATCTGCATGTCGGTGAGGGTTCCTATGCGATCCAGTTAGGTGCATATAAAAATCCGGACATGACTATTTTTAGTATTCTTGATGAGTATGGTACTGTATATACCGTGGTATCTTCGGATGGTTTAACACGAATCAAGCTTGGAAATTATGCTTCCAGGGCTGAAGCTGAAGAGGTATTGAAGGCAATTCGTAATATTGGGTATCGTGATGCATTTTTGAGTTCAGCGGGTGGTGTTGATGAAAATATACCCATGGCTGAAATAATTTCACCAGTCCCGTCACCTTCTTCATCTGGTCGTGAGGGTTATGTCAACCCTGAATCACTCCCTATCTGGAATAAATTATCTGATTATCAACGAGAAAATGTTATTTATCTGGACGGTGTTTTGCATATTGAGGAAGATGGGCAGTTTATCCCATTATCTGATTATGCGCGTAGAACCATGCAGTAAAAAATTAGGCCGATAATTTGATTTTAGTTTACAGATGATTAAAATCAATATACGCTCTGCAATGTTATGAATATATTGAATGCAACAGATGGTTTTTCTAAATCCTTATTCTTTTCTGAGAATAAGGGTTTAGCGCGCGCATTATTTTTTTCCTTTCTATCTTATCCCCTATTTACTTTGCGACTGCCGTAAGGCAGACCACGCAACTCCACCTGGCGAGGAGAAACGCAGTCGAACGTGTAAGATTCACATTAAATTTTAATGCGGTATGTATTAGACTATACCGTCGTTATTTGGGGTAGATGATGAGCGATAAATTAATTATTTTTGATACGACGTTACGTGATGGTGAGCAGAGCCCTGGGGCTTCAATGACACGTGATGAAAAAGTACTGATTGCCAAGGGACTTGAGCGTTTGGGAGTTGATGTCATCGAAGCGGGATTTCCTGTTGCAAGCCAGGGGGATTTTGATTCAGTAAAAGCTGTAGCTGATACGGTCGAAAATAGTATTGTGTGTGGTTTGGCTCGTGCTTTGGTGCATGATATTGATTGCGCTGCTGAGGCGCTTAAGGGAGCTTCTCGTCGTCGTATACATACATTTCTTGCAACATCACCAATTCATATGAAAATGAAGTTGCGTATGGAACCTGATCAGGTAGTCGAGCAGGCTGTGATGGCAGTAAAACACGCGCTGCAATATACCGATGACGTAGAGTTTTCACCTGAAGATGCCGGGCGTTCAGATTTTGACTTTTTGTGTCGAGTGCTTGAGGCGGTGATTGATGCTGGCGCTCGCACTGTCAATATTCCAGATACAGTGGGTTACAATTTGCCTCATCAGTTTGGTGGTCTGATAAAGCGTTTGATTGAGCATGTCCCTAACTCAGATAAGGCGGTATTTTCAGTTCATTGTCACAATGATCTTGGCGTTGCTGTGGCAAACTCACTCTCTGCAGTGGCTCATGGCGCGCGTCAGGTTGAGTGCACGATCAATGGTCTGGGTGAGCGAGCAGGAAATGCCGCATTAGAAGAAGTTGTGATGGCGGTGCGTACACGTCAGGATCTTTTCTCTTGCCAGGTCAATATCGATACGACACAAATTGTGCCGTGCAGTCGATTGGTATCAGGTATTACCGGGTTTGCAGTTCAGCCTAATAAAGCAATTGTTGGAGCTAATGCTTTCTCTCATGAATCAGGAATTCATCAGGATGGCGTGTTAAAAAACCGTGAAACCTATGAAATTATGCGCGCTGAAGATGTGGGTTGGAGTGCTAATCGTATGGTGCTTGGAAAGCATTCAGGGCGTAATGCATTTCGTACCAGGCTCAAGGAGCTGGGCTTTGAGTTTGATTCAGAAGAGGCTGTCAATAGTGCTTTTGTTCAGTTTAAGGCGCTTGCTGATAAAAAGCATGAAATCTATGATGATGATCTTATGGCGCTGGTCACTGATATTAGTATTACGGCAGAAAACGAGTGTGTGAAATTAATTTCTCTTAAAGTCTGTTCTGAAACAGGAGAAACTCCACAGGCTGCTGTAACATTGATGTTTAATGGTGAAGAGAAAAAGAGAGAGTCATTTGGTAGTGGTCCTGTTGATGCGACCTATAAGGCGATTGAATCAATTGTTGCTAGTGGTGTTAAGCTTCAAATCTATTCTGTTAATAATATTACCAAAGGAACTGATTCCCAGGGCGAGGTTAGTGTGCGCATTGAGAAAGAAAATCGGGTTGTTAATGGGCAAGGCGCAGATACTGATATTGTGATGGCATCCGCCAAAGCGTATATCAATGCGATTAATAAGGTTCTTGTGCCTCGTGATCGTGCACACCCACAGGTTTGATGGGTAATACGTTTTGCAGCTCTCAGAACATATAAGGCTTCAGTATCTGGATGCTATGGGAGTGCAAGCCTGGCAGTCACGTTATGACCATCGCTGCCAGGCTATGCAAGAGGAGGCACTTTCAGAAGCTGTCATAGATGAAAAAGTGTCTGTTGATTGGCAAATATTGCAATCCAGAGTTAAGTCTTGTACTGCTTGCGGGCTATGTAAAACACGTACGCAAACAGTTTTTGGTGTGGGTAACCAAAAGGCTGAGTGGCTAATTGTTGGTGAAGCTCCTGGCGCTGATGAAGATCTCCAGGGTGAGCCATTTGTTGGTAAGGCCGGGCAATTGCTTAACGCAATGTTATTTGCTATTGGTCTGCCACGGAATCAGGTTTATATTGCAAATATTCTTAAATGTCGGCCTCCACGAAATCGTGATCCTGCGCCTGACGAAATTGCATCATGTGAAGAGTACTTGAAACAACAGGTTTTACTGATTCAACCAAAAATAATTTTGGCTGTTGGGCGTATTGCAGCTCAAAATCTGTTGAAAACAGATACACCGATTGGCAAAATGCGAGGTCAAAAATATACTTATGGTGATAGCGGTATTCCTGTGGTTGTAACCTACCACCCTGCCTATTTATTACGATCTCCCAGAGAGAAGCGCAAGGCGTGGATTGATCTTCAGCGGGCACAATCTGTTTTTGCTTGTCGTTAAGTTATTTTTGTGACGTATGGAGCCATGTTTAGAGTTCAGGGGTATGACGGATGCTGATCTGGCTTTGGTATGTGATATTGAAAAATCTGCATATGAATTTCCATGGAGCGAAAATATTTTCAAAAGCTGTCTGAGTGACGGATATTATGCGCCTGTTATGGTTGATAATGAAACAATTATCGCTTATGGCGTGATTTTTTGTGCGGTGGGTGAGGCTCACATTCTAAATCTTTGTGTGAGGCCTGTAATGCATCGACAGGGTTTGGGGCGATCCATGTTAATGCATTTGTTGATGTATGCACGCCATGTTAAAGTCGGTAAAGCATTTCTCGAAGTACGTCGATCTAATAAGGCAGCGATTGAACTTTATAATCGTGTCGGGTTTCGTGAGGCTGGTTTGCGTAAAGGTTATTATCCGGTGCACCAAGGCCGAGAAGATGCTGTTGTCATGACGCTTGAGCTAGAAAAATTGCTGCTGCTCGATCAGAGGGCAAATTAATAATTGTGAGACTCCAGGTATGGCGCGCAAACATAAAGTGAACTACTCCATCGAGCCAAAGTTGCAGGCATCAATAGAGTATCTCCTGCAAACACAAGGTACATACTCTCCGGTAGAATTTTTAATTCATGAAGGTTTTCTGAAATATGAAAATTACGAGGCTTGGCGCTATGGAAAAAAGGCGTATCTGGAGCAGGTTGTTGATGGTGCTGTTGATGCACTTCGCCACCGTTTAAAGCAGGCAGCACTCTGGTTGCAGCATTTGGGAATGCAGGCTGAAGTTCATAGTTACCGTTGTTGGGGGGTGAAAGATGATGGTCCATTATGCTTTTGTGAAAAAAACAGTGACGAAGTTGTAGCTCTTTATCAAACGCACTTTACGAGATTAAAAAGTAATACATCACAGCTGGATCTTTTTTTTGATGATCATATTTCGGTTATTATTGAATTATTGCGTGAATCGTTACTTGAACGGCGTATATCAGAGACAAAAAAAGTATTAAATGATCTTTTGTCTTGCGAGCCGGAGCATCGCTTCATTAAGCCTGGAAAGTTGTTCTGTGAAGCAATTAAATCACTGGAGTCTGGGCAGTATGGGAAAGATGTTGAACAAGATGTTATGGTGCTTGAATGTTCTATTATGCCGTTTGTTCATGAGCTTGCGGGGCGTAGGGCACGAGACATTATTGCACCGCTTTGTCATGTTTTAAGTGAAACTTTATCTGAACACCCTTTTGATGGTGAATCCCCCAAATTACACTCTTCCTGGGTATTAAGCGAGTTGCTGGATTGGCCGCGAGTACGCGAGGCAGTGTTGGCTGTACCAGACTGGCAAACTCATCCGGTCCTGTGTGCTCGTCTGGCAAAAGCACTTTACCAAATGAGAGAGCGGCTGGAAGCTATTAGTCTATGGTGTCAATTATGTTGGTGTTTTCCTGATTATGCGCAACAAGTAATGGGGGATCCCTTGTTGCCTGATCCCGCTGTACGTTTGGCGTGGTTGGAGTGGCAAGATGTTAGTGTCAAACCGGCTTTAAGCGTTTGTCATTTTCCTGCATGGCTACTGCTTAATGAGCCAGAATTAGCACAAGATCTTGTGATTGAAGGGGATTGTTCGCAAGATAGTGTAGTATCTTTTAATCTGGTTCGTCAGCTTTTGTTAACTCGGGCGGAGAAAAATAAAATTGACCGACTGTTGGCCTCTCAGGGTGAGGCATTAAGAGTGGCACACCCTGGTCTGCACTTACTGTATAGAGAGTGCTTTAGCCGAAAAAGGTAGCTGGTAAAATACCCCTTGAATTAGGCTGCTTCATGTAAGTGATGCTCCTTTTTGGGTGGGAAATATTGCAACCACTCTGTTTCGGTGATGTTTATCAGGTCATCATCACTTTGAATCTTTGCTAACTCAGGATATGTGTTGTATTCGTTAAGTTTTTTGAGCCATTTGTGACACTCTTGCTTATCGTTTTTTATAGCATGTAGGCAGGCTAAATTATAGGTGGCAGAGCCTTGTTGAATGGATTCTGAAAGAGTGAATTTTTCATGGGCTTTTTTTAGTAGTTCATGTTTGATCTTGAGTGATTTTATTTTGGCCTGGTTTATAAGTATGACACCCCATTGATTAAGGATGTTACATTTGTCGAGGGATTTATATTTACCTGGATTGATCTCTAATACGATTCTGTATATCGCATTAGCTTGCTCATAAAGATTATCAGCACTCTCCTCTTCTGATACCCTTTGCGCCTGGAACGCAAGAGCCAGTGCCCAGTTGCATAAGGTATCGCTATTATCGGGATTAATTTTTAATGCTTTTTGATATTTTTTGGCAGCTTGTTGATATAGCTTGACACTTTTATTGTTAGCTGCCGTTTTTCTGGCTTGCTCCAGCAAGGTGTTTCCCCAGTTGTATAGTATCTCTTCGGATTTATTGTTAATGCTGTAAGCCAGCTGAAATTTGTTATTAGCAGCTTGAAACAGCTTTCTGGACACCTTTCCTGTTGTGCGTTGGGCTTGTTCAGAGAGTGCTGACCCCCAATTATTCAGCGTGGCATATTTTTTGGGGTTTATGGTAAGGGCTGCATGGTATTTTTCACATGCCAGTATAAAAAAAGTATTGGCTTCCTTGTTTTTCAGCAGCTTGGCGTAGCGCGCTATGGCGACACCCCAGTTGTTTAAGGCGGTATGCATTCGTGGGTGTAATTCAAGTGCCTTTCTATACTCGTTGCCCGCAAGTGAAAGCTGCTTTTTTGAATCATTTAAGGAGGAGCTCCTCATTTTATAGGTTATTTGATTGGCTTTCATTATATGTGCCCAAGAGGCAATGGTGCGTAATGCGGGTGGGAGAGATGCGCTATACATCATCTGGGTGGCTATGACTTTGTCGTAAAGTCCTTGTTTGAGGTCTTGATGTGCGTTGCGTATTAGTACTTGCTCGGGGGTAGTGGTTAATGCTTCAGAATTTTTGGTTTGAGCCATCTGTGGTTCTGGCTCTATATCATTATCGATGTTTGAAAATGGGTGCTTGACAAAGTTGGGAGGAAAGCAGTCTAAACCTTTGGTTAATTCAGTAAAAAATTCATCGCTATTATAGCCTTTTATGGTAAATGCCTTCTTTTTTGCGTTGATTAATTTATCGTTGGCATGCTTGGGCGGTTGTGCGTTTCCGTGGGTGACCCAGTATAGACAGTTTTTAAATGTATTGACTTTTTCCAGTAGGGAAAAAGCTGGGTCACTCTCGCCGTTATACCCCACAATAATCCAGTTCTCTTCTTTTCCTGCTTCGCTAAAAACGGGAGCGAAATTATTTAAATATTTTTTATGTTGTGCTTCGGAGTTTAGTTGAATGCACGCCTCTTGCTGGCCATGAAGGTAAAATATCGCCGGTATTGAGAGTGTGCTGGTGTCGATCTCCTGTTTTATAGATAAATCATAAATAGCAGGAAAAATGCCGACCATTGCACATGCGCGGACTAAAAGTGGGTCAAATGATGTTGTAAATACGCGCTCCACATAACCATTTTTTATGAGCTGGGCAATGCCGATATGTGCCCAGTTTATTTTTGATTTTGCGATTTGCTCTGAGATCAACTGGTTGCGTTGTTCCTGCGTTAAAGCTGCCATGCAGTGATGGTAACTTTTGATGGGTGCCTGGCTGTAAGCTTGGGGGTATTGCTGTTTTATTATTTCCACAAAACCTTCAGAATCTGGAATGCCGCCATTGGTTGAACAGCCTGAGCCAATTAATAATGTGGCTTTATTGTGGTGTAAAGTACCAATCACATCTTCTAGTGAGCACTCCATTTGAACGATACCTCTATTGTTTTAATTATTATGGTCACGTTTTTTATAGTACTTAATACTAATATGATCGGCAGATTTTATAAAATCTTTAGGGAAGGGCAGTTTGTAGTTTTAATTCAATATAGAGCTCATTTACGAGCTGGTAAGTGAATTTGCTTATTGATTTTCATCATTAAAATCATGTTAACTGAAAATAGAAAAAGTGAAAGTCACATAAGTTATGAGGGTTTAAAATGACAATAAAAACAATTCCTCAGACTAAGGATGAGGTCGATTTATTTGATGGTTCGGATGGTGCAACTATTGTTTATTCCAAATCAGTTTTTGAGAAAGAGGGTAGAAGTTTTGATACAAATCGGCCTGGCTTTTATGATCAGTTAAAGCGTACTTTGGATGTTGTAGGTGCTGCAATATTGTTGCTTGTATTGTTGCCTTTAATACTTTTTGTTGCTTTATGTGTGCGGTTGACATCAAGGGGGCCCGTGGTATTTTCACAAAAACGCCTGACCATGAATGGGCATGTTTTTAATATTTACAAATTTAGAACAATGGTGTTGGATGCAGAGGTTGGTGGTAAGGCAGTTCTTGCGAAAAAAAATGATATGCGTGTGACGTGGATTGGTCGGTATCTTCGTTTATGCCGGCTTGATGAGTTGCCGCAGTTGGTCAATGTGTTGCTTGGTGATATGAGCATGATTGGGCCTAGGCCAGAGCGGCCTGAAATTGCTGAATATCTTGTTAAACAGTATCCATCATTCAATAAGCGCTTGAAAGTAAAGGCGGGTTTAACTGGCTTGGCGCAGACCACTTCAGGATATGCGGGTGATGATGAGTCATACCGAAAAAAAATAGCTCTGGATGTACTGTATGTCAGAAATTATTGCTTTTGGCTGGATTTGAAAATTGGGTTGAAGACAATATTGGTTGTGTTGACAGGCTTTGGCGCAAGGTAGGTTTTAACTTCGGTCGCAAACTATGGTGGTGGTAGTTTGCATTTTTGATTCGATAAATATAGTATGCGCGGCTATGTCGAACCAGTTGCCTGTATTTATAGATCCTCTTCGTTTTGCTCATCGGGGCCAGACAGTTAGTGGGAATGTCTCATTGCAAGGGATGGAACGGCTCTCAAGTTATCTATATGATAATGATGGTGAAGTTTCAGTTACATTAGAGTTTGGTGTTGACTCTCAGGAGGTTTACTACATGTCAGTGGCTTTGAGAGCGCATGTACATGTGGTATGCCAGCGTTGTTTGCAGTCGATGGGCTTATTGGTTTCTCATGAGTCGTTGGCTGGATTAGTTAAGTCAGAAGCAGCGATTGAGCGCTTAAGTAGTGAGTACGAGCCTTTTGTTGTTGAGCCAGAGCCCGTGTTGCTGAAGGCGCTTGTTGAAGATGAATTAATATTGGCCATGCCAGTTGCATCAATGCATTTGCCAGAAGAGTGTGAAAATGAGGTGTTGGACAACATCCCTTTGAAAGATGAACCGGAGTTAAACCCATTTTCTGTCTTGGCTCAACTGAAAGGGCGGCAGGACTAAGATTTAAGTGGTTACGTTGAATATAATCTGGAACCTGGTGATAATCGCGGCCATAAGGCCGCATTTTTTATGAAGCAAAAGAAAGTGAGAGCTTAGTAATGGCTGTACAAAAGAGTAAAGGGACCCCTTCCAGGCGTGGTATGCGTCGATCTCATGATGGTTTGAAATCTGCGACTTTATCTATTGAACCGATATCGGGTGAAACACATTTGCGCCACCATGTATCGCCTGATGGCTACTATAAAGGCCGTAAGGTGATCGCTGATAAAGTCGAAGTCGAGACCGAAGAAGAGTAAATTTCATTGAGTTACACAATTGCACTTGATGCAATGGGTGGGGATTATGGCGTACATGTCGTGGTTCCTGCTGCACTGCGTATGCTTGCTGCTGATTCTGCGCTTAAGTTGGTTCTGGTGGGTGACGAATCATCAATTTCTGGCGAATTACGCAGGCATGGTGCAGATATCAATGAAAGCTTATTGATCCGACACGCTACCCAAGTGGTTGAGATGGACGAATCTCCGGCTCAGGCTCTGCGTGGCAAAAAAGATTCCTCAATGCGTGTGGCGATTAACCTTGTTAAACAGGGGGAAGCTGATGCGTGTGTCAGCGCGGGCAATACCGGTGCTTTAATGGCGACGGCTCGTTTTGTATTGAAAACACTACCTGGAATTGATCGGCCCGCTCTGATTAGTACGGTGCCTGCGATGAAGGGGCATACGCATATTCTGGATTTAGGGGCTAATGTTGATGTGAGTGCCGAGCACCTTTTTCAGTTCGCAGTGATGGGGTCGGTTTTGACCAGTGCTGTTGATAATATTGATTCTCCGACGGTTGGTTTGCTCAATATCGGTGAAGAGGAGATGAAAGGCAATGAGTGCATCAAAGATGCCGCACGACTGCTATCTTCCAGTGAGATCAATTATGTTGGTTTTGTAGAAGGAAATGACATCTATAAAGGCACTGTTGATGTGGTTGTTTGTGATGGTTTTATCGGCAATGTTGCACTCAAGTCCAGTGAGGGTGTTGCGAAGATGATCAGCAACGCACTCAAAGAAGAGTTTAGTCGCAACTGGTTAACTAAATTTGCGGCATTAGTTGCGATGCCGGTTCTGAAAGCTTTTCGTAATAAGTTTGATCCTCGCCGGCACAATGGCGCCAGTATGGTGGGTTTGAAAGGAATTGTGGTTAAAAGTCATGGTGGTGCTGATACTTTTGCTTTTGAAAACGCCATTAAAGAGGCGATTCTCGAAGTTAAAAAAGATGTGCCCAAGCGCATTGATGCACAATTGCACTCTTTATTACTGGAAAAGAGATGTGCAGTGTGAAGTATTCTCGCATTAAAGGCACGGGCAGTTACCTGCCTGAAAAAGTATTAAGTAATACTGACCTGGAAAAAATGATTGATACTACGGATCAATGGATTCGTGATCGAACAGGAATTGAGCGTCGCCATATTGTTGGTGAAGATGAAACAACCTGTGATCTTGCTGAAATGGCATCGCGCCGTGCCATTGAAGCGGCAGGTATCAATATAGAAGATATTGATCTTGTTATTATTGCAACAACAACCCCTGACCGTATTTTCCCGAGTACCGCCTGCCTGCTGCAAGAGCGACTCGGGATTCAAAAAGGGGCTGCCTTTGATGTTCAGGCCGTCTGTACAGGTTTTGTTTATGCTCTGGATATTGCAGATAAATTTATTCGAACAAAAAGTGCCAGGACGGCTTTAGTTGTCGGTGCTGATGCGCTATCACGTATTCTGGACTGGAGTGATCGCACCACATGTGTGTTGTTTGGTGACGGTGCAGGGGCTGTTGTGCTGAGTGGTAGTGATGAATCTGGAGTTCTTTCAACACATCTTCATGCCGACGGTCGCTACAAAGATCTGTTAACCGTTCCCGCTGGAATCTCTCAAGGTTATGAGCAGGTTCAAAGTCAAAATGCTTTTATTCATATGGATGGGCGTGAAGTGTTCAAAAAAGCGGTCAACACACTGGGTCAGCTGGTGGATGAAACACTGGAAGCCAATCAGATGGAAAAAGGTGATATTGACTGGTTGATCCCTCATCAAGCCAATATTCGCATTATTACTGCGACAGCTAAAAAGCTTAAAATGCCTATGGATCGTGTGGTGGTGACTGTGCAAGAGCACGGCAATACATCGGCTGCATCCATTCCACTGGCGCTTGATGTGGCGGTGCGTGATGGGCGTGTTAAACGCGGAGAAACCTTGTTGCTGGAAGCCTTTGGTGGTGGTTTTACATGGGGCTCGGCGCTCGTTAAATATTAGGTGTAACTGTTCAAATGCAAAGTAAACTCGCTTTTGTTTTTCCCGGTCAAGGTTCTCAATCGATCGGTATGCTCGCTGATTTGGCCAAACATCACTCTGTTGTTCATGAAACTTTTGAGCGTTCTTCCAGTGTGCTTGGTTATGACTTGTGGTCTTTAGTGCAAAATGGCCCTGATACCGAGTTGAACCAAACAGATAAAACACAACCCGCCATGTTAACCGCTGGCGTGGCTGTCTGGCGTGTATGGCAAACTCAAAGTGACATACAGCCCGATGTGATGGCTGGGCATAGTCTGGGGGAGTATACGGCATTCGTCTGTGCGGGTGCTTTGTCTCTGGAGTCTGCGGTTTCACTTGTTGCGGTGCGTGGGCGCTTTATGCAGGAGGCTGTGGCTGCCGGTGAAGGTGCCATGGCGGCAATATTGGGGTTGGCGGATGAGCAGGTGATCGAGTTATGCAGCAGTGCAGCAGAGGGTCAGGTGGTCGAAGCGGTTAATTTCAACTCACCCGGTCAAGTTGTGGTGGCTGGAAATACGGACGCTGTTTCTCGTGCCATTGATTTGGCACAAAAGGCGGGCGCGAAGCGTGCCTTGCTGCTACCGGTGAGTGTGCCGTCTCATTGTCAATTAATGAAGCCTGCTGCTTTGAAGCTTTCAGAACAATTGCAAGCTATTGAGTTTAAATCCCCACAATTTTCAGTGCTTAATAATGTGGATGCAAAAGTAAACTATAAGCCTGATTTAATTAAAGAATCTTTGGTTAAACAGCTTCATAAACCAGTACGCTGGACGCAAGTTGTAAACGAAATGAGTGCCATTGGTGTGAATGCTTTGGTAGAATGCGGGCCAGGTAAAGTTTTAGCAGGTTTGACTAAACGCATCGATAGAAAGATAATTGCGTTGCCTGTATATGATGATCCAACGCTCTCAAAAGCGCTGGAAAAATTAGGAAAGTAATAGATGGTTCTGGATAAAGAAGTTGCACTGGTTACGGGTGCAAGCCGCGGAATTGGTCGTGCCATTGCACTGGAGCTTGCTGGGCAAGGGGCGACCGTTGCAGGCACTGCAACATCAATGGCGGGTGCAGAAAAAATCACTCAATATTTTAAAGATAGCGGTTTTAATGGCCTGGGCGTGGTGCTTAATGTTAATGAAAGTGACTCGATCAGTGCTGCACTGAAAATCGTGACAGACTCATTTGGCTCCCCTTCAATTCTTGTCAATAATGCGGGTATCACTCGTGATAATCTGATGATGCGGATGAAAGATGATGAGTGGAATGACATTATTGACACCAATCTGAGCTCAGCATTTCACCTGATTAAAGCCTGCCTGCGCCCCATGATGAAAGCACGTAGTGGGCGTATTATCAGTATTACCTCTGTTGTCGGTGCAATGGGGAACGCAGGACAAACAAATTATGCTGCAGCTAAAGCCGGCTTGGTTGGTCTGAGTAAGTCGCTGGCACGAGAAGTGGGTTCTCGTGGAATTACGGTGAATTGTATTGCCCCCGGTTTTATCGACACGGATATGACCAAGGGGTTACCTGATGCGCAAAAAGACGCATTGTTAACGAATGTACCTGTGGGTCGCCTGGGGCGGCCTGAAGAGATTGCCGCTGCAGTTGCTTTTTTAGCATCACCGGCCGCCGCCTATATCACAGGTGAAACATTGCATATCAACGGTGGTATGCATATGGGGTAAGAGACGTTATGAAGATATCGTTGCTCTTTTTTTGTTTTCTTTTGTCTTGAATTTGTTTTAATAAAATAGTTTCTGTAGTGTGACTACGTAGTTATATTCTGGGAGGAATAATTCGTTATGAGTTCTATTGAAGAGCGTGTTAGAAAGATTGTTATTGAACAATTGGGTGTTAAGGAAGAGGAAGTGACAACTGAAGCCTCTTTTGTTGATGATTTGGGTGCGGACTCTTTGGATACTGTTGAGCTGGTAATGGCTCTGGAAGAAGAGTTTGAATGTGAAATTCCTGATGATGAAGCAGAGAAGATCTCTAATATTGCTCAGGCGGTTAATTTTATTAACGCTCACCAAGCGTAAACTGGAACGACTAAAAGCGGCGATATTCTCTTAAAGAAAAAAGAGTGTCGTCGCTTTTTTTGTCTGTCATTTTTATTGTTATAAATGTAATAAAAACTGTATAAATAAAGGTTTGTCTTGTGAGCAATAAGAGACGTGTCGTTGTTACTGGATTAGGTATGGTGAGTCCTGTGGGCTTAACTGTAGCTCAGTCATGGGAAAATATTCTGGCAGGCAAAAGTGGTATTGCACCACTGGATCTGTTTGATGTTTCCGATTTTTCAGTACGCTTTGGAGGCTCTATTAAAGGTTTTGATGCTAAAGCATATATTCCGGCAAAAGACCTCAAAAAGATGGATACATTTATTCATTACGGCATTGCTGCAGGTAAACAAGCGATTGAAGATGCAGGGCTGGAAGTCTCGGAAGATAATGCACATCGTATCGGAGTTGCCATTGGTTCCGGTATTGGTGGTTTGCCTGGCATTGAGAAGGGCAAAGAGGCCTTAATGAAAGGTGGACCCAGAAAGATTTCACCATTCTTCGTACCTAGCAATATCATCAATATGGTTTCAGGCAATTTGTCTGTGATGTACGGCATGAAAGGCCCTAATTATGCCATTGTAACGGCCTGTACCACAGGCACACACTGCATCGGCAGTGCCGCGCGCATGATTCAATACAATGATGCGGATGTGATGGTAGCTGGCGGTGCTGAGATGACGACTTCGCCCTGTGGCCTGGGTGGATTTGCTGCCGCTCGTGCGCTCTCTACGCGTAATGATGATCCGGTTGCGGCAAGCCGCCCTTGGGATAGAGATCGTGATGGTTTTGTACTCAGTGATGGTGCGGGTGCTGTTGTACTGGAAGAGTATGAATATGCCAAAAAACGTGGAGCGACGATTTATGCCGAAATTATCGGGTTTGGCATGAGTGGTGATGCGTATCATATGACGTTGCCACCAAAGGAAGGTCAAGGTGCGCAGCAGTGTATGGAAGTTGCTCTGAGTGATGCAGGAATTGATGCCGATCAGGTTGATTATATTAATGCACATGGCACATCGACACCCGCAGGTGATCAGGCGGAAACGGCTGCGATAAAAGGCACGTTAGGCCATCATGCAAAAGAAGTTGCTGTGAGTTCAACAAAATCCATGACGGGTCATTTGCTGGGTGCGGCGGGAGGTGTTGAAGCGATATTTTCTGTATTATCAATACGTGATCAAGTTGCTCCACCGACGATTAATCTGGATAACCCAAGCCCCGAGTGTGATCTCGATTATGTGCCTCATACGGCGCGTGAGATGAAGATTGGCGTTGCGATGTCAAATTCATTTGGTTTCGGTGGAACAAACGGTACGGTTATTTTCCGTAAAATTTAATAGCAGAGCAAAGTGAGCGCACCTTTTGTTGTATCTCCATTAGACGCTTCGTTTGATCTGCTCGATCTGCATGAGTTAAACCCGACACGTTATCCTTTTTTTTTAGAAAGTGTCGCGTCGGGAACGCCTCAATCCCGTTACGATATTCTTTTTGCTTTTCCTGAAAAGCAGCTCCGGCTAAATGCAGATAATGGCGATGATTTTCTATCAGAGCTGGATCAACACTGGAACGTTACGAAGCAAAAAACCTTTATCGCTGATGAGACAACTTTGCCCTTCAGAGGGGGATGGTTTGTCTATTTGGGTTATGAACTCGCTGGGCAAATTGAACCCACGCTCGCTCTTCCTGAATTTGAACCTTCATTTCCAACAGCCTTTGCGACACGTATTCCTGCGGCAGTGATTCGAAATCATAAAACGAATCAGCTGTTTTTAATCGCAGAAACGGAACAAAAATCACTTATAAGCACTATGCGTGATGATGTGAAGCGTTGTGCTACGGTTCAAAAGTTGAATATGGCGCGGCAAGAGAACCTGATTGATATTTTAGTTGAAGAAGATCCGCAGCGTTATATTGATGGCATTGAGAAGATCAAGCGCTATATCATTGAAGGCGATATTTTTCAAGTGAACCTGTCGCGTGTCTGGCGTGCTGATTTTAAAAAATCGCCTTCAGCCGTTGAGCTGTATCAAAGGCTGCGTGAAACGAACCCCGCACCTTTTGCGGCACTGATTACTCATGAACAAGGATCAATCATCAGCTCATCACCAGAGCGTCTGGTGGAAGTGATTGATAACAGAGTCAATACGCGCCCTATTGCAGGAACCCGACCGCGTGGTGATTCAAAATCACAAGACCAGGAATTGCTTAAAACATTGATCGAACACCCCAAAGAGCGTGCCGAGCATGTCATGCTGATTGATTTGGAGCGTAATGATCTGGGGCGAATTTGTGTGCCGGGAACTATTCATGTGGATGAGTTGATGGGGCTGGAATCCTATGCCCATGTTCACCATATTGTCTCCAGTGTGAGCGGAGTCAAACAGAAAAATACAACGCCGGGTGAAGTGATTCGTGCCCTGTTTCCCGGTGGTACGATCACGGGCTGTCCTAAAGTGCGCTGCATGGAAATTATTGCCGAACTGGAAGAGACGGGGCGTGGGCCCTATACCGGGTCAGTGGGTTATTTGAACCATAATGGCGATATGGATTTTAATATTCTGATTCGAACCCTGTTTTTGCAAGGTAAAAAATTGCAGCTTAGAGCGGGCGGCGGGATTGTGGCGGATTCTGACCCAAACCTTGAGCTGAATGAATCCCGTGCCAAAGCGCGTGGTTTGATTCTGGCGCTCACCGAATAGCTATAGTAAGATCGACCCATTTTTCAGGTAAAACTCAATGCTCGAAGTTAATCTCATTAATAGCCGAATCAAAGATATGCAGGGGCGCACTGATCTCCTTAGGGGGTATCTTTGACTTCGATACGAAGCGGGAACGTTTAGAAGAAGTCACACGTGAACTGGAAGGTTCTGATGTCTGGAACCATCCCGAGCAAGCGCAAGCACTTGGAAAAGAGCGCGCCCAACTGGAACGAATCGTTGAAGTCATCAATGAGTTGAATAGCACCTTGGGTGATGCGGCTGAGTTATTGGCCATGGCGGCTGAAGAAGATGACGAGGATGGCGTGAATGAAGTTGTTTCTGATCTGGATCGACTGGAAACGCGGCTGGCGGACTTGGAGTTTCGCCGAATGTTTTCAGGTGAGATGGATGAAAACAGTGCTTTTTTAGATATTCAGTCTGGTTCAGGTGGCACAGAAGCTCAGGATTGGGCCAATATGCTGCTTCGCATGTATCTGCGCTGGGGTGAACGCCGTGGCTTTAAGACGGATCTGATTGAAGTATCGAGCGGTGATGTGGCGGGCATAAAAAGTGCCACCATTCAATTTCAGGGCGAATATGCCTATGGCTGGTTGCGTACAGAAACGGGGGTTCACCGGTTGGTACGAAAGTCTCCTTTTGACTCGGGAAGCCGTCGCCATACCTCTTTTGCATCGGTTTTTGTTTCGCCCGAAGTGGACGATAGTGTCGAGATTGATATCAATCCGGCAGACCTGCGTATTGATACATATCGTTCAAGTGGTGCGGGTGGGCAGCATGTGAATACCACGGACTCTGCGGTACGCATCACCCATGTGCCGACAAATACCGTGGTGCAGTGTCAAAATGAGCGCTCTCAACATAAGAACAAAGCATCCGCCATGAAACAGCTTAAAGCCAAGCTATATGAGCTGAAGATGCAGCAGCGTAATGCTGAGCAGAAAGATCTGGAAGAGAGTAAATCGGATATTGGTTGGGGAAGCCAGATACGCTCTTATGTTTTAGACCAATCCCGTATCAAAGATCTGCGCACCAGCTATGAGACCGGCAATACACAAGCGGTGCTGGATGGTGATCTTGATCAATTTATAGTAGCCAGTTTGAAGGCAGGAGTATAAGTAATGAGTGATGAGCAACAGCTCTCTGAACATGATCAGGTTGTCCAGCGGCGTGCAAAGTTAGCGGCGATACGCGAAGAGGGCAATGCGTTTCCAAATGATTTCAGGCGCAATGTGATCGCCGGTGAGTTGCTGGCCGAGTATGAAGGGCATGAAAAAGAGGTGCTTGAATCACTGGGCGTACGGGTCAAAGTCGCAGGCCGTATGATGACACGGCGGGTGATGGGTAAAGCCAGCTTTGCTCATTTGCAAGATATGTCGGGTCGTATTCAGATTTTTGTGCAGCGCGATAAAATATCTCCTGAGGCCTATCAGGTTTTTAAAAAGTGGGACATTGGTGATATTTTAGGAGTCGAAGGGACTCTTTTTAAAACCAAGGTGGGTGAGCTCTCCATTAAAGTGGACTCCATTCGTCTGCTGACAAAAGCACTGCGTCCGCTGCCTGAAAAGTTTCATGGGTTGTCTGATCAGGAGACACGTTATCGCCAGCGCTATCTTGATCTGATTATGAGTGAAACCACGCGTGATACGTTCCGTAAACGCACTGCGATTATTAACTATATTCGCAGGTTTCTCGAAGAGCGTGACTTTCTTGAGGTGGAAACGCCCATGATGCAAGCGATTCCCGGTGGAGCGACGGCGCGCCCATTTACCACGTTTCACAATTCGTTAGATATGGATCTTTTTCTGCGCATTGCACCTGAGCTCTATCTGAAGCGTTTGGTTGTGGGTGGTTTTGAGCGGGTTTTTGAGATTAACCGGAATTTTCGCAATGAGGGTCTTTCAACGCGTCATAATCCTGAATTTACGATGGTTGAGTTTTATCAGGCTTATGCAGATTATCATGAACTGATGGATCTTACTGAAGCGATGTTGCGTGGTATCGCCGAAAATGTATTGGGAACAACAACAGTCACCTACCAAGGCGATGAGTATGACTTTGGCAGCCCATTTGAACGGATGACAATCAAAGAGTCAATTTTACATTTCAATCCAGAGCTTAATGCAGGCAATATTGAGACGGTTGAAAGTGCACGAAAAGTGGCTGAATCGTTAAAAATTTCACTGAAGCCCAGTTATGGTCTGGGGAAAATTCAGATTGAAATTTTTGAAAAAACAGTTGAACACCGTTTGAAAAATCCGACATTTATTACTGAATACCCTGTCGAAGTGTCGCCTCTTGCCAGACGAAATGATGATAATCCCTTTGTGACGGATCGTTTTGAGTTTTTTGTGGGTGGGCGTGAAATTGCAAATGGTTTTTCTGAGCTGAATGATGCGGAAGACCAGGCGGAGCGTTTTCGCCATCAAGTGACAGAGAAAGATTCAGGCGATGATGAAGCGATGCATTTTGACGAAGATTATATTCGAGCATTGGAGCATGGTATGCCGCCCACGGCGGGAGAAGGCATTGGGATCGATCGTTTAGTTATGTTGTTTACAGATATGCCATCTATTAAAGATGTGTTGTTATTTCCCCATATGCGGTCAGAAAAAAGGTCTTAATGTTTTTCTCTATTTTGAGGTGTTTTTTAGTATTCATATATTTTAAATGAATATAATTTGTGCTGGTTATTTGGTGCTATATTGTGTAGTATTTATCCATACAAAGATTGCAAATATTGTTGGGGCGAGTGGTGTTTTATTACCTCCTGCTCGTGTCAGTTACTCAATTAAAAAGGATTAGTATGGGTGTTTGTGGTGCTGTGGGAAGCAATAATGTGGATCAACACAAAAAAATAAAGCTTATTAGGTTTGTTATGGCGAATAAGCACTTTTCTATACGTCAAGCGCTTGTTGCCAGTGACATGTCAGTGGATGAATTTTCAAAAATTAAATGGTTCATGTTCTGTTTTGATGATTCATTGACTCAGCTCAGTGATTTGGATGAAGAGCGAACATGGCGGCTCTCTGCTGTGGCTATTGATGATTATCGAG
>WFXF01000060.1 GCA_015490755.1 Gammaproteobacteria bacterium
AGCTAATGCGGTGATGCCTAAACTCCAGGCAGCGATCCATACACCAAATTGGTTTGCTTTAATTTCACTATGGTCGGTGATGAGCCATGGCCAAAGCTTTTGGTCAGCAAATTTTAGTAAATTTTTTTGTATGTTATTGTGGTTTTGAAGGAACCAGGGGGCTATGAGTAAAATTAGCCATAAAGGTTCATGCCATTGCAGGGAAAAGTTCAAGGTTCTGGGCTAAAGTAAAAAAATGCGTATTGATAAACATATTATAAATATGTGCAGAAGGTCCAATTAAACATTATTTTGAACGTTTGGTGTTTAACAATATTATGATACCAATGCCGGCTAATAACCAGCTCAGTACGGGCATGGAGCCTAACATTGCAAGAGTGAAACCATTAAGGGCTAACAGTATTGTGGCAGATATGATTAAGCTTCCGCCAACAATGGCTGAAAAAGTTCGCCGGTTGCCCAGTTTAATCTCTTGATGAATCTTTTTCAGGTCATCAGATTTCCAGTTAACTTGCAGCTTTCCCTTGTTGATCTGCTCCAGCGTATCGTAGGCGAGCATCGGCAGTTTGGGGAATGCTTCCATCCAGCGGGGTGCATTATTCTTTAGCTCTTTGAAAACAGCAGTGGGTCCAATCTGGTCACGCATCCATTTTTCCAGGAATGGCTTTGCGGTTTCCCATAAGTTGAGCTCCGGGTTGAGCTGTCGCCCCAGCCCTTCAATATTTAACAGTGTTTTTTGCAAGAGAACCAGTTGCGGCTGTATCTCCATATCAAAACGACGTGCCGTTTGAAAAAGACGCAAGAGCAGGTGTCCAAATGAGATATCTTTTAATGGTTTTTCAAAGATAGGTTCACAGACACTACGAATAGCCGCTTCGAATTCATCAACTCGTGTATCAGACGATACCCAGCCTGATTGCACATGCAGCTCGGCGACACGCTGGTAATCACGGTTAAAAAAGGCAAGAAAGTTTTCAGCGAGATAGTGTTGATCTTCAAAACTCAGTGAGCCAACGATACCGAAATCGACAGCGATATATTGGCCGTCATCAGCGACAAAGATATTGCCAGGGTGCATGTCGGCATGGAAAAAATTATGACTGAATACTTGTGTGAAAAAAATCTCGACACCACGCGATGAGAGAGCCTTAAGGTCAATATTTTTCTCTTTAAGTTGCTCAATATTATCGACTGGAACTCCGTAAACCCGTTCCATGACAAGGATGTTTTTACGTGCGTATGGCCAAAATACTTCTGGAATGTAGAGCAGGTCTGATTTTTTGAAGTTACGATGTAGCTGTGAAGCGTTAGCCGCTTCGCGCATAAGATCCAGCTCATCAAAAATTGTTTTTTCATACTCTTGAACGACCTCTACAGGGCGTAGCCGATGAGCGTCTTTCCAGTAGCGTTCCGCCAGATGAGCCAAAGTGTAGAGCAGGTCAATATCGTGGCGAATGGTTTTTTCAATACCGGGGCGTAATACTTTGACAATCACATCTTCGCCACTATGCAAACGTGCGGTATGAACCTGGGAGATGGAGGCGGCGGCCAAGGTTTCAGAGCTGAACTCAGAGAAAATTTCACTGATCGGTTTGCCGTAGGCTTCTTCGATAATGGCTCGGGATTTTTCGCTGGAAAAGGGGGGGACGCGATCTTGAAGTTTAGCCAGTTCATCTGCAAGGTCATCGGGCAACAGATCACGGCGTGTGGAAAGAATTTGGCCGAATTTCACAAAAATTGGCCCCAAATCTTCAAGCGCACGGCGAATGCGCACCGCATAAGGGGGTTGCTCTCGCTTGACCCAGTTCCAGGGAAGTATGTAGCGCAAGAATCGCAGAGGACGAAACAGGTTGGTGGCGAGCACCACTTCGTCAAGACTGTGCCTGATTAATACTCTGTTAATTTCAAACAGTCGTAAAAGCTGTTTAGGATGAGCCATTAATCAGACCTCAATAGGTGTGTGTTATTCGCTATTTTGTAAACGGTGAATACGTGCTTCAAGGCGATCCATATCCATACGTAGTTGGTCGACACCGCTTAGAAAGGTATTGACCTCAATAGGGTGTGGGAGATCACGACTCTCTTCTTGTAAATACTCTGTTGTATTTAGCTGTAATGTGCCGAATGTCTGTTTTGCCCAATCTTGCAATGTTCGGGCAGCGGTTCCTGCTTGATGGGCAATTACGTCACCGGTGTATCGTGAGAGTTGTTCTTCCCAGTCAATGTCGATCTGTGTGAGAATCTCCTGGAACTGTTTTCCGAGTTCACTACTCCCTTGAATTTCAATATTGCTTGAAAGAATGGAGCTGCTACCCGGTTTTTCCACTCCTGTTTTTGCAAGTGAAAACAGAGTGCCTTTTATAATGGTATCCGGCGATTCGACCACTGCTTGAGTGACTCCGACGTGCTGGCCAGTAAATGTGAAATAGAGTGTTTGCCTGGCATCGCTCAATTCAATTGCGATGGTTTTTCCGTCGAGCCGGGAAAGTTTTTCAGGCGTTAGTGGATCAGAGCTTAAATAGTGATTAAAGGCCTTTTCCATTAGATTGATCAGTGTGTCTGGCAGGTTCACAACAGCTTTTTTTCCAGAGTTTCAAGTGAATCTTCAGTATGTTCATTGCCACGAATGACAACTGTTTTGGCAATTTTATCATGGAAACATTGATTGCGTTTATCCCAGAGCATCCAGAAAAAACCCAATAGAAGGGGGAGCGCTGAAATCAAATAGGAAATATAGCGGAGAATGGCCTGGAGAGTGGTAATACTTTTTCCTGTTCTTGCATCGACAACATAGCAATCCAGCAGCATTTTTCCCGGTGTTGCCATGAATTTGACCCACATAAATACCACAAATATGGCGGGTAAAACATTGTCAATGAAAAGCTCAATATAATAACTGTTAGGGTATTGAGCGAGGGCTTCGGGAGTTCCCTGAATCTGAAAATAGTCAAGACCCAAAATTGCGGCGACTAAACCGAAAGTGAAGAGAGCAATAATAATCGTGTCGATAATCAGAGCCGTTAAACGTCGACCAAAACCAGCGTATTCAATATCTTCATCTGAATTCATAATTTATAACCACGGTGTATTGCGACGATGCCTGCACTCATATTGGTGTAATCGCAGCGCTCAAAGCCGACTTCCTGTATCATTGTTTTCAGTGTTTCCTGATCAGGGTGCATGCGAATGGATTCAGCCAGATAGCGATAACTGTCTGCATCATTGGCGATTACTTTGCCTAGTGTGGGCAGTATCTTGAAAGAGTAAAAATCATAAAATGACTTTAAGGGGGGCAATGTCACTTCAGAAAATTCCAGCACAACCAGGCGACCCCCTGGCTTTAAGACGCGATACATTTCAGCGAGTGCCGCTGGTTTATTGGTGACATTGCGCAGACCAAAAGCGATGGTAACGCAGTTAAAGTGATGATCTGGAAAAGGCAAAAACTCAGCATTGGCTTGTGCATAATCAACGTTACCAATAATGCCGAGATCGACTAATCGGCGACGACCATTGGCGAGCATATTGCAATTAATGTCACTGGAAATCACCTGTCCAGTCGAGCCGACCTGTTTCGCTTGCTGTTTAGTGAGGTCACCCGTTCCAGCGGCCAGATCCAGGACGCGGTGACCACTGTGCAGGCCACAATATTCAATCGCCACACGTTTCCAGATGCGATGAACACCTAATGACATCAGATCATTCATAACATCATATTGATCCGCCACAGAATCAAACACGCCCGCCACTTTACGCACTTTATCGTTGACCGCAACTTGCTCAAAACCAAAGTGCGTGGTGGATTCCTGTTTTGTATTAATCTGTTCTGGCTTCATTATAAAATATAGCGCCCTAAATCTTCATCTTTGACGAGTTCACCCAGACGGTCATCTACATATTTTGCATCAATGCTGACATTTTCGCCTTGTTTGTCAGACGCTTCAAAAGAGAGGTCTTCCAAAAGGCGTTCCATCACAGTATGCAGGCGGCGTGCACCAATATTTTCAGTACGTTCATTCACCTCCCAGGCCACTTCCGCCAATTTATCAATGCCATCTTCGGTAATATCCAGCGTCACACCTTCGGTGGCGAGCAGTGCTTTATATTGTGTGACTAATGAAGCATCCGGTTCGGTCAGGATTCGAGTAAAATCTTTTGCATTCAGAGCTTGCAGTTCAACTCGAATGGGCAGGCGACCTTGCAGCTCAGGGATCAAATCAGACGGTTTGGATAGGTGAAAAGCACCCGAAGAGATAAACAGAATATGGTCAGTTTTGATCATGCCAAACTTGGTGCTGACAGTACAGCCTTCGACTAATGGCAACAAGTCGCGTTGCACCCCTTCACGAGAGACATCACCACTGCTGCGTTCGCTGCTTTTGCAAATTTTATCAATTTCATCAAGAAACACGATGCCATTTTGCTCCGCACTTTGCACCGCTTTTGTTTTGATTTCGTCATCATTCATCATTTTTGAAGCTTCATCATCAACGAGCACTTTATAGGCATCTTTGATGGGCAGACGACGTGACTTTGTTTTTGAGCTGGATATATTCTGAAACATGCTTTGCAGCTGATTGGTCATATCTTCCATGCCGGGCGGAGCCATGATTTCAACGCCCATTGCGGGCATGTTGACTTCGATATCAATGTCACGATCATCAAGCTTGCCTTCACGTAACATTTTACGAAAACGCTGGCGTGTTGATGACTCTTCATCCGTACTCTCTTCACCGCGTGCAGGAGGTAGCAAAATATCGAGTATGCGCTCTTCAGCAGCATCTTCTGCCCGACGCTTGACCTTACGCATCTCGGTTTCGCGGGTCTGTTTGATTGCAATATCAACCAGATCGCGAATGATGGATTCAACATCACGCCCGACATAACCGACTTCAGTAAATTTGCTGGCTTCCACTTTAATGAAAGGCGCATCTGCAATATGGGCAACGCGACGGGCAATTTCAGTTTTGCCCACACCGGTCGGGCCGATCATCAGAATATTTTTTGGAGTGATTTCATTGCGCAGTGCTTCGTCAATTTGTGCACGCCGCCAGCGATTACGCAGTGCAATCGCCACAGCACGTTTGGCATCAGCCTGGCCGATGATATGTTTGTCCAGCTCCTGGACGATCTCTCTTGGGGTCATACTTTGATTCATGTTAGACATATCTATTCGTGGGTCAGTGTTTCGATCGTTGTGTTGGTGTTGGTGTATACGCAGATATTGGCAGCAATGGCCAAACCTTTCTCGACAATGCTGCGAGCGTCCAGTTCCGTGTTTTCCAGAAGTGCCTGAGCCGCAGATTGAGCAAATGCACCGCCGGAACCGATGGCCATCAAGCTGTTTTCGGGTTCAATGACATCGCCGTTACCGGTGATGATCAGGGACGTTTCATGATCGGCAACTGCTAATAGTGCTTCAAGGCGACGCAACATGCGGTCAGTCCGCCAATCTTTGGCCAGCTCTACAGCAGAGCGGGTCAGGTTGCCTGAATGTTTTTCCAGTTTACCTTCAAAACGTTCAAACAGGGTGAATGCATCGGCCGTGCCGCCCGCAAAACCAGCGATGACTTTGTCGTGATACAGACGTCTGACTTTGCGGGCATTGCCTTTCATGACGGTATTGCCGAGTGAAACCTGACCATCGCCACCAATCACGACCTGATTGCCACGTCGTACCGATAAAATTGTGGTGCCTCTATACTGTTCCAATGAGGACTCCTTTAACTGGGAACATTAAAAAATATTTATGGCGGAGGATTGTACACCATCATGAATTCGTTTTCTTTTTTTTGGCGCGTGGATGGGTTTTGTCGTAGACCGATGCCAGGTGCTGAAAGTCGAGGTGGGTGTAAATTTGTGTCGATGAAATATCAGCATGACCCAGTAACTCTTGCACTGCTCGAATTTGACCGCTGGATTCCAGCAGGTGGCTGGCAAAAGAGTGGCGCAACATATGAGGGTGCAGGGGAACACTGAGCTGTTGTTTAACTCCCCACTCTTTGAGTCGCAATTGTACTGCGCGTGTTGTGAGGCGGGCTCCTCTGCGGCCGACAAAAAATGCTGTTTCATCTTTTTTTATTAAAGTGCTGCGGACGACAAGCCAGCTTTGAATGGCTTTGATCGCAAAGCGACCGACAGGGACGATGCGTATTTTTCCACCCTTGCCTGTGACGCGGACAGTGGCATCATCCAGATCAATATCTTCAAGGTCTAATTGGGTCAGTTCTGCGACACGCAATCCTGAGGAGTAGAGTAGCTCCATGATGGCAAAGTCACGAATGCTTAAATCATCGGTGGGTTCTTTATCCAGCAGTTGCGAGGTTTGTTCCGTATTGAGCACTTTTGGCAGTTTGTGTGCTGCTTTTGGTGCTTTAATACCGGTAGCAGGATTGTTCTTGATCTCTCCATTTTTTAGTAGATAACCAAAAAAGGTACGAAGCACTGAAAGTTGTCGCTGCAAGCTTCGGCCGTTTAAACCTTTGCTGTGTAGCGTGACGATTAAATGGCGTATGTGT
This sequence comes from Gammaproteobacteria bacterium, assembly GCA_015490755.1. Taxonomy (GTDB): domain Bacteria; phylum Pseudomonadota; class Gammaproteobacteria; order JAADGQ01; family JAADGQ01; genus S141-38. Next base: position 6,519 of record WFXF01000060.1, read on the forward strand.
GTTGGTGTGATTTCATGCCACTGTGTGATTGATTGTTGCTGGTAAAAATCAGAGGCTTTTATTAGATCACGCCGGTAGTTACTGATCGTGTGGGGTGATAAACAACGACCTTCAAGGTGTGATATAAATTTTTTAATCCACTCTTGCATTAATGTTTGGATAAAAAGTGTTGCTGTTCCCATAGAGAGAGGCTGAGAAGTGGCCATAATCCCCATGCCAGATCAATTTGACCGCTCATGTGTTGTTTGTAAATTTTATGTAAAGCATTGCGGTCTAACTCCATCCCTAGAATATCGGTTCTATCTAGTAATGCTCGTTCAAAAGTCGATTTCAATGATGTTCTTAACCAATCCCCCATGGGGATACTGAAACCTCGTTTAGCGCTGGTTTGATGGGAAGTATAACGAGTGAGCGCATGGCGCAGTGGTAGTTTGCCCTGCATATTTTTTATGTCTAGGCAAGATTGCCAGTCAACTTTGGTGGCTATAGATATAACTTCGCGATCAAGTAATGGTACTCTTACCTCTATGGAATGAAACATGCTGGCGCGATCTACCTTTAATAGCACCATATTTAAATGGCAGGTGAATTCATTCCAGCGCAGCCATTGGGCGCTGGCATCAGTTTCCCCCCCCATATAATTAAACACAGGATAGCTATCAGGCCATGCGGGTAACTTTGTGAAGATGTTACCTAACAAGGATTCAGATAAATGAGTGTGTTTATCTCGTTGCCAATGCCCAAATGTGGAATAGCGCCTTAAAGCGTGAGGCATATCTAATAACCCCACTTTTTTTAAAGCCCATTGCGCATTACGCTGCCAGTATGGATTTTTAAAGCCACTGGCGTGATTTATCATGTCGGCAGCTCGTCTGGTATAGCCCCAAAATAGCTCATCACCACCATCGCCTGATAAAATGACTTTATATTTTTCGCTGGCGATCTGTGATACGAGCATGGTAGGAAAGCTGGAGTAGTCACCAAATGGTTCACCGCAGGATGCTATAACATTATCAAGCATAGCCAATGCTTCGTTTGATGTGACATGTTTGATAATATGCTTGACATCTATTTCTTTAGCATATATCGCAGCATCTGTTGATTCATCCGTTGCTTCTTCTCCTGAGCCAATAGTAAATGCTTCGATAGATGAGTTACTAAACTCACGCATTTTAGCTGTGATGAGTGGTGAGTCGATGCCTCCAGAAAGAAATGATGCTACGGGTACGTCACTCACCAATTGCCGTTTAACAGCAGAGGAGATTGCAGCATTCACTGCTTCATAGGCTTCGTTGCCGGATATTGAAGGTATTTGATATTGTGGAAAACTATAATATTTACCCTGTTTTACTGCGCCACTGGATTGAACTTCCAGCCAGGAACCGGGTTCCAGCATATGGGTGTTCTTTAGAAGAGCATAGGGTGCAGGTATGTAGGAAAGTCGTAAATATAGCGCTAATGCATCATGCGAAACTGGTAATCCCTGTCTCCATGGGTGAGCCAGGATTTGGTCATATTGCGATGCAAAAGCAACACCTTGTGGTGTTTGCATATAATAAAGAGGCTTGATGCCTGCGTGATCGCGGGCGAGTAACAGGCTACGTTTAACCTTGTCATAAAAAGCGAGTGCAAACATGCCATTGAAAAGATCAAGGGCATCACGACCCCATTCAATAAGAGCATGGAGTACAACTTCGCTGTCACCACTTGAACGAAATGTAATGTTTTTTGCTTCCAGCTTTTTGCGTAATTCTCGAAAGTTATATACCTCGCCGTTGAAGACTAATGTATAACGTTCATTGTCTGACACCATTGGCTGATGTCCAGTGGGGCTTAAATCAAGAATTGCCAAGCGCCTGAACACTAGCGTACAAACTTTGTCTTCAGCAGTCCATAAGCCGTCGTCGTCAGGGCCTCGTCTTTGCATCAGGTCACTAATATACTGCCAGTTAGCTCCACTGTGGGAGCGCCCGTTTATACAAATCTCACCTGCAATTCCACACATAAATATTATTTTTTATAGCATAAATTTAGATGGCATCTATAATAATATTATTCATAAGTTAAAGTATACTATTACTCAGTATCAGTAACGGGCAGTTTTAAGCCGTTTTGATCCATCCTAATATCAATCATATTTATATCGCCATGAAAATAGCTTTTTTTGTTGATGCTTTCCCGGTTTTGTCTGAAACATTCATTTTAAATCAGATAATTGGACTTATAAATAATGGTCATGAAGTCGACATCTATTCCAGAGGTCGCGGCTCTCAGGATGTAGTGCATCCTGAGGTATTAAAATATGATCTGATAAAACGAGTTTTTTATTTCAGTGATATTCCTAAGTCAGTGACTGGCCGAGTTGGTTTTTTATTGCAAACTCTTGTGCGTAGTAACGTCCTGTTAAAACCGTCATTGTGGGTGCGTATAATAGGTGTTTTTGCATCAAAAAAAACACGTAATTCTTTTCCAAAATTAGTGCAATTAACTATGATGTTACGCCAAGAAGAGAGCGAAGCATATGACATAATTCACAGTCAGTATGGCACATTGGGACGCAGCGTTATTTTGCTAAAAGAGAATGGGGTATTACCAGGCAAGCACGTTACCTCTTTTCGTGGCCATGATATTACACAGCAAGCATACAGGAAGAGTGGTTATTATGATGACTTGTTTGCCAAAGGTGATCTTTTTTTACCTGTGAGTAACAGTTTAAAGAAAATGCTGACAGTTAGAGGGTGCGCTAGCGAAAAAATCCACATATTGCATTCTGGAATCAATTCTGAAAAATTTGTTTGCCGAGCAAGAAATTTAGAAAAAGGGGCACCAGTAAATATTCTTACTGTGGCTCGTTTAGTGGAAATGAAAGGTGTTGAGTACGGCATTAAAGCAGTGGCCAGTTTAATTGACTCGGGTAAGTCTATCCAATATAAAATAGCCGGAGACGGTATTTTGTGCGATCAACTGGAAAAGTTAATTGTAGAGCTTGGCATGGAGAGCTCCATAAAGTTATTAGGCTGGCAAAACCATGATAGCATTACCAAATTAATGGATGACACCCATATATTATTAACCCCTAGTGTTACGGCTGCCAATGGTGAACAAGAAGGTATTCCCAATGTCGTCAAAGAAGCTATGGCGATGTGTATTCCTGTTGTTAGTACCTTGCATAGTGGTATTCCGGAGCTGCTTGAAAACGGTGTGTCAGGTTATCTCGTACCAGAAAGAGATGAATTGCTACTTGCAGAATCCCTTGCCAAACTCATCAACTCGCCTGACAGCTGGCCTGAAATGGGTCTAGCTGGTCGCAAAAAAGTTGAGGCGGATTTTGATATACAGAAACTTAATGACAAATTGATAGAGTTGTATAGATCAATTCTCGCTAAATAGTATAACTTTAGTTGCAACGGTTATTTTGTCACTCACTTTTAAATGGTGGAGAAACACGAAATACCTCTTCTAATGTAGATTGCCCTGCCAACACTTTTTTAAGCCCTGAAATACGTAGCGGTTGCATACCATCAAGAAGTGCCTGGTGGCGTATTTTTTCAATATCACAATGGCTTTGAATGAGTTTACGTAAGGCGGGAGTCATGGGAAGTATCTCATAAATACCAACACGACCCGAATAGCCTGTATTTCTGCACTCCAGGCAGCCATTAGCGATTGAAGTTGTTTCAGGTGTAGCGATATCCCATTGTTGTCTGAGTGTACCCCATAACTCTTGATCCAAAGGTGCTTCTGTTTTGCAGTGTGGACATAATGTACGAATCAGCCGTTGGGCTAGAATTCCTAGAAGTGTTGAACTGATCAGGTAGGGTTGAATGCCGATGTCAAGCAAACGAGTCAAGGTGGAAGTGGCATCGTTAGTATGAAGTGTTGATAAAACCAAATGTCCTGTGAGAGCGGCTTGAATTGCCATCTCAGCGGTTTCCTGGTCCCGGATTTCTCCAACCATAATAATATCGGGGTCTTGGCGCAGCAATGCACGTATGCCATCAGAAAAATTCAAATCAATATTACTCTGTACCTGCATCTGGTTGAACTCAGGCTCAACCATCTCTATAGGATCTTCAACAGTGCAGATATTAAGGTCAGGTGAAGAGATATGCTTTAATGTTGAATAAAGCGTTGTGGTTTTGCCCGATCCAGTGGGGCCAGTGACCAAAATAATGCCATTGGTTTGCTTGATAATAGATTCCCAGGAGTCAAGGTCATCATCAATTAGCCCCAGGTCATTAAAATTTTTGACTAAAATTTCAGGGTCAAAAATACGCATTACTAACTTTTCACCAAATGCGGTGGGCAGGGTAGCAAGTCGTAACTCGATTTCACTACCGTCCTGATTTTTGGTTTTGAGTCTTCCGTCCAGGGGGCGACGTTTTTCCGCCAAATCCATTCGTCCAAGAATTTTTATACGGCTGACAACTGCGGCCATGACGGGAGTTGGCATCTGATAAACCAGATGTAAAACTCCGTCAATACGAAAGCGAATATTGCCCTGTTCACGGCGTGGCTCGATATGAATATCACTGGCACGCTGCTCAAAAGCAAACTGTAATAACCAGTCTACAATGCTGATGACATGTTGATCATTTGCATCAAGCTGGCCTTTTTTACCCAGCTCGAGCATCTGCTCCAGATTGGTGATTTCATTCGGTGTGGTTTTTTTTGAATCGTTTGTTGCACCTAATACAGATTTTGAAACAGAATAAAACTCAACAAGATAGCGGCTGATATCAATAGGGTTGGCAATTACACGGGTGATTTTTTTATTTAAAATATGAGCGATTTCATGTTGCCAATGTGTGACGTAAGGTTCTGCTGTCGCAACGATCACTTCATCTTTGTTAACTGCGAGCGGTAAAACTTTATTCCGCTCGGCATAAGCGTATGACATGACTGAGGTTGCACTGGCCGCATCAATTTTTAATGGATCGATACGTTCATAAGGTAGATTCGACCATTTTGCGAGCCAGACGGTCAATGTTTCCAGAGTTAACTGTTTGTGAGGTGGCTTTGCACATTGCAGGTTTTGATTGGCTATTACAACCAGTGGATGAAATTTAAATCGCTCCTGACTGCGTGTTTTCAGGATAAGTCGATCAAGATCTGTGCTTTTAATCAAACCATCACTGAACAGCGCCTTGATTATTTCGCCTAATTCAATAGGGTGGTCGTGTTGATTGTCCTTATCCAAAGATCAAATACCTTAATTTGCTTTAAATCCATTTTACTTATTAACGTCACACGGCAGTATTAAGGTGAGTTATCTCTTATTTTTCGCTGTCTCTAATGGTTGAGCCTTATTTTAAATTTGATGAGGATAAAGGCGAAGTAACAGAGCTGGAAGGTAGGTGGATTGTTGGTTACGCTGATGCTTGCGAAGATAATGGTGACAATTCATTCTCTAGGGCTATTTTAATTGTTTCAGGAAATACATTTAATTACCAAATTGAGACTTATTATGATTCTTTGTGCTCTGAAGTAGTTTCAATTAAGCCAAAAGAATCATGGAGGGCATCATTTATTATTGGAAACGCTGTAACTACCAGTTCGGGACTGATTGCAAAAGAAATAGATTTTATTTCTAATAAGGATGCTGGCAATGTTTGGTATTACAATATTTTCAGAGTAGATGATGGTAAATTGTATTTTGGTAAGGAGGCCAGCAGTAGTGAGGAAAAAAGACCTATCAATTTAGAGCCGAATCCACATTATGTAGTGAAGAGAGGGGTGTAGATCACTCACTGACGAAATTAGCAAAAATCAATGAATCAAGGGGGTCAAGTATCATATTGACTGCTTACTTAGAGTTTAATGTGGTCTACCCCTTAATTTTTACAGGTTCGAACTGGGTTTTAAGATTCGGGTTCACCCATCCCCCAAAAGGGCGATATACTCCCCGCCATGGAACAAAAACACGACCGCAGCTACCACCGCCTCTTCTCCGAACCTGAGCTGCTCAAAGATCTGATCTGCAACTTTGTTGACGAACCCTGGGTGACTGAAGTCGATTTCAGCCGCATGGAGCGCATCAACGCCAAATTTCACAGCGAAGCCCTGGAACGCCGCGATGGAGATATCATCGTCCGTCTGCCTTTTAAACAACCGCCCGGACAAGATATCTACCTTTTGCTGCTGCTCGAATTCCAGTCCACAGTCGACCCCTGGATGGCACTGCGCTTTGGAAGCTATGTTCACCTGCTCTACAAACAGCTGCGAACAGAAAAAAGACTCGCCCCCGACGGCCGATTGCCGCCTGTCTTCCCACTGCTTTTGTATAACGGCGGCAGTCAGTGGAAAGCCGCCACCGATCTTAAATCTCTGATTTCACTGCCAGACAACACCTCGCTGTGGCGTTATCAACCCAGTATGCGCTATATTTAGTAGATGAAAGCCGATATCCGGAAGGTAAAGCAGGCTCAATCAGCGGACTGATCTTCCGGCTTGAAAATGCCAGAAGCCCCAAAGAGTTCAAAGCCGCACTGGAAGAGATGACGCAAAACATGCCGAGTTATCTCGATTCAGTCAAACGAGCCGTTGCAGTATGGATCACTTATGTACTGGCACCGAAAAGTAATTGGGGTCGAAGTAAAATTGAGTCAAATCATCAACCTCATGAGTACAAGGAGCTACTGAAGGTTATCGTAGTTTGGTAAAAAGAGGTGTTGTAAGCCCCTGCCCTAATTAGCTTTTGAAAAGGATATTGATAATATAGTTATTCAATTTTACCTATATTATGTATAATTATTCAAAAGGCGAATAAAAATGAATAATTGGCACTTCCCTCGACCTCAATTAGCAAAGCACTATCTTGATATACTGGCACTGGGTATCTCTTCAAATTTAGCGATTATCGCACCCAGACGAAAAGGCAAGACTCTTTTTGTATTGCAAGATCTATCCCCTCTAGCGCAAAAAAACAGATATTTACCCGTATATGCCAGTCTTTGGCAAAACATCAATGCCCCTCATGAAGGGTTAATACTTGCTCTTGAAGATGCGATAGAAGCTTTGGATAGAAGAGCACCCATCAGCCGATTGCTTAAAACCAAAATAAAAAAGACAACTGTCAGTAATGAGTTGCTTGGAAAGATGGAGGTTGAGTTTGCCGATAAAGCAACGAAGGTTACAAGCAAAGAGTTGTTGCTTCTGGAAAGGATGTTGACAGAGCTGCAAAAAAAAGCGGGAAAGAAGACAGTTTTACTTTTGATCGACGAAGTGCAGCACCTTGCAACATCTCCTCTTTTTGATCCGTTAACTCATGCGCTCAGAACGATGCTGGATAAACGTCAGGGGTGTGTGAAAACAATTTTTACAGGTTCATCACGGCATTATATGAATCTGCTATTTAATGAATCACAATCTCCATTTTATCATTTTGTAGAGACCGTACCGTTCCCTGATTTAGGAGAAGAGTTCATCGATTTTATCGTCATTAAATTAGATCAAGAGCACAGCATATCCATTAATCAAAAATCACTGAGCCAGGCATTTGATGCGATTGACCAATCCCCCTATTGGATGATGAAACTCATCGCTCACATTCTGACATTCGGTTCGGATATCAATAGTGCCCGGGAATATATCCTTGAACTGCTTGAGGCAGCTGAAGGTTTTGAAGGTATCGCAAAACGAATGAAGATCATTGATAGAGTCGTTTACCTTGCGCTGTCAGAAGGTCATAACCCTTTTTCAAAAGAGCTATTAGCCAAAATTGATAAAGAGACTTCAGTGAAAGGAATCCCCTCAAACATTCAGCGTTCGATCAAACGCCTTGCGCAGCAAAATTTAATTAGCCAGATAGAAAAAGGGAGATATTACATAGAGAAGCCAGGTTTAAAACGGTATTTACTCGAATCAAAAATTTAGCGCCATGATTAAATGGAGTGTAGCGAATGAAATTAAGCCAGATTGAACGTCACTGCCATTAAGTTAAATACGCCTCCTCCCCATGCTCCAGCGTGGGGATGCATACGGAGTTATTATTAGTTGCGGTATGGGTTCCACGCTGGAGCATGGGAACCAGATGAGATCCTTGATTAATGGTAGTAAGATTGAACGTAGGAGCGATAAATCAATCGAAGGTTTGTCGCATATGTTTGGGCTAATGCTCAGAGGGTAGATAAACTACTTCAGTCATTTCCATAAGTCAGCACTTTATTCGATGATCTATAATCTTGACCGGAAGTTAGTTATGAGCAATCAATTCAAACTCGAGGCTACCGTCACAGGTATTGGTGATAGCATCTGAAGATACATGTACGTTGTGCAGTAAGCTATTGTACCCAGTGATTTCGTCCCATATATTGTTATTGGCCAAACGAATGGCATACTCCCATCGATCGTAGATGGAAGGGTCCGGATCGGGAAGGTTGAGCATTAATTCGTAATTCCCGGATGGCATATCCGCAGGCAGGCATGGGGAAGCCTGCACAATATGCGTACTGCCAGACTCCCAAAAACGTGGATCGGCATCCGGTAACTTGACTCGAAAGGCCAGTTTTTGCTCAGTATCCCGCAAAATCAATTCAACATATCGAGAATTAAAGGTCGGTGCATAACCTACATTTTTCAACTGGATTTCAACAGAAATAGCTCCTCCCGGACGGCTCTCCTGGGTATAGTCACCCTCCAATAATACGAAGCGATAACCCAGGTTACGCTTAATATCATCCATACATCCCTGATTGACCCAATCGTTGTTCACATCATTGTTGTACTCTGAGTTCAGATAAGAGTAATGGAGGCTACGCAGTTCAGCATCCGCCATACCTCCAGCACTCTGGCAGTCATCACGTGGAGTGTTCCCTTCACTATTGCATGTTTCACCACCAACAGCTACAAAACGAGAATCCTCAGCTTTGTATGGTTTCAGCGTCGCCGTATCGTCACCTGATGTTCCGGGGCCATAGTTATTGTAGGTACCAAAATCGGTATCGCTAGCAAGGAAACAGTCATTATGATGCCCGATACGAGCTTTATTAGAATCGTTATGTGCTTCGGTAGGCGTAAGAGGGGCAGATGATGTTGGAGCATCGCTACCATATATCAATTTCTGCTTAGCTTGTGGGTAACGTACTTGTACCTGCCGCCCCTTTGGCACAGCATCAAGCAAGGCAGTGAGAACTGCGTTACGATCATCCCAGTTTTCTTGATTGAGAATATAGGGTGATTGTGATGCATCACCGAAGTAGTCGGTATAATACCCTTCACCCCACACGCCAATGAAACCTTGTTGTACCGCCGCAATCACATCCTTATTAGCCTGCAATACAGGCTTTAACTGGCCGATATGTTCAAGCACCCGCTCCTTCTGAACATCACCATAGGGTGGACAAATCCATGAAGAGCATCCCTCACTATTCACTGTTTCCGTGTAAGCAAAGCGAACGATACTTTTTAATCCGGCCTCTCTAAGTGCAGCAAAGTCTCTCTCCATGTTACTGAGAAAATCCTGTGAAATAGGGACATTTGTAAAATCACTTAAGAAAAAATAACGATATAATAGTGTGCTATAAATATCGTAATTAGCCATATAGGGTTTATGCAGACTTCGATAACTCCGTAAAGTATCTGCATTGAGATTAGAGTATGGTTCCGGGTATGTAGAGGAAGCACGGTAAAAGCCACGTTCAGGATTTGGAAAGTCAGCTTCGCTTTCTTCGTAAATAACATTTTTACTTGGGCTGATAGTATTGGAGACTGTAATACTGAATGCCGCCAAAGCAGTAGTATGTACACCATCACTCACCTTAATCTCGATATTGTCGTAAAAACCCGCATGATTATAATCTGGAGTGCCACTCAAAGTACCTGTACTGACATCAAAAGTAGCCCAAGCGGGCAGGTTATTAATACTAAAACTTAGGCTATCACCATCTGCATCGCTGGCATCGGGGGTAAAATTATATTCTGCACCCTCAGCTACATTCGTAGCTGGTACTCCATTAATGCTTGGACTATTGTTAGTGGGAGTACTTAAATCATAACCTCCACATGCAAAAAGAATAAAACTTAAACCAACACTTATAAGTAATTTCATTAATAGCACCCTAATTGAGTATATGCAGGAGGTATAAATTTTAAATATCGGACAATATAAATATCAGTAAAATAAATTTTTCAAAACCGATTATCCACAGACTCTTTTCATAATGGAATCATGTACCGGATTCAGACCCATTTCAGATTGAATAAGGCTATAATTAATGCTGGTCTATTGGTAGCATATACTGACTCATCCTGACTTGATCGTTGGCTTGGTCATTGCCATTATTGTGACTAAAAATGCGAATTGTGAAAAGAACCGGCCGGAGGTGGCACAGTGAATATTAAATATGGTTTTGGAAAAACAGTTTCCATGGATTTTGAAACGGCGATAAGTACAGTAACCCAAGCGCTGCAAACAGAAGGGTTCGGTGTGCTTACCGATATTGATGTGGCTGCGACGATGAAAAAGAAACTGGATGAAGATATGCGGCCTTATCGAATTCTTGGAGCTTGCAATCCGTCTCTGGCTTATCAGGCCATTACCAGTGAACCCTCCATCGGTCTGTTATTGCCCTGCAATGTTGTTGTTCGTCAGGAAGAGAATGGTGTTGTACATATAGAGTTTATGGATCCCGGTGCAGTTTTGAATCTGGTGGATAACCCCGCAGTAGAAAAACTTTCCAGTGATGTGAAGTCCCGCTTGGAGCGAGTGCTTGCAGCGCTCTAAGTTGCGCTATATTTACATACAGCTCGGTAGCCGATAGTAGTGTTACTCTGACATCGATTTTTCTTAATCACAAACAGATTTATAAAGAGATTATTTTATGAGTGATGTTACCGGAAATGTATATATTGTTTATGGCAAGCAATGTGAAGAAATTTCTAAAGAGATCGTTAAAAGTCAATATGCAGCTCTTTTTAAATCTGTTGTTATCGACGACTTTCTAACCGATGAAACAGTGACTGGTGATGATCGTGTCATTATTTGTGGTTCTACCAGCGAGATTAAGCAGATACTAAAAAAAGCTAGTGTGAATGGTTGTAGTGTGGCTTTGCTGGCTCAGAAAAATCAAAATACCCTTCGCTCAACCTTCGGAATTCCAAAAAATAGAGAGGAATCCCTGAAAGTAGCACTGGAAAGCGAGCCAAAACCACTGGATCTGCTTTATGTGAATGATGAGATTGTTTTATGGGGGGCGGTTATTGGTGATGCGCCACCACTGACTTATAGCAGTGCTGTTTATAGGGAAACTACGTTTGTAGAGCGGTATAAATTGCTTGTAGGAGCTTTGAAAAAACTGAAGCACCTCAAGCAAAATAAAATAAAACTAATCACAGCTAAAGGTCAGGAGATCAATACCTCGGCAAGTGGTGTTGTGATTATTGAACATGATAATCACACAGGAGCATCATCTTTGGTTCAGGGCTTTTTATCGGTCAACGATGGTAAGCTTGCAGCGCTTTTGCTCTCTCCAGCATCTATTGCGGATTACCTTTACTATCTTTACGTTTCAATTTTCAAAAAATCAAAAAATACGAATTTGCCGGACTCGGTAGGGTTCGTCAAAAGTGAATCACTTGGTATTGAGAGTGTTCAGCCACTTGATGTGATGGTTGATGGTGAAAATATTACACAAACCCCTGTTGAGTTTGTAGTCAAAAAGCAGGCCGTTCGATTCATAGCGGGCGAAAAATTTTGGGCTGAAGTCAAAAATGAATCTTCGGATAAGGAGACACTCAAGTTATCGGGCCTTCCTGTGACAAATGAGGAGGTCAGCTATGCACAAGATGTGCTGCCGTTTTTTACTCATGCCAGTGAAAATCGATATAAAGACCTTTTTTCTGATCTTAGAAAACAGGGGAAAACGGAATCAACTTATGTAACTTTGATGTTTTTGAGCACGATATTGGCAACTGTTGGACTTTTTCTGAATAGTGCTTCCGTTGTGATTGGTGCCATGTTACTGGCTCCTTTGATGCAACCGATTGTGTCAACAGCTATGGGTGTACTTCGAAGTGATCAAAGTCTGCTGTTTAGTTCGATAAAAACAGTATTGGTCGGTGTGGTGATTGCGCTGTTCAGTGCGGCTGTCATTGCTTTGTTATTACCGCTTGAAAATTTGACCGATGAGATTTCTGCGAGACTGAGTCCCTCTCTTCTGGATTTGATGGTTGCACTCGTATCGGGTGTGGCGGCAGCGTATGCTCAAAATAATGAAAAAATTGTGGGTTCGCTTGCCGGGGTGTCGATCGCCGTTGCGTTGGTGCCACCGCTTGCCACTGCCGGTGTTGGTCTTGGCTGGATGGAGATGGATATATTCTATCCCGCATTTTTGCTGTTTGTCACTAATTTGGTGGGTATTATTTTTGCTGCATCCCTGACTTTTCTTGTTATGGGGTTTTCACCCATCAAACGTGCTAAAAAAGGTTTGGCTTATGCTTTAGTCACTTCGCTGATTGTCGCAATACCACTCTACCTCTCTTTTACAACGATGGCTTTTGATTCTCGAATTTTGTCTGCTTTGGAGCAAAAAGAGTATCTGGTTTCAGGTAAAATCGTGCAGATTGAAAATGTTGCTCTTAAACATACGGATGTGCTGGTTGTGAAGTGTGATTTTATCGTTCAGGAGATGTTGAGTCATGATGAATTAACCGAATTTAAACAGACTCTACAGGCAGAGCTTGATATGCCGTTTGCTCTGGAAGTTGTTCAGCGGGTTCGTTTGTGATTTCAATGTCATGAAACTTTTTTTATTTCTGGTATTGGTTGCTTTATTTTCAGGCTTACATGCAGGTGAAGTTCGTGTGGCGGTGGCGGCTAATTTTCTTGTGACACTTAAGGCAATAGCTACTGAGTATGAAAACTTGAGCGGCAATCAGCTGATTATCAGTGGTTCTTCCAGCGGTAAACTCTATGCTCAGATCGTCAATGGTGCACCTTATGATGTACTGCTCTCGGCTGATCAATATTACCCAGAAAAGTTAATAGAGTCGGGTAAGGCAATACCATCCAGCCGCTTTACTTATGCAACAGGGCGTTTGGTGCTCTGGAGTGGTGAAAAGCAACCCATTGATGCTTCGCGGCTGGATGATCCTGATATCAAGCGTATTGCTATTGCTAATATGCGCACCGCACCTTATGGTCGTGCGGCACAGCACGTATTACAAAACATGGGTCTGTGGTCTATGTTGAAAAACAGACTTGTTCGTGGCGAAAATATTGGACAGACGTTTCAATTTGTTGCTACTGGAAATGCACAATTAGGTTTTGTTGCGTTATCGCAAGTGCTTAATCCAAAAAATTATTTCAATCAAGAGTTTTATTGGCTGGTGCCGCAAGATGATTATCCTGCGCTGGAGCAAGAAGCCGTGTTGTTGAAGCATGGGAAAAACAATATGGATGCCAAACACTTTTTGGCATTTCTGAAAAGTGATAGGGCGCGTGATGTCATGCAGCAGTACGGGTATCTTTAATGGATCTGCTTTCACCCGTTGTATTGACTTTAAAGCTTGCAGCGGTGACCACGCTGATATTATTAGTGGTCAGCACACCGCTGGCTTGGTGGCTGGCACACAGCAAATCAAAATGGGCTGCGACGGTTGAGGCGCTGGTCGCTTTGCCGTTGGTGCTGCCACCAACTGTATTGGGTTTTTATTTTCTGATTGTATTGGGTGCTAACGGGGTGATTGGTGGGCCATGGTCTGATTTGACAGGTTCCGCATTGACCTTTACTTTCAGTGGATTGGTGATCGCTTCGGTCATCTATTCTTTGCCGTTTGTGGTGCAACCGTTACAAAGTGCTTTTGTCGCAGTGGGCAGAAAACCATTGGAAGTGGCTCTGTTACTTCGGGCATCACGTCTGGATGCTTTTTTCAGTGTGATTCTTCCGCTATCAATACGTGGCTATATTACTGCCACAGTGCTTGGTTTTACGCATACCATGGGCGAATTTGGCGTGGTACTGATGGTGGGGGGCAGTATTCCGGGTGAGACGCAAGTGCTCTCCATTGCCATATACGAGCATGTTGAAGTGCTGGATTATGGTTCCGCTCATGTGCTTTCAGCGGGGTTGTTGGTATTTACTTTTATTGTGTTGCTGATGGTCTACGTGATCAATCGAAGGTTTCCGGTCAATGCCCATTAAAGCTCAGTTTGACGTTACGTTTGAAAGCTTTAGCCTTAACGTGTCGCTGGATCTGCCAGTCAAAGGCGTGATCACACTGTTTGGCCCTTCGGGTTCAGGTAAATCGACTCTTCTGCGTTGTATCTCTGGGTTGGAGCGTAGCCCCAACGGTTATATGAGAGTGGCTGACGAAGTATGGCAAGATGAGGATAACCATATTTTTTGCCCCTCACATAAACGCCCTCTAGGTTATGTATTTCAAGAAGCCCGGCTATTTCGTCATCTTAATGTGAAAAAAAATTTGGAGTACGGTTATAAACGCACGCCGCAAAATGAACGGCGTATTGAGTGGCAGCAGGTGATCGACATGTTAGATATTGGCCATTTGTTACAGCGCAAGCCTCATAACCTTTCTGGGGGTGAACAACAACGTGTTTCTATTGGGCGGGCACTGCTCGCCAGTCCTGAATTGATATTGATGGATGAACCTTTGGCTTCACTCGATATTGTGCGTAAACAGGAGGTACTGCCGTTTATCCGTAAACTTCATGATGAACTGGATATTCCGGTGATTTATGTCAGCCATTCTCTGGATGAGGTGTTGCAGATCACTGATACGATGGTGTTGTTACGTGAAGGGCAGATAGTTGCTATCGGCCCGATCACTGAGCTTTGCTCAGAATTGGAGCTGAGTCAATATCTGGGTGATATGTCCGGTTCGGTCATTGATACGACGATTGAAGCGCATGAAGAAGCATTCGGATTGACTCGCTTGAGTTTTCAGGGCGGTGAAATTTATGTTCCCAGGCTGCCCTTCCCAACGGGTCATCAACAGCGGGTGCATATTCTAGCTAGAAATGTAGGTATTGCACTGCAAAAACCGAATGGCTCCACCAGCTTTTTAAATATTTTTAAAGCCACCGTTATTGATATAGCCCTGCCCGAAATTAATAGCCACGCTGTGCAGATCAAACTCGATGTGGGTGTGCCTCTTTTGGTTAGTATCAGTCGTAAATCTCTGCATGTTCTTAAATTGAAAGTAGGGCAATCGTGCTATGCAATGATCAAGGCTGTCTCATTGGCGGGTGGAGTGCAATAGCCTTCAAAACTTTATTTTCAGCCTTAAAGCATCTTTTTACACCATTTGGTAAACAAAAAGTCGTGCTCATTCCGAAGTTATTTTTTTAGCACTCCACCGACCAATACCCTACCACCTAGAATATATGAAATGGGTGACAGAATAATCAGCAAAATTCTGTCCAGTTTTCTGAGAGCTAAAAATTTATCAGGGATTATTCTTGTGACAATGAAATTAAAATACTTTTTTATTTCAGGTTCAAGCATTGAAGAGAGCAGCTGATTAATATCTTTTTCTGTGAGCTTTCTTTCATCTTCAGTTATATACGGTTTTTTTCCTTCATACACAAACCCTACCATTTTTGGATAGAGCCATTTATCGACAAAATCAGAGTTCCGGATTTTATCGGTTATTGAGTGGCTGTATACTTCATTAAAGCAAAATATAGCACCAGGCTTTGAAACTCTGCGTATTTCACTGATTGACAAAGGTATTTCAACGTGATGCAAAATATCTCTTGCAACCACAATATCGAAATAGTCATCGTCATATTTTAACTGTTCCGCTGGCATTTCTTGAAATTCGATATCCAGATTTTCTTTCTCAGCCAGTTTTCTTGCAATTAAAAGGGATTCCGGTGAAAGGTCAAAACCTTTTACATTGGCCCCCGCTTTTGAAAGGCGAAATGCATCATCTCCAAATCCACAGCCCATTACGAGTACATTTTTTCCTTTCAGACCTTTATTCAGCAAGTATGTATACATCTCCCAGCTGGCATTCCACCACCTTCGGTTTTTGTTAAAAATAACATCAAAATTGACTGGTTTTTCAAGAATTTCTTTATTGATCCTTGCGTGTTCTCTGTGATATTCCAGTTCGCGTTGTTGTCGTTCGGTGATTGTTTCGTTGTTATTCACTTGGATTTACCTGATTCTTTAATCCGGCCTCGATAAAGGCTAGATATTAATATAATAAAGAGCCATGTCATGAATGATTTTAATGTGAAAAACATTAATGATATATCAGGATAAATACGCTCAGTATTTACCCTGAATTCTCGGGCTTTTAAATATATACTTGATCGTTTCTAAGGAGGAGAACAGGTGAATAAAAGAAGACTTTTATTATGCACTGATATGGATCGAACGGTGATTCCTAACGGTGAGCAACCCGAACACAAAAAGGCACGCCAACGGTTTTATGATTTTTGCAGTCTGCCTGAGGTCAGTCTGGTTTACGTGACGGGTCGTCATCAAAACCTGGTGGAGGAGGCGATCAAACATTACCGTTTGCCCATGCCGGACTATACAATCACGGATGTAGGTACAAAGATCTATAAAGTGGATGGAGATGAATGGAGCGAAATCGAGGAGTGGGCGCGGAGGATTTCTCAAGACTGGAATGGAGTTTCGCATCAAGAGATTGAAATTATATTGAATGGTTTCTCTGACCTTCAGATACAAGAGCATGAAAAGCAAAACGTCCATAAATTGAGCTATTACGTTTCACTGGATATAAATCACAAATCGCTGCTTGACCAAATTTCAAAATGTCTTGAGAGTCGTGGAATGAATGCCAGTTTGGTATGGAGTATTGATGAACTTGAAAATATCGGTTTGCTGGATATTCTTCCGCGCCATGCCACCAAGCTACATGCAATTAAATTTTTAAAAAAACAGCTAAAGTATGCGTTGCATGAAGTGGTGTTTGCAGGTGACAGTGGTAATGATCTGCCCGTGATGGGCAGTGATGTAGCTGCCGTGTTGGTTGCTAATGCGAGTAAAGATGTACAATTAGAGGCGAAAAAGCGGGCAATAGAAAGCGGTAATGAAAAAAAACTCTATATTTCGACTGGGAAAAATAGCGATAGGAACGGTAATTATTCATCAGGTGTATTGGAGGGTATAGAGTATTTTATGCCTTCATTTCAAGAGCTGTTTAAACGGTTATGAGAACTATTATTCAAATCTAATAGTTGAGGTGCAACCAGACCACAGCCGTAACAACGCATCAATACTTCATCATTGATATTGCTTAAAGCCTGTTTTATATGGTGAAGAAGGTTACTATCAGTGCAGCAGGCATCAATTCTCAAGTCCTGACTGTTTTTTAAGGTTTCTCATAATACTTTTGTACAGATTTTTTCATTGAACCTCTCTTTTATTGTGTGTGGTGTAACTATACCTCCATCGAAATTTTACTCTCATTAATTTTACGTTACCATAGCGATAACCCGAATATTTTTATGATTAAAAATCCTCAGTGAGTTAATTGCAGGATTTGAATATTTAATTTTGAATAGTGGATATGTAGTAGTGACAACATTCAAACAGTTTTTTAAGAGTAACTATTTCGTTTTCACTATTTTTTTAGTTATAGCATTAAGCTTTCTATTGAGGTATTTTCGGGCAACGATAGGTTTACCCTATGTATACTTTTGGGATGAACCACAGACCGCAAGTACAGCTCTGCAGATGATGAAGACAGGTGATCTGAACCCCAACTTTTTTAGTTATGGGACATTCATGATCTATCTAAACCTTTTAGTTGATAAATTACACTACCTTTATTTGGTAACACAAACTTCTGATTTAACTCACTTGGATGAAATAAAAACCAAGTTTGAAACAGGGTGGCACTGGACAATATCTCACCCAAGCTTCTATTTTTGGAATCGTATTTTAACTGCCTTGCTAGGAACGGCGACAGTCTTCGTTACTTATTTAATTGGTAAGCATCTTTTTAATAAATGGATCGGTTTGATCAGTGCTATTTTTTTAGCCACTCTGCCCATTCATATCGAGCATTCTGCGGTTATTACATCAGATGCGCCGGTAGCCCTGTTTGTTCTGAGTGTTGTACTATTTTCGATTCTTTTTATTAAAACTGAGCAAAAAAAATATTTTGTATTGAGTCTTGTTTTTGTCGGTTTAGCGATAGCAACAAAATATAATGCCGGCCTTACACTCTTACTACCACTGGTTTCACTTTTATGGCTCACCTATAAGCAAAAGAAACTCTGCAAACTAAATTATTGGATCCTGCTTTTTGTTATTCCATCGGTTGTTTTCATTATAGCCATGCCGTATGCGGTCCTGGATGCTAAGGACTTTGTAAAAGAGGTTCTCTATAGAATGCAGCATTACAATGTTTTAGGGCATGAAGGCGCGGAAAGCATTCCCGGTTGGGATCACTTTTCATTTCAGATGCAGAATTTTTATCAAAATATTGGAGTAGTGGCGACAATCCTTGTATTGATTGGCTTGGTCAGTGCTGTGTTTAGACCTTTGTTAGCATTCACCATACTATTACCGATCGTATATATTTTGTATATGAGTGGTATGAAGGTTAATTTTCATAGAAATTTTATACAAGTATACCCATTTATCGCTATTTTGATCGGAGCAGGATTTTACTATCTCCACTATTTTTTGAATTCTTTTTTGAAAAATTTAAATAATTATAAATACAGCATGCCTCTTTTAGTCACAATGTCCATTCTTGTATTATTTCTTGGCACTCAAACAGTAACTTCATATATTCAATATTTGAATGATGCTCTTTCAAAAGACACAAGAACACAGGCGATTGAAATATTAAATAGTGCTAAAGATATTGATAATATTATTATTGCTAAAGAGTTTCGGTTTCATTTGCAGGATTTGCGTAATCTGAAATACAGTTATTCAATAGTGCCGCTGGAGTTAATTGGCAGTTTAGAAAAGAAAAGTAATACACTCTATGTACTGCCGGAGCGCATTGAAAACGAACAGGGTAAATACTTTCTGGAAACCAGGGAAAAGCAAGGTATTTTAGAAAAGGTGAGCCAGGATCAGAGTTCAACTATTTATCAAAGTGTTGGAATGGATTCGGTCACATATTTAGATCGTTATTCAATAAACCCTGCGCTTTCCATATTTACAAAAATACCTGATATTAAATTAAACCCAACGGTTATTTCACTGGATACCTGTACACTGTCTTCAGATAAAATCAAACTGACAAATAACAATATACTGGCTTTTAATGATGGGAGTGTTACGACACCATCATTTACCTTAAATCCTGGGACATATCATTTTAATATAAATGCCAGAAGGTTTTTTTATAGGCCTACATACAAGGAGTTTGATGTTGGTCGTTATAATGTGAAAATTATCGTTGAAAAGAGCCATAAAATTGGTACAGATATATTTCTAAAAGTATCTGTATTTGATGATGGTAATGGGCTTGTTACAGAAAAAATTCTTGAACCTACAAGTGAATTTTCACCTTTCAGCATACCTTTTACTTTAAATGATCAGGGAAATATCAGAGTGAAGCTAGAATATTTGAATAAGACTTCAGGGGAGAGTACCTCCCCGCAGATGGAGCTTAAAGGATTGGGCATTTCAATTTAGAGCTTTTTATAAGAAAAGCGGGTATGGCTGGTTAGTCAGTCCGCTATTAAAGTCAATTGCTTTCAAGGTACTCTTCCACAGCGGGCCTTAGAGATGTAAGGCCTGAGTTGATTCCAGTTTTTATTGCCTCTTCGGTTGTCTGTTTTTTGTTAAATTTTGCATCAATTGCAAACAGTGCACCGATTCTGTTGCCACTGCCACAGTGCACCATTACAGGGTGTTCGGCATGTTCCTGAATAGCGTTCATCAACGCATTTGCGTTTTCTTTGGAGAGGCCACTTTTTCCTGCAACAGGAATGTTGATGTAATGCATGCCAAGCTCAGCCACTTTGCTGGCTTCATTCCAGGCTCCCGGTTCATTGATCGTGCGTAAATTAATGACTGTTTTGTAACCTGCTGCTTGTGCTTGCTCCAGTTGCTCTGGCGTAGGCTGACCACCTGTTAATACATTGGTTAGTGGGTTTTTTGCGTTGGGGATGTTAATCATTTTCATTTGGGTGAGTTGTGTGGTTTGCTCAATCTGTGTGTTGGTTGCACTGTTACCTCCAGTGCAACCGCTAAGAATGGTTGCACCAAGAATTGCGGTGTAAAGTATCTTTTGGTTCATTTTAGCACTGATCCATAATAGTTTGAGTTTAATAGGGCCATCAGGGTAACAGCAGATCATAATATTGACAGTGATTATGTCACATAAATCTACCTGGTTACGTATAATGCCACCACAGCTTTGGTATAGAGATATAACCCTGATTAAATTCTACAGCTCTTTATTGAATAATCGCTGTTGTCGCTGGTTATTCAATATCGCTTCAGCTTTGGCACCCAGGTAGACATAAACTCCCAGACCAACCATTAAACCGATTGCTGCAAACATCATCCAGACAGCTTCGACCAACTGTTCACCATCGCCAAGTGCGCCTTTAAACATTAACAATAGGGATTCAATTGAAATTGCAATCAGTATTGCTGCAATAAAACGTGTAATCGTTCGCCTTGTGGAGCTGTGGCGGAAGATATCTTTGTGCATGAGTACCTCTTCTTCCAGAGTTGTTTTCCCCAAGTCAAAAACAGCCAGCGCCAAGGTTAGGAAGATGATGGCACCAAAAGGCTTGAGGTAATAATCTTCGATTTCAGTTGTTTCTGAAAAGAGTGATAAAATCTCAGTGGTTGCTGAATAGAGAAGAATGCCAACAACGGCAAAAAGCCCAATAGAAATGAAGGTGTAAATTCCTTTGAAGAGGGGTTCAAAGCGACGTCGTAACGTATCGCCCATTAAAAATTCCAATGTTTCAGGCAGATCAATATCCACGACAATATAACCTTGAGTATTACCACTTTTGTCTTTTCGTTTTACTGCTGCTGAAACACAGAGATTACGACTTACTGCCGAAAGGTAGGGTTCTGTGACAATGATTTCATCACTTTCTGATGCCATCAAATAATAAGGGCGTTGACTGCGGTCTTTATCCAGCCCTTTGTGGTTAGGGATATTACTGCCAGCTGGTACAATATTTTTACTGGTCTGCCGCCCATCATTGTCCAGTGTATAAAGTGTATTAACAAAAGGGTAGGTGCTATCCAGGTAATCGATAGTTTTTTGTTGAAATTTTAGTTCATAAAAAAGCTTCTCTTCCAGTATGCCTGATAAAATCGAAGCGAGTAGCTCGTGTATTGCACTGCGATATTCGTGAAAGCGTTCAATAACACTGATGTAGCTCATTTCAGCCATCGATGGTTTTCCTTCTAAATAATATCTCTAGATATGGCATACGATGAATCGTTTGGTTCAATTTTCCTTGTGGGTAAGGCCTAATGTAACTCGGTCATTTCCACCAAAATCTTGAAATGTTGTGACATGCTTGTAGTTTCCCTGAGCCAGTAATTTACGTACAGCATCACCCTGATCGTAACCGTGCTCAAGAAGTAACCAACCATGATCCTTCAATGAAGATGGTGCAGTGGAAATAATTATTCGTATGTCGTCCAATCCATCTCTGCCGCTGATCAAGGCGCTACCGGGTTCAAATCTGACATCTCCTTGAGTTAAATGAATATCTTTCTCGGGAATATAGGGCGGGTTTGAGACGATCATGTCAAACAGCTCTCCTGATAGCTGCTCAAGCCAGCTCCCTTTTATAAATTCGATATTATTGATTTCAAGTTGCTTTGCATTGGATCGTGCAATTGCTAAGGCGTAGGGTGAACGGTCAACGGCATAAATATGGCAATTGGGTCGCTCACTGGCGATGGCTAATGCAATTGCACCCGAACCTGTTCCCAGGTCAGCAATTTTCCATTTTGCATGGTTTGGTATTTTTTCCAGTGCCAGTTCGACGAGCCGTTCGGTATCTGGCCGAGGGATTAATACATCTGTGCAAATATTAAGTTCTAAAGACCAGAAATCCCGTCTGCCGATCAAATAAGCAACGGGTTGCCCTGATAAGCGTTGTTTGATCAGTTTTTGGTAATCATTTTGTTGTTGGTCAGTGAGAGTATGCTCTGGCCATGAATAGATAAAACCGCGACTTTTATTAAGCACGTGACATAACAAAACTTCTGCATCAATGGTCGCTGTATCATGCTTTGAGGATAAAATGTTTTTAGCGCTTTTGAGAAGCGAGTCAACACTGTTGGTTTTAGCCATGTTTAGTTAAAATTTTATCCAGATGGTTAGCAAAAGATTGTCGATCACTTTGGCTGAGTGTGGGTGGTCCACCTGTGTGAACTCCACTGCCTCGTAATGTCTCCATAAAATCTCTCATATTTAAACGTGCCTTAATGCTGTTTGCAGAATAGAGTTCACCTCGCGGATTAAGTGCATATGCTCCTTTTTCAATCACTTCATCAGCCAAAGGAATGTCACTTGTGATGACGAGATCACCCGTACTAGCTCTTTTGACAATCTCATTGTCAGCGACATCAAATCCCGGCGGGACTTGAATTGATGTTATGTTCGGTGCGGGTGGTGTACGTATTGGCTGGTTTGCGACGAGTGTAAGCTGCACTCCAGTACGCTGCGCTGCGCGGAACAAAATCTCTTTGATCACGACAGGGCATGCATCGGCATCGACCCATATTTTCATTTTTTGATATTCACTCCAAAACATGTGGTTGAAAGCACTCATGATATATCGTAGCCTGATCATAATTCTACCCAAGTCATAGTGAAACCTTACTGTATGAAACGGATTATTTTTTCTTTGTTTATGGGAAGTGCTTTTCTTTTTGGCTTTGTGCCACTTGCCAAAAGTGCTTCGTTTCCCGAAAGCTTCGAAGCTGTTTACGCTCTCAAAAAAGGCTTTATTACATTTGGTGAGACTCGTCGTACCTTGAAAAATCTGGAGCAGGGGCGTTTTTCATATGAATCTAAAACAAAACCAACCGGGTTTGCTGCGTTTTTTGTGGAAGGACGAGTTTCAGAAAAAAGCATCTGGAAATTTCAAGATGGGCATTTACAACCATTGGAATTCAGCTATTTGAATACGGGTGGAGGTAAAAAGCGGGAGGTGGAGTTGAAGTTTGATTGGCAAACCAAAAAAGTGACTAATCGGGTCAATGGTGATCCCTGGACCATGGTGTTGACTGATGGAACGCTAGATAAATTACTTTACCAGCTTAGTTTGATGCATGATCTGGCCGCAGGTAAAGAGCAGATGACGTATACTATTGCGGATGGTGGAAAACTAAAAACTTATGATATTCGTGTGCGTGGTGATGAAGTTATCGAAACGCCTGCGGGAAAATTTGAAACCGTCATAGTGGCTCGTGAAGGTAATGAACGCAGCACAACAATGTGGTGTGCGAAGTCCTTAAACTATCTTCCTGTAAAAATTCAACAGATTGAAGCGGATGGTAACCGTTTTTCAGCAGAGCTGAGTCAAGTGAAAGGGTTGCCTGCTTGGTAGCATCATATCTGTTAAACTCACACCATCTCCTCTTCCTTGGTATACCCCATACAAAATTGGGTTAGCGGAAGAGTCAGGAGAAGCATTAGCAGGAGATATTGTGAGAGGAGGAGTGGTTTCAGGGTTAAATATTTTCTGCAATAGAAGGGTATGTTTCAAATGTGGTTTTTTCTTTTGAAAAATGAGCAACCTGATTTTTCTCGTTTATAGGGAGTGGGATAAGAATTGTAAATGTAGTGCCTTCATTAATTTCACTATGAACATTAATCTTTCCTCCCATAAGCTGGCATAGGCGTTGGCTGATTGCTAGCCCTAAACCTGTTCCGCCATAGTTGCGGGTAATGCTCATATCTGCTTGATAAAATTCATCAAATATATGGTTTTTTTGGGATTCACTCATGCCAATACCTGTATCATGCATTGTTATCATGAGTTCCTCTTTTTTGTGGTGAACATTTAGTGTAATTTTACCACATGTAGTAAATTTACATGCATTGCTTAATATGTTTAAGATAATTTGTTGCAGTTTTGCGTCATCAATGTAAAGCACCTCGGTTGTATGTTGTTCGATATTGAAAGTCAGGTTGTTGTCGTTTTTTAGTGCTAGAGGCCTGGCAATATCAATTGTGTGATTAATCAGTTTGTTTAGGTCTGTCTGTATAATGCAAACTTCAGCATACCCTGCTTCTATTTTAGCAAGGTCAAGAATGCTGTTGATTAACTTCAATAGATCATCAGAAGCGGCTAATACACGTTGCAAATCTTTAGATATATCTGTGTTAGGGTCAAGCTCTTCAATGCTCATTTCTGTGTAGCCGATAATGGCATTGATTGGAGTTCTCAGTTCATGACTCATGTTTGCAAGAAAGTCAGACTTCAAACGAGTGGCTTTAAGTGCTTTGTCTCGTGCAATCACCAGCTCTCGAGTCCGTTCGGCAACCTGTATTGACAGTATTTTTTTTTGGTTTAATAGTTTTTCTTGCCGATCATCCAGTGTTTCCATCATACGATTGAATGCCTGGGCGATAATATTGACTTCGGCAGAGCCTTTAACATTTGAGCGTACATTTTTTTTGCCAGATTCAGCGCTGTCCATTGCTTTTGAAATTTTACTTAACGGGGTGGTGATATGACTGGCAATGATATGTAATAGGGCAAGAAAAAATGGGGCTAATATTAGTGAGATAATAATATTTTCAATGAATGCTTTACGCCAGATTATTGGTAATGCAGACAGGCCGATCACCACATGCACATTACCTAAAAAAAGAGGGCCATTTCCGTCATATTTAGAGCGTTTGTGCGCATAAACAGAGTTGATAAAATGAAGTGTTTTATCTGTTTCCTTTATGAGTTGTGGTTTTGTGGTTTTGTATATTTTATCAAGGTACCAATCGCTTTGCTGGCCTTTTCGTAATAAAACCCTGCCCTTGGCATTATAAACTCCAACATGATCTACTGTTGAAAGTGCTAAAGTTGCATCGGCAAAATCAATGGCACTCTGCTTGTTTCCAGACTCTAGAGCCAATGCACTTTGATTGGAAAAGTTACTTGTAATCTGATGCCCTTCATTAACCAGATAGGTGTAAAAACGTTTTTTTTCCAGCCATGCTGTGGTAAGTGATGCAATGATGATCAATAATATACTGCCGACTGAAAACACAAGCATGAGTTGCTTGCGTATTGTTAAGTGATCAGGAAAAAGGTATTTGAGGATGAAATCCATTTATAGAGTCGCTCTAGATGATTTTTAAGAAGATTTTTGATTGGCGCTGGTAGTTGTAGAGTGATTGCTTCGATGTGGGTAATTTATCCAGTGATGCGGGTTTAAAGCCTCGCTCTTGAAACCAGTGTAATGTCCGCGTGGTCAGTACAAAAAGCTGCTTAATGGTCTGTTTTTTGCTCTCTTTCTCAACTTGTTTTAATAGTGTTTCTCCATGATTCATATTTTGATAATCAGGGTGAACCGCCAGACAAGCCAGTTCGGCTGTCTGCTCTTCCGGATATGGGTAAAGTGCTGCGCAGGCGATGATCATGCCATCACGTTCGATAACGGTGAAATGGTCTATTTCCATTTCAAGCTTTTCCCGTGAGCGACGCAGCAGAATGCCCTCTTCTTCAAGTGGTGTAATCAGTTCAAGGATGCCACATATATCATCAATGGTTGCTTGTCGGGTATTTTGGTAATCGTCGCTGGAGATGAGAGTTCCAACTCCATCGCGGGTAAACAGTTCTTGAAGCAATGCACCTTCAGTTTGGCGATGGATCAAGTGAGTACGGCGAACACCTCGTTGGCACGCATCAATGGCTCGCTTCAGATCAGATCTGCTCTCTTCATCAAGAGACTTTTGATCAGCCAATATTTTTTTTGCTGTCGTTGTTGTCAGATGGCGAATGAGTTGTTGCTTATGGTCAAGAATTCCTCTGTTTTCAATCAGACATAATAGCTTTTCTGCTTTAATTGATGTTGCAACAGCAGTGGCCACTTCGATTGCAGTAAGGTTAAATATCTCACCTGTGGGAGAATAACCTAATGGTGAAAGTAAAATGATTGCACCGTGATCCAGGTGGTGACTGATTGCTTTATGGTTAATGCGTCGAACTTCACCTGTATATTGAAAATCGATGCCATCTTTTATTCCGAGTGGCTGTGCTGTTACAAAATTGCCGGATATGACTTGAAGTGATGCGCCCGCCATGGGGGAGTTTGCAATACCCATGGAAAGCAAGGATTCAATCTCAAGCCGGACATGACCTACAGCATCTTTAACAAAAGGTAGTGCTTCTTTGTGTGTGATGCGCAATCCATTTGTATAGGTTATTTGGGATTGATGCTCTTTGAGGCGCTGTTCAATTTGAGGTCTGGCTCCATGAACAAGCACCATACGGATTCCCAGGCTATTGAGCAAGGCAATGTCGTGGATGAAATTGGGAAAGTCTTTTGATGCGACCATTTCACCATCAAAGGTAATTACAAATGTACGTCCACGAAAGGCGTATATATAAGGTGATGCATTGCGAAACCAGGTTACAAATTCAAGAGGCTTAATAATATCTGACATCACTCTGACCTCATTGGTTGAATTGTGGTGGTTTGAGGGGGAGTAGTAGAAGGGAACGCAAACGGGTCATATTGCTCTTCTTCTAGCAAAAGATCAGAACCATTGGCTGTGATACGTGCCGCATCAAGGTCTTTAAAACTCCAAAGATTTCTATCCATGAGCTGGCTGATCTGAATATTACCAATAGCACTGAGTAAATTACTCGGAATTTTAGGGTTTTCCTGACTGAGGCTTGCAATCAGTTGTTTGACTCTCTGGCGTGTAAGATGATCTTGCGAGCCACACAAATTGCAGGGAATGATCGGGAAGTTGCGCTCCTTGGCATATTCAACAATATCTTTTTCCTGACAGTAAACCATGGGACGAATCAGAATGTGCCGTTTATTATCAGTGAGTAGTTTGGGGGGCATGGAGCGTATCTGGCCTGAATACATCATTGACATCAGGGTCGATTCAATCAGGTCGTCGCGGTGGTGTCCCAGTGCAATTTTGGTGAAGCCATTTTTTTCGGCATAATGATAGATATTGCCACGCCGTAGTCGTGAACATAGCGAGCAGTAATTTTTTCCCTCAGGAATTTTGTCTTTAACAATAGAGTAGGTGTCACGCTTGAGGGTTTCATGAGGAATTTTATGATCATCAAGCCACTGGCGCATCAATGTATCATCCCATCCTGGCTGAGATTGATCGAGTGTGAACGCAAAAATTTCATAACGGTTGCGTGGACGTTTATTTAGTTTGTTGAGAACGCTAAGCAGTGTATAGGAATCTTTTCCACCGGACAGGCAGACCATGATGCGGTCACCTTTTTGGATCATGCCGTAATCGGCAATGGCTTTGCTGGTGTAGTGTAAAAGTTTTTTTTCAACTTTAGACAACGGAATATGGCCTCTGCAGGTTTAAAGATATAATCTAAATCTATTTTATAATAGTTTTGGTTTGTATGTGATGTGAATATCTCACTAAATAAATTTACCCACTTAATGTGGTAAGAAATGTGGTAAAGGAAAACAGATGCGTGAAAAGCTGGCTTATTATTGCTCCGAGTGTGGTGCATCATTTCCTAAATGGTCAGGGCAATGTTCTGATTGTGGTGCCTGGAATAGTTTGAGTGAAACGATTGTAAGCAGGAAGAAGGTTGATGATCGTGGTCGATTTGCAGGCTATGCGGGTGCTGAGTCGGCGATTCAGCCACTTAATGAAGTTGGTGTCAAAGAAGTTGCACGTATACCCACAGGGATATTCGAGCTGGATCGGGTTTTGGGTGGTGGCTTGGTAATGGGGTCGGTTGTGTTGCTTGGTGGTGACCCCGGAATAGGTAAATCAACTCTGTTATTGCAGGGAATCGTTTCATTAGGTGAGAGTTGCTCAACACTCTATGTGACGGGGGAGGAGTCTTTGCAGCAGGTGGGGCTCAGGGCGCGACGTCTAGATCTTCAGGGCGCAAATTTAAGATTGCTGAGCGAGACTCGGGTTGAGCGTATTCTGGATCACGCCAAACATGAAAAGCCCAATGTCATGGTGATAGATTCTATACAGACCGTCTATTCAGATGCGCTGCAGTCTGCTCCCGGAGCGGTTGCTCAGGTGAGAGAGAGCGCCGCGCAGCTGGTACGTTTTGCCAAACAGACCAATACTGCAATATTTCTGGTCGGGCATGTTACCAAAGATGGAGCGCTGGCAGGGCCACGGGTACTGGAGCATATGGTTGATACAGTGCTCTATTTTGAAGGGGATACAGGTAGTCAGTTTCGTATGATTCGGGCGATTAAAAATCGTTTCGGAGCGGTGAATGAGTTGGGTGTGTTTGCCATGACTGAAAAGGGTTTGCGTGAAGTCACGAATCCATCGGCTATTTTTTTATCTCGTCATGAGAAAGCATCGGGCAGCGTTATTATGGTGACGCGTGAAGGCAGTCGGCCTTTATTAGTGGAAGTGCAGGCGCTTGTGGCGGAGAGTCATATGGGAAATCCGCGGCGTGTCACTGTGGGGCTGGATCAAAATCGTCTGGCAATGTTATTGGCAGTTTTACATCGTCATGGTGGTGTTGTGATGTACGATCAGGATGTATTTGTAAATGTAGTGGGTGGCGTGCGTGTTACGGAAACCGGTGCTGACTTGGCGTTGTTATTGGCGGCTATTTCCAGTTTGCGTGATTATGTATTGCCACAAGATTTGATTGTTTTTGGTGAGGTGGGGCTGGCTGGAGAAATTCGGCCGGTTCAGGGAGGGGAGGATCGTTTGAAAGAGGCAGTCAAACATGGTTTTACCAAGGCAATTGTACCCGCATCAAATGTACCTAAACGAAAAATAGAAGGCCTCAATATTATGGCGGTTAATAACTTGCGTGAAGCAATTTCTCAAATTTAGTGGTGTGGCTTCATTAATGTAGTGCTCTTCGAGATAAAAAAGCTTGCAATCACTGCTATGGTTTCGTATTGTGTGCGCCGTTGATGCGGGGTGGAGCAGTCTGGTAGCTCGTCGGGCTCATAACCCGAAGGTCACAGGTTCAAATCCTGTCCCCGCTACCAAACTTTTTTGTCTTGACAGTTCAAGGTTTTTTTTGAGGAAAAGCTTGCAATCGTAGCTTTGGTTTCGTATTGTGTGCGGCAGTTGATGCGGGGTGGAGCAGTCTGGTAGCTCGTCGGGCTCATAACCCGAAGGTCACAGGTTCAAATCCTGTCCCCGCTACCAAATTTTCAGCCTCGATTTTTCGGGGCTTTTTTATGAAGTATTTTTAAAATGGGCCTTATGGCCCATTTTTTGTTTTGAGAGTCATGTATATAAAACCGCAGCAAAAATTGTATGACTTGATTGCTCCAGTTGTTGAAACAATGGGTTATGAGCTTGTGGGTATTGAATACCTGCCGCATGATGGAACATCTGTATTACGCATATATATAGATATTGAACAAGGTATTGTTGTTAAAGATTGTCAGCGGGTGAGTGAGCAGGTGAGTACGTTGCTGGATGTGGAGGATCCTGTTCCTGGTTTCTACCACCTGGAGGTATCTTCGCCAGGTCTTGACCGTCCACTTTTCACTGAGGCGCATTTTGAACGCTTTGTTGGTTGTGATGTGCGTATTCAGCTTGAAACGCCTATGATTGATGGTCGGCGTAAGTACAAAGGGAAATTACTGGGTATAGATGGCGGGGAAGTTAAGGTTTTGCAAGATGGTGAGGAAGTTGATCTGCCATTTGCACAGATTCAAAAAGCACGTTTGGTCGCTGAAGTTTAACCGGGTTTGACTGGTTATTACTGATTCTTAATCGAGGTTTGGCAATGAACAAAGAAATTCTGGCTGTAGTCGATGTGGTATCCCATGAGAGGGGTGTGGCTAAAGAAATTATTTTTGAAGCAATAGAAACAGCGCTTGCGACAGCGACGAAAAAACGTTATCAAGAAGATATTGATGTACGTGTCAGTGTCGATCGCATAAGCGGTGACAGTGAATCATTTCGTCGTTGGGAAGTGATGGATGATGATGATGAAATGTTTGAATCGCCGGTTCGGCAGATTTTATTGCAGGCCGCACTGAAAAAAGAGCCTGATATTAAAGTTGGAGACTTCATTGAAGAGCCTATTGAATCAGTTGCTTTTGGCAGGATTGCCGCGCAGACTGCTAAACAGGTTATTGTGCAAAAGGTACGGGAAGCTGAGCGCTCCCAGATTATTGAAAAGTTTGAAAAGCGTATCGGGGAAATGGTTTCAGGTACGGTTAAACGTACCAGTCGTGGCAATGTCATATTGGATTTAGGTGAAGGTGCTGAAGCTTTTGTTGCGCGTGAAGAGTTAATACAGCGTGAGTCGGTGCGCCCTGGTGACCGATTGAGAGGCCTTTTGAACGGGGTTAATGCTGAAGGCCGAGGTCCGCAACTTGTTGTGAGCCGAACTGTGCCTGAACTTATTATTGAGCTTTTTAAGTTAGAAGTTCCTGAAGTTGGCGATGAAATGATTGAGATTATTGGTGCAGCGCGTGATCCTGGTTTACGGGCAAAGATTGCTGTAAAGACTAATGATCCACGCATTGATCCTGTGGGTGCTTGTATTGGTATGCGAGGTGCACGTGTCCAGGCGGTTTCCAATGAACTCAATGGTGAACGTGTTGATATCATCTTGTGGGATGAAAATCCGGCGCAGTATGTGATCAACGCCATGTCACCTGCTGAAGTTGTCTCTATCGTTGTTGATGAAGACAAACAATGTATGGATATTGCTGTTGCTGAAGATAATCTCTCCCAGGCCATTGGGCGTGGCGGTCAAAATATTCGCCTGGCGAGTCAACTGACTGGATGGGAGCTGAATGTAATGACCGAAGATCAGGCAGAAGAAAAAACGGATGCTGAATCTGAAAAACTTCAATCTCTATTTATGGAGTTGCTCGATGTTGATGAAGAGATCGCTTTGGCACTAGTGCAAGAAGGTTTTTCATCGATTGATGAGGTCGCTTATGTACCCATAGAAGAGATGCTCAAGATAGAAGAGTTTGATGAAGAGATTGTAGAAGAATTACGTAATCGTGCACGTGATGCAATGATCACAATGGCGATTACTGCGGAAGAAAAAGTCGATACATCACCTCCTGCTGCTGATTTATTGGCTCTGGATGGCATGAATGAAGAGTTGGCTTACACATTGGCTGGGCGTGGTGTTTCTACTCAAGAGGATCTGGCTGAATTGGCTGTTGATGATCTGATTGAGATTGAAGATATGGATGAGAAGCAGGCTGCTGATTTAATTATGGCAGCGCGTGCGCCTTGGTTTAGTGAAGAATAACGGTTTTTAAGATGGGGGCTGAATAGATATGTCTGAAGTTAAAGTAAAACAGTTTGCGGATATTGTCGGTATCCCCGTCGATCGTTTACTCACACAGCTTGGTGAAGCCGGTGTGGCAGCTAAAACGGAAAATGATATGATTTCTGATGCAGAAAAGCAGAAGTTACTGGAGTTTTTGCGTGGTAGTCATGGCCATAAAAGGAGCTTGGGTGGTGGTAAAAAAATTACACTGCGCCGTAAAACCCAGGACTCTTTGACACAAAAAGGTGCGCAAGGCAAAACAAATGCGGTGAGTGTAGAGGTGCGCAAAAAACGTATCTACATTAAACGTGATGATGTACCCGTTGAAAATAAAGTGGTTACAAAGCCACGAACCCCCTTGATTCCTAACCCACCTAAACCTAAGGCAGAAGTAACAAAAGAGAAGCCTGTTATTCAAACTAAGCCAAAAATTGAAAAAAAAGAGAGAAAAGAGGTTAAAGCAGAGCTTGAAGTAGAAGAGAGTCTGGTTGAAAAAAAACCTGAACCAGCCGCTGCAGGAAATATAAAGGAAGTAACGGATAAATCTGTTGTATCTGAACCCAAAGTTGTTTCTGCTCCTGAAACAGTAACAAAAGAGGAAAAAGATTCTCCGGTTGCTCCTGTATCTGAAAAGAGAAAAGTGCCTTTGACTATGCGTGAAAAGGTGCGAATGGAAAGTGAGCGTTTAAAAAGTGCCCAAAAGGCTAAAATTGATGCTGCTGAAGAAAGAAAACAACGTGCTGCTGATAAAATAAAGCAGGAAGCCGAAGAGAAGGCAAGGCTGGAAGCAGAAAAAGATGCTAAAGATAAACAAGCAAAAGAGAATCAACCAAAAGCCAATGCTTCTGAAATAGTAGACAAAAAGCCGACACAATTTCGTAATAAAAATAAAGAAAAAGCAGGTTCCAAATATGGGCGTTCAGAGCTTCATGTAGCGACGGGCAAATCTGGACGGCGTAAGAAAAAGGTTAAAGGTTCATCTGAACGGGACATAGCTAAAAGTTCAAAAGCTCTGCATGGCTTTGAAAAGCCAACGGCTCCTGTTGTTCGGGATGTGAGTATTCCAGAAACCATTACAGTGGCTGAATTAGCACAGCGAATGGCGGTGAAAGCGGCTGAAGTTATTAAAACCATGATGAAAATGGGTAGCATGGTCACGATTAACCAGGTGCTTGATCAGGATACTGCGACTCTGGTTGTCGAGGAGATGGGGCATAGAGCTAAAGCAATGCAGTCAGATGCATTGGAAGAGTCCATTACTCAGATTGAAGCGTTGGAAGGTGAGAAAAAGCCACGTGCACCTGTTGTTACCATTATGGGTCATGTTGATCATGGTAAAACAACTCTGCTTGACTATATCCGCCGCACTCGAGTGGCATCAGGTGAAGCGGGTGGTATTACTCAGCATATCGGTGCTTATAACGTTGAAACCGATAAGGGAAATATTACTTTTCTTGATACTCCGGGGCATGCGGCATTTACTGCAATGCGTGCTCGTGGCGCAAAAGTTACTGATATTGTTGTGCTTGTGGTGGCTGCTGATGATGGTCTAATGCCTCAGACACTGGAAGCGATTCAGCATGCACGTGCTGCTGAAGTGACTCTCATTGTCGCTGTTAACAAAATAGATAAACCTGATGCTGATCCAGAGCGTGTTATGTCTGATTTGGCTGCAAAAGATGTCATCCCCGAGTCATGGGGGGGGGACACCATGTTTATTAATGTCTCAGCCTTGAAAGGCGATGGTGTTGATGAGTTGCTGGATAGTATCACTATGCAGGCTGAAATGCTTGAACTGGCTGCTGTTGAGGATGCACCTGCCCGTGGTATTGTTATTGAATCCGCTCTTGATAAAGGGCGTGGTCCGGTAGCGACTGTCATGGTTCAAGCGGGTACCTTAAAACGGGGGGATATGGTGTTATCTGGCCAGGAGTTTGGCCGGGTACGTGCCATGCTTGATGCAAACGGTAAAGTGGTCAAAAAAGCAGGGCCTTCAATTCCTGTCGTTATTCTTGGTCTTTCCGGTGCCCCCAATGCAGGTGATGATCTGATTGCTCTGGAAGATGAGCGTAAAGTTCGTGAAGTTGCAGAGCAGCGTCAACATAAACAGCGTGATGCACGATTGGCACGTCAGCAATCAGCGAAACTTGATGAGCTTTATAGTAACTTTGGTAAAGAGGGTGAAGTTCAGGTATTGAATCTCCTTATTAAAGCTGATGTTCAAGGCAGTGCAGAAGCATTGACGCAATCCTTGATGAAACTGGTTCACGAAGAAGTTAAAATAAATGTTGTCGCAAATGGTGTGGGTGGAATCAATGAGTCAGATGCCAATCTGGCTGTCGCCTCAAAAGCTATTATGATCGGCTTTAACGTACGTGCTGATGCTTCGGCAAAACGGTTGCTCGAAGAAAATGAAGTCAGTCTACGTTATTACAGTGTGATTTATGATGTTATTGATGATGTGAAGAGGGCAATTTCAGGTATGTTGACTCCTGAATTGCGTGAGCAAATTGTTGGTAACGCAGAAGTTCGTGATGTTTTTCGTTCTCCCAAGTTTGGTGCAGTGGCGGGTTGTCTGGTTGTTGATGGTGTTGTCAAGAAAAATAATCCGATTCGTGTCTTACGTGATAATGTTGTTATTTACGAAGGTGAACTCGAATCATTACGTCGCTTTAAAGATGATGTCAATGAGGTTCGTGCCGGTACTGAGTGTGGTATCGCAGTGAAGAATTACAATGATGTTCAACCTGGTGATGTCATTGAAGTATTTGAACAGGTCGAAATTTCTCGCACATTTGATTAATGGTTTCCAGGCTAAATTTAATGAGTTCTCTTGTAATTCCTGCATGAACTATTTGTGTGGGAATTTTTTATTATCCGATAGATAAGTTATAGCGCAATGCCAAAAGAATATACGCGTTCCCAGCGTGTTGAAGAACAGATTCAACGTCTCCTTTCTCAAGTGATTCCTCGTGAAATTAAAGATCCACGTTTAGGTATGGTGACTGTTTCTGCCGTTGATGTGTCTCGAAAACTGAGTATCGCAAAAGTATTTGTAACACTACTGGGTGGTGAAGGCGAAATTAAAGATCGTATTGAAATACTTAATAAAACATCTGGTTTTTTGCGCAGTGAACTTGCAAAAAATATTACGATGAGGCATGTTCCCGAGTTACGTTTTTTCTATGATGTCAGTATTGAGCGGGGCGCTAAGTTATCGGCCTTGATTGATCAGGCGATTGATCTGGAAAATTCATCACCTGATATAGAGGAAAAGAAGTGAGCCAGCGCCGAAAAGCCAAAGGCAGAAAAGTAAATGGCATTCTTCTTTGCGATAAGCCGTTAGGTGTCTCTTCAAATGCGGCGTTGCAGAGCGCTAAAAATTTATATTGCGCTCAAAAAGCAGGTCATACCGGCAGCCTTGATCCATTAGCCAGTGGTATGTTGCCTCTTTGCTTTGGTGAAGCAACAAAAATTTCCCAGTTTTTGCTGGACTCAAATAAGTATTACCGCGTGGTGATTAAACTGGGTGAAAAAACAGCATCTGGTGACGCTGAAGGCGAAGTTATTGAGCGCTGGCCAGTGCCTGAAATCAGTGATTCGCTGCTTGAAAAGGTTTTGAATGATTTTACGGGTGAAATCCAGCAAGTTCCTCCTATGCATTCAGCGCTCAAACAAAAAGGGCAGCCACTTTACAAGCTGGCTCGTCAAGGAATTGAGGTAGAGCGTGAAGCCCGTACGCTCAATATTCTTTCATTAGAACTGTTAAAGTTTGAAGGTGATTCATTAGAGCTTGATGTTTACTGCTCCAAAGGAACTTATGTGCGAACACTGGCTGAAGACATCAGTGCGGCATTAGGTTGTGGTGGTGGACACATAACCTATTTACGTCGTCTGAAAGTCGGACCTTTTGACGGTAATATGTACTCTCTAGAGACTCTTAAAGAGATAAAAGAGAGTGGTGATTTTGAAGCTTTGGATGCACTGTTATTGCCAATTGATCATGGGGTTTCACAGTGGCCTATGCTTAACCTTCTTCCTGCAACCGTACTGCAACTACGTCAAGGTCAGCCTGTTTTCATTCCCAATTCACCTACGACAGGTTTAATCAGACTCTATTCTGAAGATAACAGTTTTCTGGGTTTGGGAGAGATGCAGGATGATGGAAAAATTGCATCCAGGAGATTATTTAATTAATAGTCTTAATATATACTCAACACCTTTTGAGTATCCCTGATTTATAATATGTTGATCAACGGTGTTGCATCGGATGTCATAAGCTCTTTGGATCGATGGCTTCATTATGGTGATGGTCTGTTTGAAACCATTGCGGTAAAAAACGGTAAATTACAGTTGTGGGATCAACATATGCAGCGTTTGGCAGATGGCTGTGATCGTCTTGGCCTGCCAAAGATTGATCCTGAGTTACTCCACGACGAAGCAACACGTCTGTTTTCTGAAAAAAATAACGACCCTCAGGCGATACTCAAAATCATAGTGACCCGTGGCGTGGGCGGGCGTGGTTATCACTCTCCAGAAACTCCCTCTGTTACACGAATTTTATTGCGTTATCCGTGGCCCTCTTTTCCAGATCATCATTGGCAAGAGGGTATTCATGTTGAGGTATGCAAAACACGTTTGGGAAGTAACCCTGTGCTGGCAGGCATGAAGCATCTTAACCGTCTTGAGCAAGTGATGGCCAGCCGTGAATGGTGTGAACCTGAAGTGCAGGAAGGGTTGATGCTTGATCTACAAGGCAATGTGATTGAAGGAACACGAACAAATCTGTTTATCATTAAAAATGACCAGTTGATAACGCCTGATCTATCCATGTGTGGTGTTGAAGGGGTCATGCGTGGTGAAATTATCAATAACATTGCAAAAAGATTAGGGATCAAGGTTCATATGAGAGCGGTCAATCAGGAGACCTTGGCGACGGCTGATGAACTATTCTTATGTAATAGCATTATTGGTATCTGGCCTGTAAAATCATTCGGAAAAACAGTCTATTCCAGGTTTTATTTAACAAGAAAATTGATGAATTCTCTAGAGCAACAGTTAGCGCATCGTGGTATTGATCTGTGAAAACCTTATCCAGATTCATATTGTTTATCGTTGTATTGTTGGGGATTGCGCTGGTTATTCTTGCAATCGATTTTAAGAAGTTTTTTGACGCACCTCTGAATGTCACTTCTGAACATACTTTATATGAACTGAAACCCGGCTCTAATATCAGAAAAGTAGCAAATACCCTGGTCGAATCCGGTTTTATTTCTCACCCATACTATTTTATTGCATTGGCTCGTTGGCAGGGGGTTGCTGATCAAATTAAGGCAGGAGAGTATGAAATCAAAACAGGTA
Organism: Gammaproteobacteria bacterium; assembly: GCA_015490755.1. Classification (GTDB taxonomy): domain Bacteria; phylum Pseudomonadota; class Gammaproteobacteria; order JAADGQ01; family JAADGQ01; genus S141-38. Next base: position 43,243 of record WFXF01000060.1, read on the forward strand.
CGACCCCACCACAATTTTTAAAGCAAATTATCGATGGAAAAGTCACGCAATACAGCGTTACACTGATAGAGGGGCTGACTTTTCGTCAGGCATTGACCACCATTCATGCCAATAAAAATCTGCTTCATCATCTGGTTGGGAAAAATGATCAGCAAATTATGGCTGAACTGGGTTGGCCTGATGAGCACCCGGAAGGTCGTTTTTTTCCTGATACTTATCACTTTATACGGGGTATGAGTGATGTCGATATTTTGCGAAGATCATATCAAACAATGCAAAAATACCTTGAGGAGGCATGGTCAAAACGTGAAAAAGACCTACCACTTAAAACCAGTTACGAAGCGCTCATTCTAGCCTCAATTGTAGAAAAAGAGACAGGGCTCAGGAGCGAGCAGAGAGAGATAGCCGGTGTGTTTATTCGTCGATTAAACAGAAAAATGCGATTGCAAACCGATCCTACGGTCATTTATGGAATGGGTGATCGTTACGATGGAAATATCAGGCGGCGTGATTTGATCGAACTTACACCCTATAACACCTATCGCATACCTGCACTGCCTCCAACTCCGATTGCATTGCCTGGTGGTGCGGCGATTGATGCTGTGATGCATCCTCTAAAAGGAAAAACGCTCTACTTTGTATCAAAAGGTGATGGCTCACACTATTTTTCCGAGACACTGGAAGAGCATAACAGAGCCGTCACTCAATACCAGTTAAAAAGATAGCAGGAATCCATATTGATGTCAGGTCACTTTATTACGATTGAAGGCAGCGAAGGGGTGGGAAAGACCACCAATATTAACTTTATTCGAGAGTATCTTGAAGAGAAGAAGCTAAAAGTCACGGTGACTCGTGAGCCAGGTGGCTCAAAACTGGCGGAAGAGGTTAGAGCGCTGCTTTTGAATCATCGGCAAGATGATATGGCGAATGATGCTGAACTACTGTTGATGTTTGCAGCACGCGCCGAGCATCTGCATAAAGTGATTCACCCTGCACTAAAGCGTGGTGAATGGGTCATCTCTGACCGTTTCACAGATGCAACTTATGCTTATCAGGGCGGGGGGCGCGGTATTTCGATGGAACGAATTGCCCAGTTGGAAAATTGGGTGCAAGGGGATTTTCGCCCTGAACTGACGCTGTTATTGGATGCCCCGGTATCAGTCGGTTTGAAACGTGTTGGAAAACGAGGTGAGCTGGATCGTTTTGAAAAAGAGAAATCAGACTTTTTCGAACGTGTGCGTAATACTTATCTTGAACGAGCCAGAATATTACCTCAGTGTTTTCGAGTGATTGATGCGACATGCCCATTAGAAGAGGTACAATCCCAAATTAAAACCTCTCTGGATGACTTTTTTAAATGAGTGTTAGTGAGTTTCCTTCATGGTTAATGCCTTCATTTAGCAGTTTGGTTCAGCGTCTTTGCTCCGGAACACTGCCTCATGCACTACTTTTGACTGGTCAAAAAGGCATTGGTAAACAGCGATTTGCGGAGGCGTTGATGAGAGCTGTATGTTGTGAGGAGCCTGATAAAGAAGGCTTTGCATGTCAGCAGTGCCGAAGTTGCCAATTAATTAATGCGGGAAGCCACCCTGATGTTAAAAGCATCAACCCTGTTGAAACGGGAAAAATTATTAGTATCGATCAAATCAGAGCGCTCAATCAGTATGTGTTACTTAAAGCACAATTGAGTGGTAACAAAGTGGCTGTGATTTCACCGGCAGAGAAGATGAATATTGCCTCTTCAAACAGTCTGCTCAAAACATTGGAGGAGCCTCCTGCCCATTCGTTATTGATTTTGGTAACAGATCGTCCTGCAATGTTGCCGGCCACAATTCGCAGTCGTTGTCAGAATATTACACTGAGTAAGCCTTCTGTTGATGTGGGAACTCAATGGCTGAAAACTTATATCGATTCACCGAAAGATCATCTGGAATTATTGCTTGCATTGGCTGATGGTGCGCCATTTGAAGCCATAAAACTGGCAGATAATGAGCTTTTGAAACATCGAGATAAAATGTTGAGTGATCTTGAGGGCTTGATTCGAGGTCAAAATGATCCCGTGTCTATTGCTGAAGCATGGTTAAAGGTGAGTATGAGTGACTCTCTGTATTGGTTACAGCGTTGGGTGGAAGATCTGATACGTTTGAAAAGCAGTGAAAATCTACCTGATATCAAAAATTCAGATGTTCGTGAGCGGTTGCAAAGAGTGGGGCTCTTATGGAATTTGAAGTCTCTATTCAGCTTTTATGATCAGCTTTGTGAAACGATACGCCTTTGTGAAACATCATGTAATCCACAGATGTTGCTGGAAGATCTACTCATTTTTTGGGTTAATCGTTGAGTATATGATTAATCGGAGCCAGGGCTTTAGCCCTGGTTTAGATGAAGGGGCTGAAAGTCCCTGCTCCGTAAAAATTCAATTCAGAGTGTAGAGGTTATTTTGTGAACGTTCCTTAAACAGCTATCTATATTTATATTTCAATATCTGTTCTGGGCCAGGCATCAATGACGGCTTTTACTAATGTGGCCAGAGGAATTGCAAAAAACACCCCCCATACTCCCCATATTCCGCCAAAAAACAGTACTGCAACAATGATGGCTATTGGGTGCAAATTAACAGCTTCGGAGAATAGCAAGGGAACTAATACGTTACCATCCAGTGCTTGAATAACAAGATAAGCTGTAACCAAATAGGCTAGTTCTGGTCCCCAGCCCCATTGAAAATAGGCAATTAATACCACGGGGAAAGTCACAGCAACAGCACCAATATAGGGGATAATGACAGAGAGACCGACTAATGCAGCCAGAAGTGCTGCAAAGTTAAGCCCCATAATTGCAAAAGTGATATAAGTTACAACACCAACAACAAAAACTTCCAAAAATTTACCGCGTACATAGTTACCAATTTGTTGATCCATTTCATGCCATACTTGTGTTGCAACTTTGCGTTCTTGAGGTAAAAGCCCTTGAAACCATTCAATAATTTCCTCTTTATCTTTAAGTAAAAAGAAGATTAATACTGGAATAAGAATAAGATAAATAAGAACCGTGAAGATGACCGCCATGGATGAAAGTGAAATCGAAAGTAAATTTTGAGCAAAAGAGCCTACAGATGTTTTAATTGTTGCCAGCAGCTGCGCAATTTGTTGTTCTGAGACAAAATCGGGATAAAGCTCAGGGAGTTTAAATAATGAGTCCTGACCTTTACTGATCATGTCCGGTAAGGTTTGAGCCAGTTGAGTAATTTGGTTTAATAGCATCGGTAGCACGGCAAGTAGCAAGAATGCCATAAAAATAAGCGATGGAATGTAGGTGAGAAGCACAGCGCTTATGCGTGAAATATTGCGTTTTTCCAGTATTTTCACCAGCCCTTCAAGAAAGTAGGCCAAGACGATGCTAATCAGTAGTGGTGCCAACATATCTCCAATAAATATGACGATACCAAAACCGATAATCAGCAATAATCCGAGGATGATAGCTTCAGGGTCAGACAGATATTTATTGATCCAGCGAGTGATAACGTTTTGCATTTTATATTTAGTGGTTGCTTAACAATATATTACGCATGATCATAACATCACAAATAGAGTTAATATAAGTTGTATTCAGGATGCAGTGATAAATATAGGTTAATACCTTGTCATCCGTGAATGTCACAAGTACCATGAGCAGCAGAATTTAAGCAGGAGAATTGAAATATGTTTCATGGCAGTATGGTTGCGCTGGTGACACCAATGTTTCCTGATGGAACACTGGATCGAACAGCATTGGACGAATTGATTGAGTATCATATCGAGCAGGGAACGGATGCGATTGTAGCGATGGGTACCACTGGGGAGTCTGCGACCTTCGGAATAAAAGAGCATTGTAGCGTTGTTCGTGATGTTGTGACAAAGGTTGACGGGCGTATACCCGTGATTGCGGGTACAGGTTCTAATGCAACTCAAGAAGCGATCGAGTTAACGATGGGTGCAATGGAAGCCGGTGCTGATGCCTGCCTGTTAGTCACACCTTACTATAATAAACCGACTCAGGAAGGTCTGTATTTGCACTATAAAGCAGTTGCTGATGCAGTGGCAATACCGCAAATTCTCTATAATGTGCCTGGGCGTACTGCATGTGACTTGTTGCCTGAAACAGTCGAGCGGTTATCCTCTGTTCCAAATATTATTGGTATCAAGGAAGCGACAGGAGATATCGAGCGAAGTCGTGATATTTTAGCTCGTTGTGGTCAGGCTCTGGATATTTATAGTGGTGATGATGCTACTGCGATGGAGTTGATGCTGAATGGTGCTAAAGGTGTCATTTCAGTGACGGCTAATGTCGCTCCAAAACAAATGCATGAGATGTGTGAACTTGCACTGCAGGGCAACCGGTCGGCTGCGCAGTTGATTGATGAGTGTTTAAGTGCGTTACATCGTGATCTATTTGTTGAGGCGAACCCGATCCCAGTGAAATGGGCTTTATATGAAATGGGTTTGGTAACAACAGGCATTCGCTTGCCTTTGACTGTTTTATCTGAGCAATATCATGAAGTTATTCGCAAGGCACTGGCACAATCCGGAGTTGATTATGAATAAAAAAATATTTTTCTTACGAGTCATTGTCTTGGGTTTGAGTCTGGCTCTACTGGCAGCGTGTAGCTCTATCGATAAAACAGCTTATAAAAATGCACGGACACTGCCATCACTCGAAATTCCACCCAATCTGATGGCACCTGCGGTGAGTGAAGGTGTGGAAATGGTCACTCAGACTGACAGCGTTGCAGCTGGAAAAGCAGCTCTGATCTGGGAGCGAGATGGTGGATTGCTTATGGTGCTGAATCTGGATTATGCAACAGCATGGATGCAGATTGGTGAAATTTTGAAAGCAAAAGGCTTTTCGATAAAAAGTGAAGAGAAGGCCAAAGGTCTATATCACTTGCAATTGCAAGACAGTTCAAAACAACTGAGTATAGAAGATCGAGGTGTGAAAATATTGGTAACGATTCTTGATTCAAAAAAACGACGGGATCACTCTAACGAAGCTTATCAAATATTGTCGAAAATACATGCTGAACTAAGATAAAAATTATTTGATATTACTTAATACAAACAGCGCGTATTTGTGCCATGTCAGTGAACCCTTGCATGACTTTTTCAATGCCATCTTGTTTGAGGGTTCGCATACCTGCAGCAAGAGCACCTTGTAGTATGGCCTGAACGCGAGAGCGTTCAAGAATGAGCCGTTTAATCTCATCTGAAGCTTCCAGAAATTCATGAAGAGCGATCCGTCCACTGTACCCCGTGTTGTTACACTTTTCACAACCCACGGGTTTACATAGTGTTATCTTTCCATCACCGTTAGCATAAATTTCATGCCACTCTTTTAGTGTTTTTGCGTAAAGTTTTTCAGCATCTGTATCAGCGACTATAAGCTCTTCACAATATTCATGAGCAAGCCCCATTAATTCATGTTCACTGCATACATACTCCTCCCGGCAAGCATTACAAAGTGTTTTTGCTAAACGCTGAGCAAGAATGCCCAGCAGAGCGTCTGAAAAGTTAAACGGATCCATGCCCATATCTAACAGTCGTATGATACTTTCCGGTGCGCTATTGGTATGTAGTGTTGAAAAGAGTAAGTGTCCCGTTAATGAAGCTTCGATACCGGTACCTGCGGTCTCTTCATCACGCATTTCACCGACCATAATAACATCTGGATCAGCCCGCAAAAAGGCACGCATAGCTGCAGCAAATGTGAAGTTGATTTTAGGTTGTACCTGCACTTGACGTAGTCCTGGCTGGGTGATTTCTACGGGGTCTTCAGCCGTCCATATTTTACGCTCTACAGTATTAAGGTGGCCAAGAAGAGCATGTAGTGTAGTGGTTTTACCTGAGCCGGTTGGGCCACAGACAAGAAACATGCCATAAGGTTTTTCAATGTTGGCAATAATTCCTCTCTTGTTACGTTCACTCAGGCCAAGTTTATCAACGGAAACTGCCCCACCTTTTGCTAATATCCTTAGAACTACATCTTCTACGCCGCCCGCTGTAGGCAAGGTGGCAACACGTAGTTCGATATCGAGAGGGCCATACTTTTTGAAATTAATTTTTCCATCCTGTGGTTTTCGTCTCTCGGAAATATCAAGGTTGGACATTATTTTCAACCTTGAAATAAGTGCTTGGCGGTATTGGGCGGGTAACTCCAAGTATGAGACTAATGCACCATCACGGCGAAATCGAATAGTTGTTTTTTTATTTCCTGGGTAAGGTTCTATGTGAATATCAGATGCACCTTGTTGATAGGCATCAATCACTATTTTATTCATTAGCTTGACAACAATATTATCCGAAAGGTCAGATTCAGAAGGTTCCAGCTCGTCATCGTCACTATGATCATCTTCTAAAACCAGATCTTCAGTTAAAGACTCACTGAACTCACTGCCTAGCCCTTGAGTGTCATAATAATAGTTGGTGGCCCAATCAATATCTGTTGCAGTTGACATGACACTTTCCACCAACATATTGGTGTGAAAGCTGAGTGCATCCAACGCAGATGTTTTGATATTGATCGGATTTTCAGCCGCAATAATGAGCTTGCCCTTATAAATTGCAAGAGGAATGACTCTGTAGCGTTTGATCAGTTCTTTAGGAACAAGGTTGATAATTTTGAGGCTGATTTCGTATTGTCTGAGATTAACAAAAGGGATGCCTAGTTTTTTTGCAAGTGCCGTTTGAACGACTTCCTGGCTAAGAATGCCTTTTTCGACCAGAAGTTCTCCCAACGGCATACCGCTGACATCTTTTTTCTGGAATTCAAGAATTTCTTCAAGTTGCTCTGCAGTAATAAGCTTTTCATTGATTAATACTTCACCGAGCCTTAAGTTAGGTTGTGAATTTTGATGCTTGAGTGCGTATTCCAGCTCTATTGGTGAAGTGACTTCATCAACGGGTTGCTGACTTTCATTTTCTGAATCCCTGGAGTTCTCTTGTATTTGATTTTGTTTAGGGTTGGTATAGACAGTTTTTTCATCCATTTTGCAACTAACCAATGCATCAAATGGAGAAAAAATATAACGATATTGGTTGACTCCTTCACTTTGTAGTAATAGCAAACCGTGTTTACAAACAATGAGTCCAACGGCAGTTCCCTGTAACTTTATATGGTCAAAAAATTTCAAATTAAATTTTTTATTGATGGTCGTGTCAGGTGAGGCGTGCGAGTCTGTTTGATTATTTGTCGTTTGGTGGAATCGCCGTGAGTATTGAATGACCCGGATATCTTTCAGGGCAATTCTTTGGGGGGTCTGGCTATCTCGCCTGGCAACTAAAATGGTACCCGTTTTGGTATCCATTGATTCAAAAAGACCAATCGTTTTACTGCCATCCAAAAGATGGATGATGGCAGCTTCCCCACTGAGAATGCTGAGATCATCGTACTCTGAATTTACATCGACTTGTTCAGGTGGAGCGATTATTGTGGTATCCATCCGTGGTTCTCTTGGAAATTATTACCTCGATATATCGACGTTAAAACCACAAGGCTTTAACGTGTTCGCTTCATTAGCATCATGGCTAAAATAAAAAACAGTATTGTCGGTAATAGAGCGCTGAGTGCGGGTGGGTAGTTGTAGATCAGGCCTGTATAACTGAATATCTGACCAAACAGATGAAAACCCAGACCAACAAGTGAGCCAAAGAGGATTCGTTGACCCACGCTAACGGTGCGTAATGAGGCAAAAATAAACGGAATGGAGAGGAGTAACATGACACCCGTATTGAGTGGGGCGGCTATTTTTTTCCATAGAGCCAATTGGTAGCGCCCTGCATCGAGTTCATTTTTTTCCAGATAATTTACATAGTGATATAACCCCATTGCAGATAGTTTATCAGGGTTGACTGTAACGATACTTAATAGCTCCGGGTTCAGTAATGATTGCCACTCAGTTTGTGCTTTTTTATGAACAACAATGCCGTGCTCAGTAAAAGAGCTTACTTTAATATCTTTTAATAACCACTCCTGATTGGTGTAACTTGCACTCTTGGCTTGAGTTGTTGTTTGTAATTTTTGCTGTTGATTGAATTTATAAATATAGATGCCACTTAAATCACCATCAGGAAAAACGTTGTTGATTTTTATAAAAGTCTGGTCATCTTTAGCCCAGAAGTTATTTGTATGTTTTGTGGTGATGCGTTCTCCTAAAGCCCCAGAGCGCATATTCATGGCATAACGTTCGGCCATAGGTGCGATAAATTCGCCAATGATGGCGGCAAAAACCATGAGTAACAGACCGACTTTAAGTGCAGAAAACAGAATTTGTTTAATGGAGACACCGGATGCTCGTATAACGGTAAGTTCACTATTGTTGGCCATTGCACCAAGCCCGATAACACTTCCCAATAGCGTTGCCATCGGAAAAAGCATATATGCAATGCCTGGCAGCGAAAGCGCGATAAACAGCCCCGCATGTTGAACTTCATAACTGCCTTTTCCTATATCTTCCAGCTCTCGCATAAAGCCAATTAAACCAAACAATGAAAGCAACACCATCAAGACAATGGCAATATTGAGAATGATCGCTTTGCCTATGTAAAGGTCCAGTATTTTCATATTGGTGAGCGTTTAAGAGTGACGTTAAAAAAATTTGGGTATTGCTGTTTTGTAAATAGTACTACGATAAGCAAGATAACAATGCTATGAACCCACCATAGGCCAATCTGAGTAGAAATATCACCTTTTTCAACCCAGTTTTTTGCTATGACCAGCAAATTGCTATACGCGATAAACAGTAAAATACCAATAATTAATTTAGAATATTTTCCCTGGCGTGGTGAGGAGCGGCTGAGTGGTACTGCGAGTATGGCGAGAAAGAGTACGGATAAAGGAATTGAAATACGCCACTGTAACTCAGCAATGGCGTGTGTATTGTTGATTGCCCAAAGTTCAGAAGGGGTTTTAGTAGAGTAGCCCTGATTGGGAGGAGGCGTACTTTTTTTGTGAATGCGTATGCCGTGCTCCTGAAACTCTGTGACTGTAAATCGGGCAGTGCCAGGCCTTCCTTCGTAACGATAACCTGTTTCCAGAACTAAAAACCGGTCACCACTTTTCAGAGTGCGCTCGCTGGCAGATCTCGCTACCAATATTTGTGGCTCACCTTCAAAAGAGCCTTCTATAAAAATATTTTTCAGCTGATCGGTTTTTGAATCTATGCTTTCAACATAGAGAGTCCAACCTGATATTTCTTTGAATTGTCCAGGAATAATAGCCCTGAGTTGAGTGGATGTATCCGTCGTATTTTTTAGCTGTGAAATACCGCGTTCAGCCCACGGGGCAATATAAAAAGAAAACACTGCTGTCAGTGATGCAATAAAGAGTGCAAGCCAGAAGATACTTTTTGCAATTTTCAGAGTGCTTACACCACACGCTTCAAGTGCTGCCATTTCGTTATCCTGATAGAGACGGCCTAATGCAAGCAAAACAGATAGGTAAAGAGCAATGGGCAGCAGCACTTCAATAGTATCTGTGATGTAGAGCATTAATAGTTGGGCAACAACATCACCTGGCAATATGCCGGCGGCTGCTTTTGCGAGTGAACGCACCAAACTATCACTGATGAAAAATAGCAATAAAATGGAAATGACCGCTGTGAGCGTGAATAGTATTTCTTTTATGATGTAGCGATTGAGTATCAATATTTTGGTTCGCAATAATATTTTGGAAAAAGGTAAAAAAGTATCGTTACAGGCGCTGAAATTTTACACATACATGGGTACACTACAGCATCTAAAAAAACATTTTAACAGTATTACGGCAGGTTAGGATTCAAACGATGGAATTTTCAATAAAAAGTGGTCATCCTGAAAAACAGCGTACAGCATGTGTCGTGGTTGGTATTTTTGAACCGCGCCGTATGTGTGCATCAGCTGAGCAGATCGATAAAGTGTCGGGTGGTTTTCTCTCCAGTATTATTCGCAGGGGTGATCTTGAAGGAAAGTTTGGTCATACCCTGCTGTTACACAGTGTACCGAATACGTTATGTGAGCGGGTTTTACTTGTTGGCTGTGGTCGTGAACGTGACTTTAATGATGCGGTTTATCGTAAACTGATTGCAAAAACAACCGTTGTGTTGAATGAAATTGGTGCGATGGAAGTCACTAATTATTTAACAGAATTGAGTGTAAAAGGGCGCAATACTCACTGGAAAATTCGTCAGGCAGTCGAAGCTGCCTGGGGAGCGCTTTACCATTTTGATTATCTTAAAAGTGAGAAAAAAACAGATCGCCGTCCGTTACGAAAATTAATTTTGTCTGTGCCCAGTCGTCGTGATCTGGCTCATTCCGAGCAGGCAGTCAAAGAGGGTCTTGCTATTGCTCAGGGAGTTGATCTGGCCAAGGATCTGGGTAATTTTCCAGGAAATATTTGTACGCCTGAATATCTGGCAAAGCAAGCAGTTACTTTAGCTGAAACAGACGAATCCATTCATACTGAAATATTAGAACAAGAGCAGATGGAGACGCTCAAAATGGGGTCGCTATTATCCGTGTCAAAAGGCTCGGCCTTGCCACCTAAGCTAATTGTGATGAACTATAGCGGCGGTAAAGAGAGTGATGCACCTGTCGTGTTGGTGGGTAAAGGGGTGACTTTTGATTCAGGGGGAATTTCGATCAAACCTTCTGCTGCAATGGATGAGATGAAATATGACATGTGTGGTGCGGCTAGCGTTCTGGGTGTGTTATCTGCTGTTGCTAAGGTGGGCTTGCCCTTGAATGTTATCGGTGTTGTTCCTGCTGTTGAAAATATGCCGGGTGGCTATGCCACGAGGCCGGGGGATATTGTGACCAGTATGTCGGGAACAACGATTGAGGTACTCAACACTGATGCTGAAGGGCGTTTGATTTTGTGTGATGCGTTGACATATTGTGAACGCTTTAATCCTTCGGTTGTGATTGATATAGCGACTTTGACGGGGGCATGTGTTGTATCGCTGGGGCATCACACCAGTGGACTTTTGGGTAATCATAACCCTTTGATCAATGATTTGCTGAATGCGGGTAGAACTTCTGGTGATCGTGCATGGGAGCTGCCTATGGGAGAAGAGTATCAAGAGCAGCTAAAAAGCCCGTTTGCTGATATTGCAAATATTGGTGGGCGTTATGCGGGAACTATTACAGCGGCCTGTTTTCTCTCCAGATTTACAAAAAAATACCATTGGGCGCACCTGGATATTGCAGGGACGGCCTGGAAAAATGGTGATAAAAAAGGGGCGACAGGTCGCCCAGTACCGTTATTAATGCAATACTTAATTGATTTGTGTGCTGAAAAATAAAAGTTTTAACTAACTATTGACATTGATGGTTAGTAAGTTCAAATTGTTAGCTCTTAATTTAACTGATTTTTTACGATTACGATGAACAAAGACATTTTTAACAACGATATTGTGATGGTTCGAGCATGGCGCATCGTCGTGCTGCGAAGATGTGTTGCTGTGTGCTTGGAGAAAATGAAAGTGTCGTAAAAAATAATCACCTGAAATTCATTTTTAAAAGCCGCAGATACTACCATCTGC